>JAFSAW010000070.1 GCA_017442085.1 Oscillospiraceae bacterium | reverse complement strand
TTGTTTACAATATTCTGTTGCCTGCAGTATACTTAAAAAGTTATAATATATTATATTAACAATATTACACAATATCACAGATTCTATTTTTAAATATTACAGAGGTTTAAATGGAAATAAATTTCGAAATAATGCCACAGATAAAACGTGCCCTTGATGATATGGGCTTTGAAAGCCTTACCGAAATTCAGCAGAAGACAATTCCGCTGATACTGGCAGGCAAGGACGTTATCGGCAAAAGTCAGACGGGCAGCGGCAAAACAATTGCCTTTGGTGTGCCTGCGGTTTCGGCTGTGGACAAGGAACTTAACAAAAAATTTACTCAGGTGCTGGTGCTTGTGCCCACAAGGGAGCTTGCTGTTCAGGCCTGCAGTGAAATAAGAAAACTGATGAAATATACCCACGATATCAAAACGGTGGCAATCTACGGTGGACAGATGCTTTCCAAGCAGGTGCCGCTTATGCGTCAGGGCAGTCAGATTGTGGTGGGTACTCCCGGCAGGGTTATGGACCATATCAGCCGCAAAACCCTTAAACTGCAGAACCTTAAGATGATTGTTTTGGACGAAGCGGATGAAATGCTTAATATGGGCTTCCGCGAAGATATCGAAACAATCCTCAAATCCACACCGCAGGACAGACAGACCGTGCTGTTTTCTGCCACAATGCCAAAGGAAATTCTGGATATTGTAAACAACTATCAGAACAGCCCTCAGCTTGTTGAAATTGCCAAAAGGCAGGCGACAGTGGAAACAATAAAACAGTATTCTGTGGAATGCCCTAAAGGAACAAAGGCGGACGCCCTTTGCCACATCATAAAAAACGAGGACATCAGTCTTGGCATTGTTTTCTGCAACACCAAAAAGATGGTGGACGTGCTTGTGCCGGTTCTTGAGCAAAAGGGTATTTCTGCCCGCGGACTTCACGGTGATATGCGCCAGCGTGACCGCGACAAGGTTATGAAAGAATTCCGCAAAGGCGGTGTACAGCTGCTGGTTGCAACCGACGTGGCAGCCCGCGGTATAGATGTAAACGATGTGGACGCGGTGTTCAACTATGATATACCAACACAGACCGAATATTATGTTCACCGCATAGGCAGAACAGGCCGTGCAGGCAAGGGCGGACAAAGCTATACCTTTATAACAGACAAGCGCCAGCTTATGCAGATGGGCAATATTATCCGTGGGGTAAAGGCAGAGATAAGCCCATACGAAATTGAAGAACTTAAAAACATAAAACCGCTTAAATCCAAAGCGGATAAAACCGAAAAGGAAAAAAACAAAAAATCTGATAAAAAGGATTTTACACCAAAGGGCAAGGCTAAAGAAAAAAAGAAAAAACAGGCAGAAGATGACAGATTTTATCCTATGCGCCTTTCCGTAGGCCGTAAGAACGGGGTTTCTCCAAAACAGATTCTTGGTGCAGTAGCGGGCGAAAGCAAGATAAAAGGCAGCCTTATCGGCGCAATACACATCGGTGACAGCCACACTACAGTTGAAATTCCCGCTGCCCTTAAAGACGAAATTCTCCGCAGGGTAAACGGGGCAAAAATAAAAGGCAAAAAGGTAAAGGCAGAATAAGGAAACGCCAGTTTTCACATTTTTGCGGCGTTTTCACAAAATTGTAACTTATAGGATTTATATTTAAAGTAGCATAAAGTCAGTCAAAACTTATGCTGAATATATTTGTATGGTAAAAATTGATATAAAGAGAGGTTATGCACTATGAAAATTCTTGTTGTAGACGACGAACCTAAAATCCGTGAACTTATCGGACAGTATATTACAGTTGCAGGTTACGAAACCGAATTTGCAAAAGACGGCATAGAAGCCCTTAACATTATTTCCAAGGGCGATATCGATATGGTTATCCTTGATGTTATGATGCCTTTTATGGACGGTATCACCTGCCTTAAAGAGATGCGCAGCCGCGGTTTTAAAACACCTGTTATCATCCTTTCCGCAAAAGGCGAAGAATGTGATAAAATCACAGGCTTTGAAGCAGGCACAGACGACTATATTGTAAAACCGTTCTCCCCAAAAGAACTTATGGCACGCATCAAGGCTGTTGCAATGCGTACAAATCCGGAACTTACAGAGAACAACGAAAAATATATTTTCGGTGACCTGGTTATCGATGTTCCAAGCCATTCCATTAAAATCAAAGGCGAGTACATCAATGTAACACCAAAAGAATTTGACCTGCTGGTGTGCCTTGTACAGAACAAAGGCGTGGCACTCAGCCGCGAAAGAATTCTGCTTAAAGTGTGGAATTATGACTACTTCGGCGAAGACCGCACAGTTGACACCCACATCAAAATGCTGCGCAGCCACCTTGGCGAATATCGTGACTGCATCGAGACAGTATGGGGTGTAGGCTATAAATTTGAACCCAAAGAATAAGCAAAAGGAAATTTGTTATGCGAAGCAACATCCGCCGCAAGCTGACGGCTCTGATATTTTTGGTTAATATGGCGATAATAGCACTGACATGGTTTATGGCAGTGTTTATGTTCAAGCCTATGTATTATGCAGTTACCCAGGCGGAACTGAGCAAAATGATGAACAAGGTTGTCACAGCCATAGAGCTGGACGGCGGAATAACCGAAAATACCCTTGAGGAGATATCGGGCTTTATCAATATAGGCACCTGCATTGATATAGCAGATGCAAAAGGCAACGGCCTTGTGCTTTTTGAGGGTATCGGCGATGCCTGCCAGCTTCATTCCGATGGCAGCAATGACCACTTTTTTGACCAGCAGCGCAAGATAGATTCCACAGTGGTAAGAAATCTGCGCAAGGAAATACGGGAATACAGCCGCCAGAACTACAATGCACATTTTCAGGATGACCTTGGCAATATTCAGGCCATAAAGGGTCGCTTTTATGACGGTCAGTACACAATTATCGTTTCCACAAACCTTGCCAGAACAGAAAGCATTGTTTCTATTGTAAGCAGTCAGCTGCAGACGGCATCAATTATCGGTATCATACTTTCAATCCTTATTGCAACAATAATGTCCCATTGGTTTATGTCTCCGCTGCTCAAGCTTTCAGCGGCTACCAAGGAAATTGCAAAGGGCAACTATGACGTAAAGGTTGAAATTGCAAACAAGGACGAATTTGGTCAGCTTGCAAAAGATTTTAACCTTATGACCGAAGAAATTCAGCACAGCCACGAGCTGCAGCGCGACCTTATTGCAAACATTTCCCACGACCTGCGCACACCGCTGACCATTATCAAGGGTTATGCCGAAAGCATAAAGGATATCACAGGGGAAAACAAGGAAATACGCGACCAGCAGCTTACAACCATCATTGAAGAAACCGACCGCCTGTCCGAAATGGTTGGTTCGGTTATGGAATACACCAAGCTCAGCCAGAGCACCTACAAGCTGAATATTGTTCAGTTTGATATTGCCGATATGTGTCAGGACATTGTGGAAATGTACAACTATAAGGCAATAAAAGAGGGCAAAAGCATATCTTATGCAGGTCCGCAGCAGATTTATGTCTTTGCAGATGCAGCACTGATAGAAAGGGTAATCCACAACTTTGTATCCAATGCACTGGTGCACACACCGCCAGAAACCCGTGTTGGCGTTGCAATCAACGTGACAGAAGAGGGCAAGGTAAAGGTGAGTGTTTATGACTCCGGTCAGGGAATCAAGCAGGAGGATATCCCGCATCTGTTTGACAAATATTACCGTGCAAGAAAGGACGAGGGCAGAACAGGCAGCGGCCTTGGCCTTGCAATAGTAAAATCAATTCTGGAAAACCACAACTTCCAGTACGGTGTTGAAAGCCGTGAGGGCCTTGGCACAGAATTCTGGTTTATAATCTAATAAAAGCAAAAAAGCCGTGCAGAAAAAGTATTCTGTGCGGCTTTTTCTTGTGGCAAAAAGCAAAGCGCCCGCAGATTTTTCTGCGGGCGTTCTGCCGATTTGGATGTATTTAATTTAAGGGGTGTGTCAGAATTCAAACTCAATCAGCTGTGGCTGACTGGTTTTTACAATAACCTTTTCGGCATAAAACAGGTCCTGGTATCTTACAATGGTTTTGTTTGTACACATATATTCCGCCATATCAAGTATCTGTTTTGGCATAACATTGTCGCTGTATGCACTCAGTGAATATTCATATTCGTATCCGCGGTGTTCGTATCCGTAGCCGTTAAAGTGAAACCTTGGTTTTGTGCCGCGGTATTTTATTGTAACTTCAATGCCTTTTACATTTTTATCCTCTACAACTTCAAACTTGCCGAAATCGTCAAAATATTCGCCAAGATAGCCGTAAATATTTATAGTTCTGCCTTCTCCCGCATCTTCAAAAACAGCATCATCGGTAAAGGAAAATTCCTGCACGGGTGCATTTTTTATTTCGGGATAGGTATCTGTCATTGAATATTCGGCAATTTCAAACAGCATAACACCTATGCCTATGCCGATAAGCACAGAGCCTGTTATAAGAGAAATTATAAGTTTTTTCATATTTATTTTCTCCTTTCAGCTGTAAAGATTATTGCAGCAGCTGCGGCAATCAGCAAAACAGCGGGAATAATAAATTTAAGTTTAGCCATGTCTTTTACCTCCAAACAGAACCTGTGTTGTCCATGCGGTAAAACCAATGCCCATAATGCAGCAGCCTGCGCCGATAATGCACAGCCCCCACAGCCCTATGCCGCGGGTAAACATCATTATGCAAAGCAGCACGGTTATGACAATGGCACACACTGTCAGCAGTATTGCAGGCAGCCAAACAACAAGGAAAACCATTATCTTCAATGTCCACACAAAAATGTTTGCAAGCACTCTGCCAAAGGAGCCGTCGCCTTTTTCCTTTGGTTCCTTTGCCTTTTTTAAAGGTTTGCCTGTGTGTATGTCAAAATTTGGCTGGTCAAAACTATCATATGCAGCCGTTTTTGGTGTTTCTACCTTGCGGTTAAGTACCCTTGTTTTTGCAAAGCTGTAGATAATCACAAAAGCGATAATAAGCTGAATAAGGTCAAAGGCAAGTCTTACAATGGACGAAATCATGCTTTCAACAGGGTTTGGCATAAAGCCGAACAGATAAACAACCTCATCACTTATTATATTGAAAGGAACACTGATAAGGGCAATCACCAGCAGTACAATCAGAAATTCCACCACAACCTTTGCCACATCACTCAGTGAAAAGCTAAGCAGTCTTTCGGTGGCATGGTTGATAAATGAAACAGATTTTTTTATGTAGTATTCGCCGTTTTTGTTCCATACAGTGTCGGTATCTATGTGGTATGCGCTTAAAATTTCTTCTGCAAGGGCATCAACATCGCCAAAATCCGCTATGGCTTCTTCTTCGGTTTTGCCGTCTGCCATTCTGAATTCAATATGACTTCTGTATTCGTCAAGAATGTCGTTGCGCTCCTGCACATTTAAAATGGAAAGTCTTGCTTCAAGTTTTTCAAAAAATTCATTTCTGGTCATCTGCACAGTTCTCCTTTATAAAATTGTTTACAGTCTGTGAAAATTCCAGCCATTCACGCTTGAGAATGTCCAGATAAACCCTGCCTGCAATTGTTATTTTATAATATTTTCTTGCAGGGCCTTCGGCAGACTGCTCAAGATAGGTTTCGCAGTATTTGTCATTGGTCAGCCTTTTAAGCAGCGGGTATATTGTGCCTTCGTTTACGTCCACAATTTTGCCAACTTCGCTTACCAGCTGATATCCGTATTTGTCCTCTTTGCTGATAACCAGCAGAACAATAAGCTCCAAAACACCTTTTTTAAATTGAGTGTTCATTATATCCTCCTTTTTTGCGGGAGATTTTCTATTTGCAAATATTTTTAAGGGTATAAAACGTATTGAAGGTTTTACCCCTTTCTGACTATTATACTATCACCACTACCTTGTATTGTCAAGTAGTGTAAAAATAATAATAGTGTGAGAAATATGTGAAAGTCATATCGGTGTATAAATTGATAATCACAGACTGCCGTCTGTGGACTGTAGGGGCGATGAGTGTTCTCCCGATTAACCGTTTTGGGAGATTTTTATAGTAAAAGTTTCAAAACTTGTCCTTTGGACGTCACTTTGACCGCCCAAAGTGACCAAAAGCGCCGCTGATTGCACGCAGCGGACCCATGCATCAAGGTACACTGCACGCTATCCTCGCATCGTTTGGCTTTCAGCCAAACCGCTTCGGACACGGTTGTGTGTATACACACAACCTCTACGCCAGCAGCATATTGTTACAAGGGGCTCTGCCCCTAAACAACCCCGTAAGTATCATTACATAACTATCCACATCGCAAAACATAACTTTTGTTTTTAACACAATTTTCTGCATTGGCATAAGCTAAATAAAAACGGATAAACTGCATCCTGCGGTTTGGAAAGGATATATTATGCTTTATGCAATTTTGCTTTGTGCCGTGGCATCTCTTGCCACAGGTGCGGGCGGGCTTATTGTGGCAATGTGGCCGGACATATCACACCGCACACTTTCGGCTTTTCAGGGGTTTGCGGCGGGGGTTATGATAACGGTATCATTTATAAATATGCTTCCCAACAGTATGACGGATTTTTCTGTTATGTTTGGAACGGCAGGCGCCTGTGTCATTGTAGCGGTGCTGTTTGCGGCAGGCTGGGGCATTTCGCTGCTGATGGCGCACATTATCATTCCCGATTCGGATGACGGGCAGAATTCTGCTGTCAGAAAAATGTGTCTGATAACAACAGCGGTTATCGTGCTGCACAATCTGCCCGAGGGTATGCTTACAAGCTTTTCAGGCTTCAGCGACAGGCAGCTTGGTGTGCAGATGGCAGCAGCGGTGGCACTGCACAACATACCCGAGGGGGTGGCTGTTGCCAGTGCGGTGATATGTATGACGTCGTCAAAACCTAAAGCGGTGCTGCACAGTTTTGCGGCAGGCATGGCGGAACTTGCAGGCGGAGCGGCAGCCCTTGTGCTTATGCACGGGTTTATCACACCACACATACTCAACGGCGTGCTTGCGGTTATATCGGGGGTAATGGTGCAGGTGTCACTGTGTCAGCTTATACCAAACGGCGCAAAAATACACTCGATAGCATCAGTTATTGCAGGTGCAATTGCAGGTTCTGCAACAATTGCTATTGGAATATTGATGATTTAGTGGTAAAATATAATGTTAAGGGGAATTTTGAAATTCCTCTGTATATAAAATGTACAAGCAGGGAATTAAAAAGGGGGGATTGGTATAAAAAGGATATTATGTATGCTTTGCATTGTGCTTTGTCTTTGCGGGTGCAGTGCCCTCACCACCAAAAACAATATAACAAACCTTCTTTCTGCCCCTAAACAGAACGAAAACGAAAGCAGCATTGTGGCGGCAATCGAAGATTATCTTGGCGAGGATATAAGCCTTAAATATTCAAAAAATCAGGGATATACGGCACCTGTACAGCTTATTGATATAGATTTTGACGATGTCCAGGAGGCAGTGGTGTTCTATTATGCACCAAACAAAGGCGCAAATATACGTTTTGCACTTCTTGCAAGAAAAGACGGAAAATGGAACATTGTTGCCGATAAAGAAGGCCTTGGCACAGAGGTGTTCTACTTTGATACAATTGTTCTTCCGTATGTATACGGCAGGCAGATTACCGTTGGATATCAGTCAGCCAATATTGACGAAAACTTTTTTGTTACATATTTCACCGATAAGAACATACAGCTGCCCGACTATGCAGAAAGCTGCCGGCACATTGTAACGGGAGATATGACGGGCAACGGGTATTCGGACGTTATACTTGCAAAGGTTTCTTCCTACGGAAATGTCAGCCTGAACATCCTCAGCTTTACCGAGGATTTAAGCTTTGAAAGCGTCGGTGTAAAAAACCTTAAATATACCAATATAGAACTGGCGCAGCTTGTGGTAGATTATCTGCGGGACGGCAGAAGAGCAGTTTTTGCGGATTATACCGATACACACAACCGTATGCACACCGAAGTATATGCTTTGGAAAACGGCAGAATGGTGCCTTGTCTGACAGATGGTATTGTCACAAATATCTGGGAGCACGAGCCGGTTATTGCAAGCAGGGATATTGACAATGACGGATATCTGGAAACGGCAACGGTTATTCAGCCGCAGACACCGGAGGAGGTTCCGTCCTTCAAGTATATCCAGTGGAGCGACCGCACCTCTGCAGAACAGCAGGAAATCTGTTACGGAGTTTTTGATGTGCGTGAAAATATATTTATGGCAATACCTGACCAGTGGCGTGATACGGTGTATACCAAAGCACTGGACAATGGCTTTGAAATAAAAAATATCGAAACCGATGAAACAATGGTTAAACTTGTTGAAATAGAATCCGCAGACAATGTTGAATCGGGGGCATATTCATACACGGTTTATATCGGCACAAGGCTTTGGCACCTTGAATGCAGCACCGATATGAATATGACTCAGGTTGAATATGTATATAAAGGGATTACAGATTTTGATTAGATAAAGTGAGGAAGAATTATGTCGATGATTTTGATTGTAGAAGACGAAAACAGTATCGGCGAAATTGTGGAACTTAATCTTAAACTTGCACAGCACAGCACAATAAGGGTTACAACAGCAGAAGAAGCACTTGAACTTATTGCTTCGGGCAGAAAATTTGACATTGCAATCCTTGATATTATGCTTCCGGGTATGGACGGCATACAGCTTTGCGGAGAAATACGCAAGACAGACGGTCAGATGGGCATTATAATGCTGTCTGCAAAAAGCCAGGAACGCGATAAGGTTACGGCATTGTCAACAGGTGCGGATGACTACATAACAAAACCTTTCGGTGTGCAGGAGCTTACTGCAAGGGTGGAATCTCTGCTGCGCCGTGTAAAGCGTGACACAGCACCTGACACAGAAGAAGATATTATACAGTCAGGCCCTTTTACGCTGGACCTCAAAAGCCGCATTCTGTACAAAAACAAACAGATGATAGACCTTACCAGTGTGGAATTCAGCATTATGGAGCTGTTTTTCAAAAATGCCGAAACTGCTATGGTCAGAGAAAAAATTCTGGAAGGAGTATGGGGCGAAAACTATTTTGGAGATGTAAAGATTGTAGACGTAAATATCCGCCGTCTGCGCATCAAAATAGAAGAAGACCCGTCAAATCCACGGCATATAGTTACAGTGTGGGGCTATGGCTACCGCTGGACAGTTTAGGATAAAACAGTATATGAACAGTATTACAAAAAGATGGATTAAAGGCAGTCTGCTGATAATTATTGTACTGCTTGTTATGGCATCGGGGTTTCTGCTGCTTACATTCCGCAACTCCTACTATTCTGCGGCACAGACAGCCCTGAGCAACCGTATAAATACAATAAACGGCACACTGAATGCTTCAGGCAGAATGAGTGACGGCGAAAAGGAGGAGCTTTTGTTCCGCCTTACGTCCGACTTTGCCGAAAAGGACAAGTTTGAGCTTATGCTGCTGGGGGACAACGGGCAGGTTCTGGCAACATCGTCGGGCTTTACCCCTGAAAGCCGTCAGAATACAGACGATTTTATCGATGCGGTATCGGCAGAAGAAGAGTTGTACATTAACACATATAAATCACAGATGAGTGAGAAAATAATGAGTGCAACATTTATCATGGAAGACCCTGCCAGAGATGTATATGCCGTGCGCATTACCACCTCGCTGGATAAAATAGACCAGGAAATAGGTGTGTTTTTTGCATTTATAGTTTTTGCTGCAGCAATGATAGTTGTTTTCAGCATTATGTCGGGTACCTTTTTTATCCGCAGTATTGTTATGCCTATACATTCAATCAAGGATACGGCGGACAAAATTGCACAGGGCGAATTTACCGCCCGTATAGAAAGTGACAGCAGATATGATGATGAGATAGGCCAGCTTTGCACCTCCATCAATCATATGGCGGAGGAACTTGGCCGCAATGACGAGCTTAAAAACGAATTTATATCTTCGGTATCCCACGAACTGCGCACGCCGCTTACAGCCATAAAAGGCTGGGCCGAAACCATGGACGGCACAAATGACATAGCCACAATGCAAAAGGGCACACAGGTTATACTGCAGGAGACAGACCGCCTTTACTCAATGGTGGAAAACCTGCTGGACTTTTCACGTCTGCAGAACTCCACATTTTCACTGGCGACGGAAAAACTGGACCTTGTTGCCGAGGTTTATGATGCGGTTATAATGTATACACCGCAGGCAGAAAAACAGGGCATAGAAATCAATTTTGAAGAACCGGAGATATTTATTCCCGTTATGGCAGATAAAAGCCGTATCCGTCAGGTTATGGTAAACCTGCTGGACAATGCTCTCAAGTATTCCGAAAACAATTCGGTTATAGAGGTAAATATCACACAGAACAAAGATAGAAACACTGCCACGGTAGAAGTTAAAGACTACGGCAAAGGCATACATCCCGATGATATCAGCAGGGTCAAGGGCAAGTTTTACAAAGGCAAGGGCTCAAAACGAGGCAGCGGTATAGGGCTTGCGCTGGTCAGTGAAATTGTGCAGCTTCACGGCGGCAGATTTGATATCGAAAGTGAATACGGAAAATTTACAAGTATGCAGGTAACACTTAAAACGGTGCCTGCAGTGAAAGGAAAATAGATGGCTAAACACAAAACATCAATAGGCGGTCAGGCCCTTATGGAAGGCATTATGATGAAAGGCCCGAAAGTTACGGCAATTGCTGTGCGCAGACCTGACGGCGAAATTGTAATGAAAACAGAGGATACAAAAAAGAACCCTGTGGCAAAAATACCTGTTTTGAGAGGCATTTGGGGTTTTATCGAAAGTCTGGTTACAGGCTATAACTGTCTTATGTATTCTGCGGATATTGCCCTGCAGGGCGAAGAACCTGACAAAATGGAAGAATGGCTTACAAAGCACTTTGGCAAAAAAGGCAGTGATATACTGCTTATGGTTGCAGGTGTTCTGGGTGCTATGCTTGCACTGGTGCTGTTTATGGTGCTGCCGACAATGTTTACAGGCTTTATCGACAGATTTGTGCCCCTTGGCAGTTTTAAAGCGGTGGTTGAAGGCCTTACAAAACTGGCAATATTTTTCTGCTATATGTGGGGTGTAACCTTTGTGGAAGACGTAAAGCGTCTGTTTATGTACCACGGCGCCGAACACAAAACCATTGCATGCTATGAAGCAGGTGAAGAACTTATTGTGGAAAACGTGCGCAGACACAGCCGTTTTCATCCGCGCTGCGGCACAAGTTTTCTGTTTATAGTGGTTATAGTAAGTATCCTTATATTCTCTTTTGTTCCGTGGACTTCCACACTTGGCAGGGTTGGTCTCAAGCTTCTGCTTCTGCCGCTGGTTGTGGGTATAGCTTATGAAATACTTAAATTTACAGGCAGACACGAAAATGTCTGCACAAAAATTCTGGCAAGTCCGGGTATGTTTTTTCAGAAATTCACAACAAAAGAACCTGAAGACGATATGATTGAAGTTGCAATTGCAGCCATGAAACAGGTTATTCCGCAGTCCAGGGAAGAAGATAAATGGCAGTAAGAGAAATTTATGCACAGATGTGCAGAATTATGGCACAAAATCCAAACAGCGATGCAAGGTTTGAAGCTGATATGCTTGTGGAGTTTGTGCTGGGCAGAAAGCGCATTGACGTTATGGGTGATGAAATATCAGAAAATGATGCCCAAAGGCTGATAAGCTGTGCACAGCGCCGCAGGGAAGGTTATCCCTTGCAGTATATGCTTGGCAGATGGTACTTTTTTGATATGGAGCTTATGGTTGGTGAGGGTGTGCTTATTCCCCGTCAGGATACCGAAACCGTGTGCGAGGCAGCGTTTGAAGTTATAAACAGGCTGCCTGCCCCAACTGTACTTGATTTGTGCAGCGGCAGCGGCTGTATTGCACTTGCAGTAAAAAAATACTGCCCCCATTCAAGTGTTACGGCGGTGGAAAAATCAGACGAAGCATATGCTTATCTTTGTAAAAATAAAGAGTATACAGGTTTGCAGGTGTCAGCTGTGCAGGCAGATATATTTGGATTTGAAAAAAATCAGTCTGAAAACAGTGCTGATGTTATCATTTCCAACCCACCGTATATTCATAATGATTTAAGGGGGAAACTGCAGACAGAAGTAAAACACGAGCCCGAAATGGCGCTATTTGCAGAAGAGGACGGTCTGCTTTTTTACCGTTATATAGCGCACAGATACAGAAATGTGCTCAAGGAAAACGGTTACCTTGTCTTTGAATACGGCTTTGACCAGCAGGCAGCAGTAAAAAATATTCTTACAGAAGCAGGGTATAATATAATAAAGGAAATTATTGACCTTGGCGGCAACCCGCGCGGTGTGGTAGCACAGAAAAGTATACTTTTTTAAAATTTTTTAAATTATCCCTTGCAGTTTTATTTAATATGTGATAATATATTTAACAACCAATAGTTGTTAAATGATTGATATAAAGGAGATATACAATGGCACAGGCTAAAAAACCACTGGCATCTGCAGCAGTTGCATCAGATAAGGAAAAGGCTTTGGCAACAGCCCTTGCAAATATAGAAAAACAGTTTGGCAAAGGTGCAATTATGCGCCTTGGCGAAAACGTTACAATGAATGTGGATAAAATTTCCACAGGTTCACTTTCCCTTGACGTTGCACTGGGTATCGGCGGTGTGCCAAAGGGCAGAATTGTAGAAATCTACGGTCCTGAATCCAGCGGTAAAACCACAATTGCCCTGCACATTGCGGCAGAAGCACAGAAAGCAGGAGGCACAGCGGCATTTATCGACGTTGAACATGCGCTTGACCCTATCTATGCAGGTGCACTGGGTGTAGACATTGATTCTCTCCTTGTTTCCCAGCCTGACACAGGCGAACAGGCAATGGAAATCTGCGAAGCACTTGTCCGCAGCGGTGCTATTGATGTTATTGTTGTTGACTCTGTTGCAGCAATGGTGCCAAGAGCAGAAATCGAAGGTGAAATGGGCGACAGCCACGTTGGTCTGCAGGCAAGACTTATGAGCCAGGCACTCAGAAAACTCACAGGCTCCATCGGCAAAACAAACACAATTGTTGTGTTTATCAACCAGCTGCGCGAAAAGGTTGGCGTTATGTACGGCAATCCTGAAACAACACCGGGCGGCCGTGCACTTAAATATTATTCTTCCGTGCGCATTGATGTAAGAAGAATTGAAACAATCAAAAACGGCGGAGAATTTGTGGGCAACCGCACAAGAGCAAAGGTTGTTAAAAATAAGGTTGCTCCTCCATTCAAGGAAGCAGAATTTGATATCATCTTCGGTCAGGGTATCTCCAAGGTTGGCGAAATTCTTGATATCGGCGTAAATATGGGTATCATCAATAAATCAGGCTCCTGGTTCAGCTATGGTGACCGCCGTCTTGGTCAGGGCCGTGACAATATCAAGGAACTGTTTATCAACGAGCCTGAATTTGCAAAGGAAATTGAAGAAAAGGTTTTTGCAAAGCTCAGCGAAGCAACACAGAAAACAGTTAACAAATTTGCGGCAGCAAAAAAAGCTGAAAGCAGCGAAGATGTAGAAATCACAGAGGAAAAGCCTGCACCAAGAAGGCGCAGCGCAAACATTGACATAGATGTTGAATAGTATAAAAATCACCGATATAACAAAAACAAAAAAGGGCTACAATGCCCTTTTTTGCGATAACGGGTTTCTTTTTTCGGTGGATGATTTAATGCTTATACAGGAAAAAATACAGATAGGCTCTTGCTTTACACAGCAGGAGCTTACTTTGCTTTATCAAAAAAGCAGCACAAACAAGGCGGTGCAAAAAGCATACAATTTTTTAAGTTACCGCAGCCACAGCCGCAAAGAGCTGTATGACAAGCTGTGCAGAAGTTTTGACAGCGACTGTGCAGAAGCCGCCTGCAGAAAAATGGAAGATATCGGGCTGTTGAATGACGAGGAATTCTGCAAAGCCAAAGCAGAATATCTCATAAATGTCAAAAAGTGTTCTTTGGATGAAACCCGTCTCAAACTTTTGACATTGGGTATAAATAAAGATATAATAGAATGTTGTATAGAAAGCTGCAGTGAGGACACACAAATGGACAATCTGCTGCATCTGCTGCAGACAAAATACCGTACAAAGCTGGATAATCCACAAAAGGTTATTGTATCGCTTATGCGCAAAGGCTTCCGCTATGGTGAAATCCGTGCAGCTTTACAAACTTTAGACATCGAAACAGAGGACGAAAATCAATGGTTATAACTTTAGTTTCACTTGGTTGCCCCAAAAACCAGGTAGACGCAGATATACTTGCACACGCACTGCTCAAGGCAGGTCATACCACCACAACAGATATGACAGAGGCTGATGTGTGCATCATCAACACCTGTGGCTTTATCACAAGTGCAAAGGAAGAAGCTATCGAAAATATCTTCAATGCAGTGGAAGCACGCCTTGAAAATCCAAAACTTAAAATTGTGGTTACAGGCTGTCTGGCCGAACGTTACCGCGACGAAATTATCAACGATATTCCGGAAGTAAATGCTGTTGTAGGCATCGGCAGCAACGGTGATATCTGTGATATTGTGGAAAGCGTTGTAAAAGGCGACAAAGTTTGCCGCTATGGTAAAAAGACCGACCTTGACATCACAGCAAAGCGCATTATCTCCACACCAAAACATTATGCTTATCTCAAAATTGCCGAGGGCTGTTCCAACGGCTGTTATTACTGTGCAATTCCTATGATTCGCGGTCCGCACCGCAGCCGTGCAATTGAAAGCTGTGTTGAGGAAGCAAAATTCCTTGCCGAAGAAGGTGTACAGGAAATTATCATCGTTGCACAGGACATTACAGCATACGGCGAAGATCTGTATGGTGAAGGCAGACTGCATACACTTATAAACGAAATCAGCAAAATTGACGGCATAGAATGGATACGTCTTATGTATGCTTATCCTGAACGTCTTTCCGATGCAGTTATTGCAGAAATGGCAGGCAATCCAAAGGTTGTGCCATATCTTGACCTGCCGATTCAGCACATCAATGACCGCGTGCTTAAAAGCATGAACCGCAAGGGCGGCACAGCAATCATCAAGGATGCTGTTGCACGCCTGAGAAAAGCAATTCCTCATATTTCCATCCGCACAACCCTTATCACAGGCTATCCGGGTGAAACACAGGAAGAATTTGAAGAATTGTATGAATTTGTGAAGGAAACAAAATTCGAGCGACTTGGCTGTTTTGCTTATTCCGAAGAAGACGGCACATTGGCAGCAAGAATGGAAAACCAGATAGACCCAGAAATCCGCCAGCAGCGTGCAGACAGCATTATGCTGCTGCAGACAGATATTATGGCACAGTGTCAGGCAAAGCTTGTTGACAAAGAGCTTGATGTTATTGTTGACGATTTCGACAGCGAAAACGGTATATGGATATGCCGCAGTGTTTATGATGCACCTGAAATTGACGGCGAAGTTTACATAGACGGCGGCTATGATGTGGAAGTTGGCGATATTGTTAAAGTAAAGGTTATCCAGAGCGATATCTACGACCTGTATGCAGAACTTGTTTAAAGGAGAACTGTAATGAATTTACCTAATAAACTTACACTTTTAAGATTTTTGCTGGTGCCTGTATTTATGGTGTTTATGTATATTGACAACCCATACAGCTACCTTATCGGTCTTATTGTTTTTGCAGTGGCTTCCTTTACAGATTATCTGGACGGCAGCATTGCAAGAAAGTACAATATGGTAACTGACTTTGGCAAATTTATGGACCCGCTGGCAGACAAACTGCTTACAACAGTTGCACTTATCTATCTCTGCCTTAACGGTATGTGTCACGAAATTGTTATCTGCATTGTGCTGGCAAGAGAATTTGCAGTCAGCGGCATCCGTCTTATTGCAGCAGCAAACCCTGCAGGCAGCAAGGTTATTGCGGCAGGAATGATGGGCAAAATGAAAACCGTACTGCAGATGTTTGCAAGCATCTTTGGTCTGCTTGCAATGGCATTGCTTGCAATGGGCACAATAGGCGAAGCCACCTATGCAACAATGGCACTTGTGACAAATGTGACCATGTGGATTATGGCAGTGCTTACAGTGGTCAGCGGTATGCAGTATATCATCCCTAACTTTGACCTTATCAAAAATGCAAAATAAATGCTTTAATGACAGGAGTTCAAAATGTCATTAAGTTAACAAAAAATATGTCATTCTGAGGCATTTATGCCGAAGAATGACATTTTCATTGTCACAGCAGCATTAATTTTATTTGTTGTTATTTTTATTACACTGCTGTTACAGAAAATGTTTTCAGGTTGACAAAACAGCCCTGAACTGATAATATATTTGTATATGTGAAATGCGTTATTATCAAGAATAGTAAGCAGTGTAAAACCTTGACAGAGAATGGGCGTTACCCGCTGAAAGCGCCTTAAGGACAATAAACTGCCCAATGCACTTGAAAGCACACAGGGCGAACTTTGCAAAAACATTAGCCTTGTGCGGTGTCCACCGTTATATGGAGCCCGAGTTATAAACCGAAGTGGAACCGTGGTAATTTTGTATATTATCGCCTTCGTCTGTTTTTATGCAGATGAGGGCGTTTTTGTTTATCACTTTTCATTCAGTTTCGCTCAGCGGCAGTTTTTTTAAGGCTATTATTGTAAATGACACACATCATATAAAAATAAAAAGTAAAAGGAGAAAAATCTATGGCTCATATGAAGATTTTCAACACACTTACACGCAAAAAAGAAGAATTTATCCCACAGGTTGAGGGCGAATACAAAATCTATGTTTGCGGTCCTACAGTTTACAACTTTGTTCACATCGGCAATGCAAGACCTGCTGTTATCTTTGATACACTGCGCAGATACCTTGAATACCGCGGCAATAACGTAAACTATGTTTCCAACATCACAGACATCGATGATAAAATCATCAAAAAGGCAAACGAAGACGGCACAACTTTTGAAGCTGTTGCAAGAAAATACGAAAACGAATACTACACAGACCTTAAAGGTCTCAACGTAAAACCTGCAACAAGCCGTCCAAGAGTTTCCGACACAATCCCTGAAATCATCGATATCGTGCAGACACTTATCGACAAGGGTCACGCATACCGTGTTGACAACGGTGACGTTTATTTCCGTGTACATTCTTTCAGCGAATACGGCAAGCTCAGCCACAACCCGCTTGAAGAACTGGAAAGCGGTGCAAGAATTGCTGTTGACGATATCAAGGAAAGCCCTGCAGACTTTGCACTGTGGAAAGCTTCCAAACCTGGCGAACCAAAATGGGATTCCCCATTCAGCGAAGGCCGTCCGGGCTGGCACATCGAATGTTCTGCAATGAGCAAAAAACACCTTGGCGACAAAATTGACCTGCACTGCGGCGGTGAAGACCTTATCTTCCCACACCACGAAAACGAAATTGCACAGAGTGAATGTGCAAACGGCTGCGAATTTTCTCACTACTGGATGCACAACGCATTCCTTAACGTTGACAACCAGAAAATGTCCAAATCCCTCAACAACTTCTTTACTGTAAGAGAAATTGCAGAACAGGTTGGCTACGAAGTTATCCGTTACTTCCTGCTTACAGCACATTACCGTTCACCGCTCAACTTTACAAGAGAAATTATCGACCAGTGCAAATCCAGCCTTGAAAGACTTTACACAGCAAGAGAACATCTCGACTTCCTTATCAGCCATGCAGGCGAAGGCAAAGATGAAATTGTTGCTGAAGCAGACAAGCTTGTTGGAGAATTTATTGCAGTTATGGACGATGACCTCAACACAGCAGATGCACTTTCCAAGCTGTTTGAGCTTGTTACATTCATCAACGTAAACGGCAAGGAACAGTCCAAAGCTGCTTTGGAACACGCTGCAAAAGCATTTGACGAAATGGCAGAGGTTCTTGGCATTCTCTACAACAGAAACAAGGACGAAATCCCTGCAGAAGTTAAAGCACTTGTAGAAGAAAGAACAGCAGTAAGAAAAGAAAAGAACTGGGCACGTGCAGACCAGATCCGTGACGAACTTGCAGCAATGGGCTACGAAGTTAAAGACACACCACAGGGCCCACAGATTATCAAAAAATAATTTATAGTTTTAAATTTTATCAGGCTAACCGAAAACACTCTCTTAGCTTTGTGAAGGAGAGTGTTTTGGTTTTGAATTTGTTATTGAAATTATATTGCCTTTGTGGTAATATATAAAATATATTTGTATAAAATTTATATAATAATTAATTGCAGACGAATATTTATACAAATATACAGCATTAATGTCTGCAATAGGAGGAAAGTATGGAAAAAAGGGGACAGTTTGCCAGCAAATTTGGCTTCATTATGGCTTCCGTAGGTTCCGCAGTAGGTCTTGGTAACCTTTGGGGCTTCCCTTACAAAGCAGGTATGGGCGGCGGTTTTGCATTTATCGTTGCTTACCTTATCTTTGTTGCATTGGTTGGTATTCCTGTTATGATGTGCGAATTTGCACTGGGCAGAAAAGTAAAAGCCAATGTTGTAACAATATTCAAAAAACTGGACAAACGCTTTGGCTTTGCAGGCTATATCAGCGTTGTTGCGGTTTCACTTATTCTTGGTTTCTACGCTGTTCTTGGCGGCTGGATTCTTAACTACACAATTCAGTATGCAAAAGCAGTTTTTGACAGTGCAAATGCAATTGCAGCACCTGGCGAATACTTCGGTGCATTTACAGCAAGCCCATATCTTGGCATAATCTTCTTTGTGCTGTTTATGATTGCAACAATCTACATTGTTACAAAAGGTATTGCAGGCGGCATCGAAAAAGCATCCAAATTTATGATGCCTGCACTGTTTGTATGCCTTATCATCATTATTATCCGTTCTGTAACCCTGCCTGGCGCAGCAGCAGGTTTTGAATTTCTTTTCAAACCTGACATCTCCAAGCTTACACCAAAAACACTTGGTCTTGCACTTTCTCAGATGTTCTTCTCCTGCTCACTTGGCGTAGGTACAATGATTACATATGGCTCCTACCTTAAAGATGATGATAACATCCAGCAGAATGCAGTTATTATTCCACTTATGGATACAATGGCAGCAATCCTTGCAGGTATTGCAATCTTCCCTGCAGTATTTGCTCTTGGCCTTGCACCAGATGCAGGCCCAAGCCTTATGTTTATCACACTTCCAAGCGTATTCAACGAAATGGCAATGGGCAATATCTTTGGCCTTATCTTCTTTGTGCTTGTTCTTTTTGCAGCACTTACAAGCTCTATCTCTATGCTTGAAGTTACAACATCCGTTCTCAGCGAAACAAAGGGTATCAGCCGCAAAAAAGCAGCTGTCGGCACAGGTGCAATCATCACAGCACTGGGCATTCCTGTAGCACTCAGCTTCGGCAAACTCAGCCACGTTACAATTCTTGGCATGGGCTTCCTTGATTTCTATGACTGGTGCGGTGAATACATCGGTATGACAATCGGTGCACTTATCATCGTTATTCTTGTTGGCTGGATTCTCAAACCAAAATTCATCTATGATGAAATTGAACAGGGCGGCAAATTCAGCGTAAAAGCAAAAGGCTATTTCGGCTTTGTAATCAAATTTATTGCACCTGTACTCATTCTTATTGTTATGGTAACAAACGTTATCAGCATGTTTTAACTGAACAGCCAAAAGCCGTGTATTTTGTAATACACGGCTTTTGTTTTTTTATATAAGATTGTTTACAATTAAATAAATTGGGAGTATGATAAATCTGGTATATTAAAACGGAAGAAGGTAATGATATTGCCAAAATTGTGGACTAAAAATTTCACTATAATAACATTGGGTTCTGCGGTATCAATGCTGGGCAATATGGTGGCAGGCTTTGCCATTGGTCTGCTGGTGCTGGAAAAAACAGATTCCACATTTTTGTATTCACTTTTTATGGTGTTTTACAATATGCCAAAGGTAGTTGCACCGCTTATGGCAGGCCCGATTGTAGACAGATTTTCCCGCCGTAAAATCATATATACGCTGGACTTTATATCCGCCACAATATATATGCTTATGTTTCTTGTGCTTAATGCAGACTTCTTCAACTTTTTTGCATTGCTGGCAGTCTGTCTTGTCATCGGCAGCATAGACGGCATATACACGGTGGCATATGAAAGTTTTTATCCAAACCTTATTACAACGGGCAATTTCCGCAAGGCTTATTCCATATCCAGCATGCTTATGCCTCTGGCTTCCTTTATGACACCTGTGGCTTCCATGGTTTACAATGTCCTTGGCACGCTGGCACCGCTGTTTTTGTTTAACAGCGCAACATTCCTTGTTGCTGCCATATGCGAAACACAGATAAAGCATAAGGAAGAAAGCAGGGAAAACACAAAATCCACCAATGCAAGGCAGTACATAGATGATTTCCGCCAGGGATTAAACTATATCAAAGGCGAAAAAGCCCTTATAGTTATAACCAGCTATTTCTTTGTATGCAATATGGCGGGCGGTGTTATGAACACCCTTCTGCTGCCGTTTTTCAAAAACAATGCCGCTCTTTACAGCCACATACCTATAGATGTTATCACTCTGTATACACTTATAACAACAACCGGTCTGGCAGGCCGCTTTACAGGGGGACTGATACATTATAAGTTCAAATATCCTGCAAGCAAAAAATTTATCATAGCCATATGCGTTTATTTTACCTGTTCAATATGTGACGGGTTTAAACTGTGGCTTCCTGTTCCTGTTATGTTTGTAGTGTTCTTTTTTGTGGGCATCATCAGTGTTACCAGCTTCAACATCCGCATCTCCGCCACACAAAGCTATGTTCCGGACGATGTGCGTGGCAGATTTAACGGTACATTCCAGATGATAACCACCATGGGCACCCTTACAGGTCAGGTGGTGGCAGGTTCTCTGGCAGAATTTATACCCGAAAGAACAATACTCATCGGTATGACAGTAATCAACTGTACAGCAATATTCCTGACAATGTTCCGTCACAGAGAAGACGTAAAACCGCTTTATAACCGTGATGTATAAACAGACAAATAAAAAAAGACACATCTTTCTGATGTGTCTTTTTTTGGAGCTGTTAAGCGGATTCGAACCGCCGACCTCTTCCTTACCAAGGAAGTGCTCTGCCTGCTGAGCTATAACAGCACACCTTCGGTGTGCTGTTTCAAGGTTCTGACAGGTGGTGCGTTAGCGCCATGATGCGTCAGCACCAATTGTGTAACAATTCTGTCAGGTTCTTATAACAGCAAAGCTGTACAAGAAGTATCCCTATGAAACGTCAAACCTCTATTTACAGAAAAAGCAACTACCCATTGGATAGTTGCTTTTCTTATGGCGACCCGAATGGGGCTCGAACCCACGACCTCTAGCGTGACAGGCTAGCGTTCTAACCAACTGAACTACCGGGCCATAGCAACTGTAAACAATTTGGCAGGGGCAGTAGGACTTGAACCCACAACTTACGGTTTTGGAGACCGTTGCTCTACCAATTGAACTATACCCCTTTACAAGTTGCTAAATCATTATATAACAAAGCAGGGGTATTGTCAAGGATTATTTTCAAATATTTTATTTAACATTTGTTTGTTAATACAGTTGTTATAAATATAGTTGCTAATGTGTTGTGCCCATTGCAGTATTGCTGCTTTCGGTTTTCTTTACCACAGCTTCAATGGCATATTCAAGCCCCTTTGCAATTGCTCTTTCGTCCCAGGCGGGTGTGCCGTCAGGTTTTGAAACAGCCTGTTCCAATGTGTAGGGCACGTGGATAAAACCGCCTTTTATATGATGATATTTTGTGGCTGCAAGGTGCAGCAGACGGTACATCACATCGTTGCACACAAATGTGCCGGCTGAATAGGACAGATTGGCAGGTATGCCGTGACTGCGCACATTTTCCACCATAGCTTTTACAGGCAAGGTGGAAAAATATGCCGCAGGCCCGTCTGGGACAATTGCTTTGTCCAGTGGCTGATTGCCTTCATTGTCGGGTATTCTTGCTTCGGCGAAGTTTATTGCCACCTTTTCCACAGAAATACAGCTTCTGCCGCCTGCCTGTCCAACGCATAGCACAATGTCGGGGTTGTGCCGTTCAACAGCCTGTTCAACAGCCTCCGCACATCTGGCAAACACTGTAGGAATTTCCAGCTTTATTATCTCCGCACCGCATATACTGTCGGGCAAAAGCTTTACCGCTTCGTATGCCGGGTTTATTTTCTCACGGTCAAAAGGGTCGAAACCTGTAACAAGAATTTTCATATATATCTCCTTAAACAATAATCTGTCCGTTGTGTACAATTTTACAGCCGTCAGCATAAATATCAGGGCTTAAAACAGTCAGGTCAAAATGTCCGCTTGCCTGCAACAAACCGCCAAGTGCAAGATTTCTGCCAAAACCTATATGAAAGGTGCCAAGGGCAGATTCGTCTTCTATATAGCAGTTTCCGTCACAGTGGGAAAGTGGATTGAGCCCAATGCCAAATTCGCTGGCGGTATACATTTTTTCATCCTGATAATCTTCAATAAATTCACGCAGTTTTTCTCCGTCAGGGGAGGATTCAATCTGTGTTATCCTGCCTTTGTCGAACAATATCTGCAATGGTGTGGTGACTTTGCCTATATATCCCATAGACCCGTCAAGGATAAGTGTGCCGTGGGTGCGTTTTTCTTCTATTGGAACATAAACCTCCACGCTGGCAGAAGAATATCCGCTGCAGTCCTTTAAATTTCCGTTGAAAAACTTTGCGTGTCTGTCTTTTTTGTAAAAGTACATATCTGTGCCGCGCCTTGTGGTGACGTGTATAACCGAGGCATTCTGCAGAATTTTTATCAGCGCATTGGCAAGCTGTCTGCTTTTGGCGGTGTCGCAGTGCAGAAAATCGTATTCCAGCATACTGCGCCCGTCGTTGGTGTGCAGCGGCAGTGACAGAAAACCGCTGCCGTTATTTATGGCGGTTTTGGCGGCAGCAGTTGTAACCAGCGAATAGTCTGCAGCGCCTATAATACAGTCATAGCCTGCAAATATATGGGGGTTGCTGTCAAAATATATGCCCACCAGCTTGCCGTCTTTTTCGGTTATCATAATATCGGTTTCACAGCCCATCTTTTCGCATTCTTTTTTTAAAAGCATACCTTCTTCACGGTGGGTGCTGTCGGTTACTATCAATATGTTATCACAGCTTTTTGCTTCTATCCAGTGTTTCACCACAATTTCGGCACCCTGAACAGCTTTTTTTGTATCCATACAGTTCACCTACTTAATAAGAATCATATATATTATCTGAAAAACAAGCATAATTATTGCAGGCAGAATCTGCACTTTTATAACCCCAAGCTTATCCTTCATATCAAGTATTGCAACGGGCACAATGTTAAAGTTTGCCGCCATAGGTGTAAGCAAAGTGCCGCAGTATCCGCAGGTGAGTGCCAGCATAACAACAGCGGCAGGGTCTGCTCCGTAAGCAAGCACAAAAGGTGCACCTATGCCAACGGTCATAACCGTAATTGCAGCAAAGGCGTTGCCCATTATCATAGTAAAAAGTGTCATACCAACGGCGTACACAACTATGCCCACGTTAACGTTGCCTGCAGGGATAAAACGCCCGACAATGTCTGCAATCACATCGCCTACACCTGCAAGGGTGAAAACACTGCCCAGCACTGCAAGCAGCGGCGGCAGCATACTTGTAGGCCCCACAATGCTTAAAAATCTTGAGGCATCATCAAAGAAAACCTTTGGCCTGTTTGCTCTGTCAAAGCTGAACAGCAGCACCATTGCCACAAGCACACCAAAGCCTGTGCCCACAAGTGCATTCCAGCCTATAAGTGCAAATACAAGCGAAAACAGACCAATGGAAAGGGCAGGGATAAAAATTTTCATACCGATGCGCTCAAAGCTGGCTTTTGTCTGCTGGGCGGAGGGGGCAAGGTTTTTGCCCGGCTTTACCATACGCAGAATGGCACTGGCACTCATAACCAGAATAAGCGCACCGTTTAAAAGGTTTGGCAGCCATCTGCCAAAGGCTATAACAACCCCCACACTGCCCCAGAAAACAGCGGTGCCGAAAGGGGACGGGTTTTCCTTGTCCCTTAAATTCTGCAGTGCGGTATATATGCAGATAATACCTATTGAGATATATACAATTTCCAGCAGTTTGGTCATAAGCGGAATATCAGCAGAAGTAAAAAAAGCCATATTATTTCTCCCCGTTATAATATTTTTTGCCAAGACGTCTGTCCCGCAGCCAGTAATATACAACACCCACAGCAACACCTGTTATGGCAACGGGTATTTCCACGGCAGCAAGGTCAATAAGATTTACGTCATACCCAAGGTTTGCCAATGTGCCCTGCACCAGCAAAGCACCTGCACCGCCGATAAAAAGCACCTGGCAGAAAAACCAGGAAATATTTTCGATGCCTGCGGACATGGCTTTTATCTGTTCCAGATGTTCTTCGTTTATTTTGTGGCCTTTTGCTTCCACAGCACCTGTGGCCATAGGGATAAGCACAGGGCGTATAAAGCCTGCCACACCGCCTATACCAACATTGAATGCCCCGAATATACCGCGTATAATGCCATAGGCACCGATAACAATACCTGCCGAAGCTCCTTTGATTTTGCTTATCAAAGCGGATGAGGCTTCCCGCAGGCCGTTGCGCTCCATAGTGCCCGTAACAAGCATAACAAGAATAAAAATAGTCATACTGCGGTTGTTTACAAAGCTTTCGCCAAAGGTTTCCACCAAAGTTATCATATCCACACCGCCAACCAGAGCTGTTGTAAATGCGGCGGCAATAATGATAAGAATGGAATCCAGTTTAAAGGCAAATCCGATTATAACAATCAGTATGCCCAACAGTTTTATATATTCCATAACTGCACCTCGTGTAAATTTTCTTTAAAGAATTATTGACAGAGGAAGACAGTACAAACAGGAATATATAAAAACAAAATGTCATATTTATACACGATATTGCAGTTTGTATAAAAAAGCGACACCTTTTGCAGTATAAAATTGAAAAAAACTATTGCAATTTAAAAAAATGTTTAGTATAATAATTAAGCTGTTTAAGCCGGTGTGATGGAATTGGCAGACGTGCTGGACTCAAAATCCTGTGGTAGTGATACCGTGTCGGTTCGACCCCGACCACCGGCACCATAAAAATCTCAGTCAGTTGACTGGGATTTTTTGTTTGTAAAGAGATTTTTATTTCGCAGGGGGATACCCCCTGGCGACGACAATTTGCTCCGTCAGGCTCTGCAAATTGTCTGTTACCCCCTAAAAGGAAACCACTGCATGCCATTCGGCGCAGTGGGTGTAAATAACTGTTTTATATCATTATTAATATTTTTAATAACTTTTATTATAATAAACACAAACAGGGAGGATATATGCTTAAGAAACATTTTGTTTTTGACAAAGAATATTTCAAAACACTTGTTGCTGTTGCGTTGCCTATAGCAATGCAGAATGTTATCAACCACGGCGTATCTGCTATGGATACAATTATGCTGGGTGAGCTTGGCGATATTGCAGTGTCAGGTGCAAGCCTTGGCGGACAGACCTTCTTTCTTATGATGATTGCAGGTTTTGGTGTGTGCGGCGGCGCTTCAGTACTTATTTCGCAGTATTGGGGCAAGGGCAACGTAGACGTAATCCGCCGTGTTATGCGCATATCCACACTGGCAATGTTTGTGGTGTCAATAGTTTTCTCCCTGGCGGGCTTTTTCTTTACCGAACAGATAATGTCCCTGTTTTCGCCGGAACCGGAGGTTATTGCGGCGGGCGTTTCATACCTTAAAACCCTTTCAGTGGGTTTTGTGTTCTATGCACTGTCCAACTGTTATTTTCTTGCATTGCGCGGTGTTGAGCAGGTAAAGGTAAGCACAACCGTTTATGCCATGTCCTTTTTTGTAAACGTAATAGTAAACTATATGTTTATCTTTGGTAAGTTCGGTGCACCTGCACTGGGTGTTCAGGGTGCTGCAGTAGGCACAGTTGCAGCCAGAATTTTCGAGTTCTGCTGTGCAGCGGTTTATATGTACTTTATCGAGAAAAAGGTTGGCTTTAAATGGCACTGCATGTTTAAAATTGACAGAACACTGGTGCCGGACTTTATCCATCATGCTGTGCCTGTTATGGGCAACGAGCTTATATGGGGTATGGGCAGTGTTACAACAGGTATCATTATGGGCCATATCGGTTCCACATTTGTTGCGGCCAACAGCGTTGTTACCGTTGTTTACAATCTTTCTTCCGTGTTCACCTTTGGTGTGGCAAATGCAGCAGCGGTTATCTGCGGCAAAACAATCGGTCAGGGCAAAATTGAACGCGCACAGAAAACAGCACTTACGCTTAACCTTACAGCTTTCTGCATAGGTTTTGTAATGTCCCTGGTGGTGCTGTTTATCAGAACACCGTTCCTTTCAATATACAACATTACACCGGAGGCAAAACTGGCAGCGTTCCAGATGCTTACAGTGGTTATCCTTATACAGCCTCTTGCTGCGCTGGACATTGTAAATATTGTCGGCGTTCTCCGTGGCGGCGGTGATACAAAGCTGGCATTGCTGCTGGACGGCGGCGGTATGTGGTTTATCAATATTCCGCTCAGTATTCTGCTTGGCCTTGTGCTTGGCGCACCGGCACCACTGGTATATCTCAGCATGAGATGTGATGCCTTTATAAAAATATTTATAGAACTTAAACGCATTATGTCGGGCAGATGGATAAGGACAGTAACAAGAGATAACGCGTAAATAAGAGAAAAATTCAGATGACGGTCATATTATTTGTACAAGTTGTTAATAAATGTTTGACATAATGTGACTGTTTTTGTATAATATATTATTATAGAGAAAATAGATGTATTGTGTCTGTTTTCCGTAATTGTTCTGAGGTATTGTCAAGTGCAGAAAGAGATGGAGCAGCGTGTTGCTCTGGCAAAACAGGGCTCACACAAGGATATGGATTTTGTTTTTGAATCATTCAGAAGCAATATCGAAATCTGTGCCCGCAAGTTGTGCACATCAGGCTTTGACTTTGATGATGCCGTGCAGGAAGGTAACATCGGGTTGTTCAGGGCTGTTTTAAGCTATAAACAGGATAAAGGTGCAAGCTTTGAAACCTACGCAAAAAAATGTATTTTAAACAGCATTATTACAGCGTACAATTCATCACAAAGCCAGAAACACCAGCTTCTTTCAAATGCAAAAAGTCTCGATGCTGAAGCCTACAACCTTAGTGTCGAAACAGACTTTCTGAAAAAAGAACAAAACAAAGAATTTATAAAAACTGCAAAGCAAAGACTCTCCAAATTTGAATTTTTGGTCTTCAGCCTTTATACAATGCAGTATTCCTACAGGGAAATTGCAAAGATGACAGGCAAGGACGAAAAATCAATAAATAACGCAGTTCAGCGCATCCACAAAAAACTAAGGAAATAAGGACGGTAGTCTTTATATATATGCCCTTTGACTTTAAAATAAAGCAAACTGCAATTTCGCTGAGTATTGATTTAATTTAACAGGGGGATAAAATACATTTTTAAGGAGAGGTATCCCATGTACCAGGACAAAACTTTAGTTTGCAAAGATTGCGGACAGGAATTCACATTTACAGCAGGTGAACAGGAATTTTACGCAGAAAGAGGCTTTGAAAACGAACCACAGAGATGCAAACCTTGCCGTGACGCAAGAAAAAATCAGATTCGTGGCCAGCGTGAATATTTCACATCTGTATGTGCTAAATGTGGCAAAGAAGCAAAAGTTCCATTCAAACCAAGAGAAGACAGACCTGTTCTTTGCAGCGAATGCTACGCTCAGGAAAAAGGTGAATAATCCGTTTCTCACACAGCAAATACCCATTCTCCCCCAGGCAAAAGTTAAAAGCACCTGATAAGGGTGCTTTTTAATTGCAGAAATTTAATTGCATAAAATTAAAATGCACCATATCCTTGATGGATTATGGTGCATTTTATATTTCAGATAAAATATTTAATAATTATTTTGTGCCGAAAATTCTGTCGCCGGCATCGCCAAGGCCCGGTACAATATAACCGTGTTCGTTAAGATGGTCATCAAGTGCTGCACAGTAAATGTCAACATCAGGGTGAGTTTCTGTCAGCTTTTTAATGCCTTCAGGTGCTGCAATCAGGCAGAGAAATTTGATGTTTTTTGCGCCGCGCTGTTTAAGCATTTTTATCGCATCACAGGCACTGCCGCCGGTTGCAAGCATAGGGTCCACCACAAAGACATCTCTTTCGCCGATATCAGGCGGCATTTTGCAGAAATATTCCACAGGTTCAAGGGTTTCTTCGTCACGGTAAAGGCCGATATGACCGATTTTTGCAGAAGGGATAAGCTCCAGAATGCCGTCAACCATGCCAAGACCTGCACGCAGAATAGGCACAATGGCCAGTTTTTTGCCTGCAAGCATCTGGCAGTGTGCTGTTGTGATTGGTGTTTCGATATCAACATCTTCCACAGCCAGCTCCCTTGTTGCTTCGTAGCACATAAGCATTGCAATTTCCTTTGCAACAGCTTTGAATTCTCTCGTGCCGGTGTTTTTGTTGCGCATTATTGCAACCTTGTGTTTTATAAGAGGGTGGTCAAGTATAACAGTTTTTGCCATAATAATCTCCTGAAATATATAGTATAGTATTATATTGAATGTTCAGACAGCAATGGGAGGGAACACCCCTCCCAAAGTATTATTCTTCTTCAATTGCCATAATTTTGCCAACTCTTGTTGCGTGGCGTCCGCCTTCAAATTCTGTTTCAAGGAACAGGTCTGCAAGTTCACAGGCGATACCTGCGCCAACTACACGGCCACCCATGCAAAGCACGTTTGCATCGTTGTGCAGACGTGTGTATTTTGCACTGAAATGGTCGCTGCAGCAGCATGCACGGATGCCTTTAACCTTGTTTGCAGCAATGGAGATGCCAACACCTGTGCCGCAGAAGAAAAGGCCTTTTTCGCATTCACCGCTTGTGATTTTTGCGCAGGCTGTTTTTGCAACGTCAGGGTAGTCAATGCTGTCGGTAGAGAATGTACCAACATCAATAAATTCCACATCTTTTGCTTCAAGGTGTTTTTTTACTTCTTCTTTAAGGTGGAAACCACCGTGGTCAGCAGCCAAAACTATCATTTGTTTTTCTCCTTTAATTCTCTTTCTGCCTGTGAAAGCCTTAAATAGCTTGGGCTAAGCTCAAAATGAGTCTGCTGCGGCATATTTTTTGCCAGCAGGCAGGCACCGTAAGCTATGCAGGGCATCAGCACAGAATGATTTTTTACATTGTTATATTGATTGAATTTATTATAACATACATCCTTGCCGTCGCCAACAAAATATATGTCTTTTGTACAATTGTTTACAAACTGTTCAAGGTCGGCTGCCATAATACAGTCGTCATCTTTTAAAATTTCCTTGCCGTCTGTTATACAGCAGTAAACCTGGCCTCTCCTTGCATCAAAGCATGGAATAACAACGCCGTCAAGGTTAACACATTCTGCCATTGCCTTAAGGCTGGAAACACCCACGCATGGCTTGTCCAGTGCCATTGCCATACCTTTTACAAGGGCAAGGCCTATGCGCAGGCCTGTAAAGCTGCCCGGACCAAGGGTAACAGCAAAAAGGTCGATATCATTTTTGCTTATGCCGCAGATTGTAACTGCATTTTCGATAAGGCCAAGCAGATTCTGGCTGTGGGTCATATTGGAATCGTAAACACACTGATACAGCGGTTTGTCATCGCGCACTATAGCAACACTGCCCTGTTTGGAAGAACAGTCTACACCTAAAATAAGCATCAGAAATTATCTCCTTCTACGGTGATTTTTCTTGTTGTTTCACCAAGTTTTTCAAATTTTATTGTCACTGTGTTTTCGCTGAAAAAGTCTTTGATATTTTCCGCCCATTCAATAGCCACAATGCCGTCATAGTCAAGATAGTCATAAAAACCTATGTTGTACAGCTGGTCTTCGTTTTCAATGCGGTACATATCAAAGTGAAAAAGGCTTAAAGGATAGCCTGTATATTCGTTTACAATGGCAAAGGTAGGGCTGGTTACGGTGGCATTTATGCCAAGACCGTCACAAAGGCCCTGACAGAAAGCGGTTTTGCCCATACCAAGGCCGCCGTCAAAAAAAATTATATCGTGGTTGTTTAAAAGGGGAACAATGCTTTTTGCAAAAGCCACTGTCTCTGCTTTTGAATTGGAAATAAACTCTTTCAAAATGCATCCTCCGTGTCTGTTTTCACAATTTATACTACAAAATAATATACCATAAAAACAGATAATGTACAATTATAAAAGTTGATATATTTTCAAATATGTTATACAATACAATAATAAAAAAGTAAAAGGAGGGCGGATATGTACAAAAGAGAATGGCTGCGGGAATTTGTAGAGCAGACAGACTTTGTTATCATAGGTATGTGTGCTGCCTGCAATGCAATTTCGGTTTACAGCCTTTATTCCATATATATGACAATGAATGCCATAGGCGATGTAAAGGTGGTTATTGTACAGATGATTGCCAGTGCGCTGGGGCTTACAGCGGCAGTGCTGCTTTCCATTATAGATTACAAGGAACTTTGCGAATGGTACAAGGTGCATATGGCACTTTGCCTTGGGCTTATGGTGCTCACCGCCATTATAGGTTTTGCCCCGCCGGGTACAACAAACAAGGCGTGGATTTCCCTGCCTGGCGGTATGTCCCTGCAGCCGAGTGAGCTGCTTAAAATAAGTATGATAATAACCCTTGCACATTTTATGGAGCAGAACAAGGAAAATATCAACGAGATAAACACCCTTATAAAACTGGCTGCAGTGGCGCTGGTGCCTTTTGCATTTGTTGCCTATCAGCGTGACGGCGGCACAATGCTGGTTTATGCTTTTATTATTGCAAGTATGTTTTTTGCAGCAGGCATAAGCTGGAAACTTATTGCCATGGCAGGCGGTGCAGCAGTTGTAGGGCTGCCGATACTGTGGTTTAAAATTATGGAACCATATCAGCAGAACCGTATACTTGCACTTATTTTTCCTGACAATCCCGAGTATAAATCCATACTTGTACAGCAGAATGCAGGCAAGGTTTCAATAGGTTCAGGCCAGCTGTTCGGCAAGGGCTTTATGGTGGACAATCACAACAACGTGCCTCTGCCGCAGAATGACTTTATGTTTTCCTTTATTGCCGAAAGCGTGGGCTTTGTTGGGATACTGATAGTTATAGGTGTTATCCTCTGTCTCTGCTTCAGAATACTGGTTGTTGCAAACCGTTCAATTGACCTGCAGGGCAGCCTTATCTGTGTCGGTGTTTTTGCAATGCTTATATTCCAGAGCATTATCAATATCGGTATGAATCTTTCTGTTCTGCCGGTTATCGGCATCACTCTGCCGCTGTTTTCAGCAGGGGGCACCAGCGTGCTGGCAACCTACTGTGCGGTGGGTATGGTGCTTAGTGTGGCACGTCATAACAAGAAAAAACTGTTTTAGAATATAATTTTAAAAGTATATGGGGAGGAAAACTATGTTTTGTACAAATTGCGGGGTTAAACTTGATGAAAATGCGGCTTTCTGCCATAACTGCGGTGTTTCTGTGGTAAAAAAGACACAGGCAGCAGAACAGGCAGCAGCAAATAATACATCAGCAGAAGATACAGCTGTAAATGCAGAATTTACACAGGCAGAAACAGAATACAGTTTTATTGACAACGATGTTGTGGAACTTATCGGCAAGGAAAAAGAAGCATTTTACGTTGCAAGATTTGCCGAAATGAAGCAGAAAAACAAAAAGGTTACCTGGAACTGGTGTGCATTTCTCTTTGGCCCTGCCTGGATGATTTACCGCAAAATGTATGTCTACGGCGGCCTTTACTGGCTGATGAGCATGCTTGTTTTTGACAGACTGGGTTATCTTGATATTCTGCTAAGCATACTTGCTGGTGTGTTCGGCAACTGGCTTTACATGATTTGCCTTGAAAAGCTTGCAGTTGATGCAAAAGCTTTGCAGGAACCGAATAAAACCGAATTTATCAGAAAGAACGGCGGCACATCTGCCACAGCAGTGCTTGTTGGTATGGGTGTGGTGTTTACACTGTCCTTTGTGGGGAATTTGCTTGTAGGCGGATTGTTCTGATAATATATTTGATGTTATATAAAAAGGGAGACAGCAGATGCTGTCTCCCGATTGTTTTGGGTAACAATTTTAATATTGAATTATTTCAAATCCACAGTGTGCTTTGCAAAAGCGTGATATTTTGTTTCGCCTTCAACGGTTTCGCCGTCAATCTGTATCGGTGTAGGCTGGCTGAATTCAACGGTAAAATCCTTGCCGCTGATGGCTGTAATATTTTTGGTGAATTTGAAATGTTTGCCTATGACAATGCTTGCAAACACAATCAGTGCCTTGAAGGCAGGCAGATTGTGAGCGATGATAAATATCATTTCTTCATCAGGATGGTTGCGGTCCTGATTTGGAGAAATTTTTACGCCGCCGCCAAAATATCTGCCCTTTGTGGTGATAGCAAGCAGCACGTCTTTAAATTCTTTGCGGGTGCCGTCACCAAAGGTTACAACGGCATCGCAGAATTTATATTTTGTAAATATACATTTTACGGCAAGCAAAGCATAGTTCACACTTTTCTTGCCTGCCTTTTTCAGTCTGTCGGCTTCAAGGCACACCTGTGCATCAAGGCCGATAGAAACACTGTTGAAAAATCGGCGTTCCTTGTCTGCGATTTTTACAGCAGGCAGATTTGAGATGTATTTTCTAACCTCAAAAGGCTCGCAGTGCTTCTTTTTGCCGATATCACGGGCAAAGTCATTGCCGCTGCCTGCAGGAAAAAAGTATATATCCTGCGGCACATGGCAGTAATCGGTGTTGTTTATAAAAGTGTTAAGGGTGCCGTCACCTCCCGCAACAATAATTTTGTCGTCTGCAGGAATATCGGCAAAAAATTTATGGTAGTCTTCTATATCTGCAACGTTCCAGTATTCAAGGCTTTCGCCCGCCATAATTTCGTCAAGCATATGGGCTTCCAGTTCGCCTGTGTTGCTGCGGGACAAACGGTTGTAAAGAATGTGATATGTACTCATAAAACCTCTTTTGAAAACACACAATTATAAAAGGAAATTGAATTGCAGAGTGAAATGAAAATGTGTGTTTTGTAAAATAATAATTATACATAATTGTATACTAAAATATGTAACAGTGCAAGAAAAATAAAAAAAGTTAAACTTGTTGCAAATATACGGCGGAAAATGTAAAATAGATAGCGTACAGCTTTCAACAGAACGAGGATTGCATTATGAACACAGAAAACATCACCAAACTTGCAGAAATCGTAAAAAACGCACAGAAGATAGTTTTCTTCGGCGGGGCAGGGGTGTCTACAGAAAGCGGTCTTAAAGATTACCGCAGCAAGGACGGCATCTATAATACTTACAATAAATATGGCATATCTCCCGAGGAAATTTTAAGTATAGATTTTTTTGAGGAAAATCCGCAGATATTCTATCAGTTTTACCGCGAGTTTTTTCTGCACAATGTAAAACCAAACAAAGCGCATCTGTCTTTGGCAAAGCTGGAACAAAGCGGCAAAAAAGTTACAGTAGTAACACAGAATGTGGACAATCTCCACCAGCTTGCAGGCAGCAAAAATGTGCTGGAGCTTCACGGCACTGCCGAGAAATATTACTGTGCAAACTGCGGCAAAAACCATTCCAAAGAATATATTGCCGACAAAACAAACCCTGTGCCAAAATGCACAGCCTGCGGCGGCGTTGTGCGTCCCGTGGTTACCCTATACGGTGAGATGCTGGACGAATATGTAACCGAAAGGGCAATCCGTGCCATATGGGAGGCAGATTTGCTTATTATCGGCGGCACATCTCTCACTGTTTATCCTGCTGCAAGCTATATAAACTATTTCAACGGCCCGCATCTTGTGGTTATAAACAAAGAGCATACAGCCAGCGATGGCAGGGCAGACCTTGTGTTTCACGACAGCATAGGTGATGTGCTGGATGCAGTGTGCAGAAAACTTGAATTATAAAATATATGGAGTATACAATGTCAAATACCTATTCATTGAAAAATACAGACAACAGGGCGGCATTTGCCCAGGGTATGAAGGATGGTGTGCCTATAGCACTGGCTTATTTTGCGGTTTCCTTTTCCCTTGGCATCGCTGCAAAAAATGCAGGGCTCAACCCAACACAGGGCTTTATTGTCAGCGCACTGTGCACTGCTTCGGCAGGTGAGTATGTGGGCTTTACAATGATTGCAGCTTCCGCAACACTTATCGAGACAGCACTGGCAACCCTTGTAACCAATGCAAGATATTTTCTTATGAGCTGTGCTTTAAGCCAGAAGATGGACAGCAAAATGCCGTTTTTTCACCGTTTTATCGTGGCGCACTTTGTCACAGACGAGCTGTTTGGCATAGCGATAAACCGCAAGGGATATTTCAATCCGTTCTATTCCTACGGGGCAATTCTCTGCTCTGTGCCCTGGTGGTCTGTAGGTACTGCCCTTGGCGTTATTGCGGGCAACATTATGCTGCTGCGCCTTGTAAGTGCTTTCAGCGTTGCACTTTACGGTATGTTTCTCGCAATAGTAATTCCGCCTGCACGCAAGGAAAGGTCGGTTATGCTGGTGGTTATCGCAAGCTTTGTTTTAAGCAGCATTGCTTATTATCTGCCGGTGTTTGCAGCTGTTGCAGACGGCACAAAAACAATTGTTATAACAATTATCGTTTCTGCGGCAGCGGCTGTGCTGTTTCCGCATAAAGACGAAGAAGAGGAGGCACAGTAATGACACCTGGTATCTACGCATATATCTTTACAATGGCGGCAGTTACATATGCAATACGTGTTATTCCGCTTACACTTTTCTCAAAACAGGTTAACAGCAGATTTATAAAATCATTTTTATACTATGTGCCGTATGCAACCCTTGCGGCAATGACCTTCCCAACAATTATCCACGCAACCCAAAGCACTGTTTCGGGCATTGCGGCACTGATAGTTGGCATTGTTACGGCCTGGTTTGGCTGGGATATTTTCCGCGTGGCATTTTCCTGCTGCGGCGTTGTGCTTCTGCTGGAGTTTTTCATCAGATAAAATAAATAAAAAAACAAAATGTCATTCTGAGGAACACAAATGGCAAAGAATCTCCCGGTTTAATCAAACATTGGGATTCTTAGCTTATGCTCAAGAATGACATATTTTTATTTTAATAATATTGTGCCGTCAGGTACTGTTTTGGGTATGTAAAAGCCCTGATAAAAGTTTTATTTCTTGATAAGTTTTGGCCGCATATAATATCTGTACAGTATAAATATTTTGCTGCTGGCAAAGTCAAACAGCAAAAATACAATGGTGAACAGTGCAAGAAAAGCAAGGGCTATCCACAGGGTGAAATCGCCGAAATCCTCCATAAGCACAGGGGACGGAAACACAATCAGCAGCAGACCATAGCATACTGCAGTCATAACAATGCAGTACAGGGCTTTAAGCAGATACTGTACAAATTTCGGTTTTATCTTATCCATACGGAATTTAAACACACTGTAAAGGCCGAAAACAAATATGTATATCAGTGCAAATTCTTTTTCTGCAACCAGCAGAAAACTTAAAATGCTCACCACAAGATACAGCATAAAGCCTGTTTTTTCCTTGTACTCATAAACAATGGGCAGTATAAAAAATGCGGCAATTGCAGGGCACATATAGGTTGCAAAGGGGATAATTGAACCCAAAAGCATAACTGTTACCGACAAAGCCCCAAACATACCGCAAAGGGCAATTCTTTTTGTGCTTTTCATAGATGATACTTCCTTCTGTGTCAAAATCTGGCACTGATAAAATTATCACTTTTTTTAGTGTTGAAAATGTGATACACTAATATATTATATGTTATAAAGTAAAAGAGGTAAATATGATTGGTGAAGTTTTTGTTTATATAATTATAGCACTGCTTGTTGTTATTGCTGTGCTGCAGGTGCTGAATCTGCTTAAAAAGACAAACACACAGCAGCTGGAAAACAAGATAATCTTTATGCAGAATGAGATTGAAGACTATGTAAATAAAAGTTCCAGAGATACGCTGGATTTTATGGAACGTCAGCAGAAGCTGCAGGCGCAGAACCAGCAGACCATAAAAACTGTTGAAAATGCCCGCTTTGCCGAGTTCAGCCAGAACACCCAGAACAATATAGATACTCTGCGCAAAACAGTAAACGAAATGGCATCAGGCCTTGATGACCGTTTTGCAGCATTTCAGAAGCAGAACGAAGAAAAACTGTCCGAAATGCGCCTTACCCTTGAAAAAAAAGTTGGCGATATGCAGGCCAGCAACGAAAAGAAGCTGGACGAAATCCGTGGCACAGTTGACGAAAAACTGCAGAAAACACTGGAAGACCGCATAAATCAGAGCTTCAAGCTGGTAAGCGAAAGGCTGGAGCAGGTTTATAAATCCCTTGGGGAGATGCAGAAGGTTGGCGAAGGCGTGGACGATTTGCGGAAAGTGCTGTCCAACGTGAAAACCCGTGGTATTTTTGGCGAAGTTCAGCTTGGTGCCATACTGGAGGATATTCTCACACCGGACCAGTACGAAGCTGATATAGCAACAAAAAAGAACTCCAAGGACCGTGTTGAATATGCCGTAAAACTGCCGGGTGCAGATGATGAGTATGTATATCTGCCTATCGATGCAAAGTTTCCGCTGGATGCCTATCAGAAACTGCAGGACGCATACGAAAGCGGCAGCAAGGACGAGCTTGTGCTTGCCCGCAAAGAGCTGCGCACACGCATAAAGGGCTTTGCAAAGGATATCAGCAGCAAATACATAGATGTGCCTTACACAACCGAATTTGCAATAATGTTTATCCCTGTGGAAAGCCTGTATGCCGAAATTGTGCGTGAAGGCCTTATCGAAGAACTTCAGCGTGAAAAGGTTAATATTGCGGGGCCAACCACAATGGCGGCATTGCTTAACAGTCTGCAGATGGGCTTTAAAACCCTTGCAATACAGAAAAGCTCCGGTCAGGTGTGGAAGGTGCTTGAAGAAGTTAAAACCGAGTTTGGCAAGTTCAGCGAAGCGCTGGAAAAAACCCAGAAATATATGCGTCAGGCAAGTGACGAGCTGGATAAACTGGCAACAACACGTACAAATGTTATGGAGCGCAAGCTGCGCAATGTTGAAAAAATACCGGTTTTGGAAATCAGTGAAAAAAATATTTAAAAAAGTGTTGACAACAGCATAAACTTGTGGTATTATAATTGAGCGCTCAAGAGAGCGCACAAGTTTGCGGATGTGGTGGAATCGGCAGACACGCTAGCTTGAGGGGCTAGTGGTAGCAATATCGTGCAAGTTCAAGTCTTGTCATCCGCACCAGAAAAGTTTCAGTCAATTGGCTGGAACTTTTTTATTTTATGTGAAACTTTTCTTTCATAGGGGAGTTACTTGCTCGCCGCAGACGGCAGACCCCTTGTCACTTCGTGACATTCCCCTAACAGGGGGACCCTCTTGACACAAAATTTTAACGACAAGCTTAAAAATTTTGCTGTCACCCCTCTAGAGGACGGCAGGACATGTCATTCGGCGTCCTTGCCATATATGTCTCCCTCTGATGAGGGAGATGTCAGCTTTGCTGACAGAGGAAGAGAAAGTTTTAGTTTATTACTATCCGTATCAGAAAGTCGTGGCCAAACCAGTCAATGTCATTAAGTTAACAAAAATATGTCATTCTGAGGAACGTAAGTGACGAAGAATCTCTCGGTTTAATCAAACAAAGAGATTCTTCGCTGCGCTCAGAATGACATTCTGCTTTGTTATATTAATTTGATATTTTTGAATTTCACTTAACTTAATGATATTGCCAAATCGGTCGTGACCTTTTTATTTTTGTAATATAAAAAAGCCTTTTGGAGTTTATGTTCCAAAAGGCTTTTATTGTTTGTGAAATTTTATTTTCAGATAAATCGGCAGTTTACACCATCAGCTTGTAAATTGCTGTGCAGGCTTCTTTGTCAAGAGGTACAAAACCGCCCACAGTGCCGTTGCTGTTTACATCGCAGAGTGTTTTTACCATTTCAGAAATGTCTTCTTCCTTTGCACCAAGTTCAGCAAAGTTTTTAGGCATACCAATAGAGATAAGGAAGCTGCGGAATGCTTCAATGCCTGCTTTTGCAGTAACTTCAGGGTGTTCAAAATCCATCTGACAGCCCCATACTCTTGTTGCAACCTGTGCAAAACGCATAACGTCGTGGTTCATAACATAGGTGAACACCGCAGGCATTACAACTGCAAGGCCAGCACCATGTGCACAGTCATAAACGGCACTGAGTTCGTGTTCAAGACGGTGGCTGCTCCAGTCCTGGCTTCTGCCAACACCGCAGCTGTCGTTGTGTGCCATCATACCTGCCCACATAATGTTTGCACGTGCTTCATAGTTATTTGGGTCGGCAATAACGCGCGGGCCTTCGTGCACCATTGTAAGCAGAAGTGCTTCAATCATTCTGTCTGTAACTTCAACATCTTTTGTGTTTGTAAGATATCTTTCGTACAGATGAGCCATAATATCTGTGATGCCGCAGGCTGTCTGATAAGGGGAAAGTGTCTGGGTAAGGGCAGGGTTGAGAATGCTGAATTTAGGGCGGATAGCATCGCCGTCTGCACCGCGCTTAAGCATGCCGTCTTCATTTGTGATAACGGAAGAACAGCTGCCTTCGCTGCCTGCTGCTGCAATTGTAAGCACTGTGCCTACAGGCAAAGCTTCTTCAATCCATTTACCGCAGTAGAAATCCCAGAAATCACCGTCATAAACTGCGCCAGCTGCTATGGCTTTTGCGCTGTCGATGGCACTGCCGCCGCCTACTGCAAGCACAAAGTCAACATTTTCTTTTCTGCAAAGTTCAATGCCCTGATAAACAAGGCCGCTGCGTGGGTTTGGCTGTGCACCGCCAAGTTCCACATATTCAAGCCCTTCCTTTTCAAGAGAAGCCTTTACTCTGTCCAGCAGGCCGCTGCGCACAACACTGCCGCCGCCATAATGGATAAGCACTTTGCTGCCTCCAAAGCGTTTTACATAGCTGCCGGCATCGTTTTCGGTATCTTTGCCGAATGCAAAAAAAGTAGGAGAGTAAAAGGTGAAATTATTCATAGGTTTTGCAAACTCCTTTATTTGAAATAATAATTAATAATTTAATTATATATGTCATATAATGTGCTGTCAATTAAGTGAAAAATAACAAAACAGAAAAAATTTTAAAAAAAATCAAAAAAACTGTTGCATTTTGAAAAAACTTGTGGTATTATAATTGAGCGCTCGAAAGAGCACACAAGTTTGCGGATGTGGTGGAATCGGCAGACACGCTAGCTTGAGGGGCTAGTGGTAGCAATATCGTGCAAGTTCAAGTCTTGTCATCCGCACCAAAAGGTCTCGGCTAAATCAGTCGGGACTTTTTATTTTTCTGTGAGACCTTTTTTCATAGGGGGATTATCCCACTCTTGACGTTAAATTTCCACGCCACAGCGATGAAAATTTAACTGTCACCCCCTCAGATGAAAGCGGCACATGGCATGCGCCGTGCCTGCTGTAATTTAAAGGGTTTTAGCTTGCGACTATCAGTGGCAGAAAGTTTCAGTCGAAAGATTGAAACTTTTTTAAATGTTATGTAAAAAACTATAATATAGATATATTAAAAACAGATATTTATGGGGGAAGAAAATGATTTTTCAGCTTATTCTGCTTGCAATCGGCTTTGCAATGCTGGTTAAAGGTGCCGACTGGTTTGTTGGCGGTGCTGTTTGTATTGCGGACAGATTTCATATACCGCCTATCATCATAGGTCTTACAATTGTTGCCATGGGCACAAGTGCCCCTGAAGCAGCAGTAAGTATAACATCCGCATTTCAGGGCGCTGCAGATATAACAGTGGGCAACATTGTTGGCAGCAATATCATGAATATTCTGGTTATTCTTGGCCTGTCTGCAGCAATTGTTCCGCTGACAGTTACAAAATCCACAATAAAGGTTGACCTGCCGTTTCTTACGGTTATATCCGTTCTGCTGCTTGTTTTGGGCCTGAACGGCACAATAAGCTTTATTGACGGTATCATCCTTATCCTTTGCTTTGCAGGATATATAGGTTATCTCATCAGCCGTACAATAAAATATTCTGCTCAGGTTGAAGAGGAAGAAATAACAACAATGTCTATGTCAAAGGCCATACCGCTGCTTATTATCGGTATGGGGCTTATTGTTATGGGCAGTAACTTTGCAGTTGATGCGGCAACGGAAATTGCAAGAATTCTCGGCATGTCCGAACGTACAATCGGTCTTACAATTGTGGCATTGGGCACATCCCTGCCAGAGCTTTTCACATCAGTGGCGGCAGCAATAAAGGGCAATGCAGATATTGCAGTTGGCAACATTGTGGGCAGCAACCTGTTTAACATTCTTTTTGTTATCGGTATATCCGCTTTGATTATCCCTGTGCCGTTTGCATCAGCATTCATTATCGATGCAATAATTGCTGTTGTAATCACTCTGTTTATCTTTGCTGTTGCAAAATTCAAACAAAGCATTCCAAGATGGAGCGGTTTTGTAATGCTTGCAGCATATGCAGGGTATCTGTTCTATCTGCTTTAAAATTTATCAGTTGTCAGAAAGTGCATTGGTTGATTCCGATGCACTTTTTTACTGTGTATTTATAGACATTTTAATCATATTAAGGTTTTATTATGGACACAAAAATGGTTTGGTGATAAACTGAAAATATCACAGTGATGATGTTTTATCATACTGATAATTTAAGAAAGGGAAAAATTATGTTTGAAAAGTTTTTCAGATTAAAAGAAAACAATACAACTGTAAAAACTGAAGTTGCTGCAGGTATTACCACCTTTATGACAATGGCATATATCCTTGCGGTTAACCCAAGTATCCTCAGTGATGCAGGCATGGATGCAAATGCTGTGCTTATTGCAACCTGTCTGGCTTCTTTTATCGGTACAATGTGTATGGCATTTATGGCAAATCTGCCGTTTGCACTTTCTGCCGGTATGGGGCTTAACGCTTATCTTGCGTATACAGTTGTTCTTGGTCAGGGCATTTCCTGGCAGGTAGCGCTTTTTGCAGTATTTGTGGAGGGCATTATCTTTATTATCATGTCTCTCACAAATGTGCGCGAAGCAATTTTCAATGCAATTCCGCTTACACTTAAAAAGGGTGTTTCGGTAGGTATAGGCCTGTTTATTGCATTTATTGGTCTGCAGAATGCAGGTCTTGCGGTGGATTCTTCCACTCTGGTTACAATCACAAGCTTTACCGAAAACTTCAGCACAAAAGGCATCTGTGCACTGCTTGCCGTTATCGGTCTGCTTATCACAGCAGTTCTTTACATCAAAAATGTAAGAGGTGCAATTCTTATAGGCATTGTTGTAACATGGGGTCTTGGCATGGTTTGCCAGCTTGCAGGTATTTATGTGCCAAATCCTGAAATGGGTGCTTACAGCCTTTTCCCGGCAGGTATTATGAGCGCAGATTTCTCTGCATTGGGCAAAACATTCGGTCAGTGTTTCAAATTCGATTTCAGTGCTGTCGGCATCTTTAACTTTATTGTTATTGTGTTCTCCTTCCTTTTTGTTGACCTGTTTGATACTCTGGGCACACTTATCGGTGTGGCAACAAAGGCTGACATGCTGGACGAAGAAGGTCATCTGCCAAATGTAAAACCTGCACTTATCTCTGACGCTGTTGCAACCAGCGCAGGCGCAGTGCTTGGCACATCCACAGTTACAACATTTGTAGAATCTTCTGCAGGTGTTGCTGCCGGCGGCCGCACAGGTCTTACAGCTCTCACAACAGGCGTGCTGTTCCTGCTTGCAACTTTGTTTTCACCTTTGTTTACATCCATTCCATCCTTTGCAACAGCACCTGCACTTATCTTTGTAGGCTTCCTGATGTTTGAAACAGTTGTGGAAATCAAATTTGAAGCCGACAATCTTGTGGAAGCAATTCCGGCATATCTGTGTATCCTTGCAATGCCACTGTTCTACAGCATTTCCGAAGGTATCTGCCTTGGCGTTATCTCTTATGTGGTGCTGCAGGCTGCAACAGGAAAAGCAAAAAAAGTTACACCGCTTATGTATGTTCTTGCTGTGCTGTTTGTGCTTAAATATATTTTCCTTTAATATATCAGAAAATACAATCAGACCAAATAAAAAACTGCCGTATGGTTTTCACCGTACGGCAGTTTCTGTTTTGTTATTTTTCGTCTTCTTTGTTCTGCTTTATCCTGCGGAAATAGCTGCTCATTTCATCAGCCATACCTGTAAGACGGCTCAGCAGCTTGGAAAAGTCGGTAAGCATTTCGTCATCTTTGTAATAAGGATAAACTATATCGTGGTCAATTTCGCTCCAGCCTTCTTCAAAAAGTGTTCTGCCCTGAACTTCGATATAATAACCCTTGTATTTGATGATGTAATGCAGAGAGCGGTAAACACCGCCGGAGATTATATCAATTTCCCTGGAATCGTATATTCTGGTATCGCCTGAACGCTTGTATACCTTTGGCCTTTCGGCAATGTAGTAATGGTTGGGGTTTTCGTCAAAATCTTCAAGACGGTCGTAAACGTATATTTCGGGGTTATTTTCAAATATGGATGTTATATATCTGTGAAAATGCACCCAGTCTTCACGGTAAAGAAAAAATACACGGATACCGATAAGGTCGGTGACAAATTTGTGGAAATTTGTGTGGTCAAGGTCTTCAAACTTTTCAGGATTTTCTCTTTTTTTGCGGATAACTTTTTCCAGCAGATGCCCTGCGTCTTTTACACGGTAACGGTAAGAGTGTATGCCTGCCTTGTTGATATCATAAAGATATTCGTCAATAAAGTCTTTGCTGATATCGTGCATAACAGGTTCCAGCTTTTCATATTCTGCGGCAATTTTTTCCAGATCTTCCCACAGAATATTGGCACTGTTAAGAGAATCTTCGGTTATGTTGCAAAGAGAAAGAAATTCTTTTTTGTCTATCATAAAATCACCTCTGCTATAAAAGGGTAAATTGGTTTTTGTTAAAGGATAAAAGCCCTTCGTCACGCATTTTGCAAAGCTCGTTTGACATGGCACTGCGGTCTACTGACAAAAAATCTGCAAGCTGCTGACGGTTAAAGGGGATGGCAAAACTGCCGCTGCCGTGGCGTCTGGCTTCTGCGGAAAGATAGCTGATAAGCTTTTCCCGGGTGCTGCGGCGGGACATATGGCCAAGTTTCTGCACAAGAATGCGGTTTTTCTGCGAAATTACAGTAAAGAGATTGCGGATAACCTTCGAATGAAATTTGCAGGCAGCAGAGCAGACGGTAAGCATACGGCTGATATCAAAAAATACAATTGTGCTGTCCTCAACAGCAACGGCATCGTTTAAAAACGGTTCGCTGTGCTGTAAGGCGTATGATTCGCCAAACATTTCGCCCTGACTGATAACATTTATTATGCTGCGGTTGCCCCAGTAGTCATCCTGCTGAATATGAATTTTGCCCTTGAGCAAAAGGGCGATGCTTTTTATGTTTTCACCCTGACGGAAGACATATTCACCTTTGCGGTAATCTGCAGTTTTTGCCTGCATACAGTCAAGCATGGCTTCAATTTCATTTTCCGATACATCCATAAAGATATCGGCTGATTTCATAACGGAAATATAGTTTTTCATACCATCACCTTTGTTGTAAAAACAACATACTTTATAAAATTATTATATTACAATATAGACACAAAATCAATTAAATGGTATAATTGTAACGTTAAAATTATATCAATTGGATATAAATTGCAAATACACAAAGCGAGGACGTAAAAATGTATATTACAGATGATATCAGATATATTGGTGTTAACGACCACAAAATTGACCTTTTTGAAGGTCAGTACGTTGTGCCAAACGGTATGGCATACAATTCCTATTTGATTATGGACGAAAAAACAGCAGTTATGGACTCTGTTGATGCCAACTTTACACAGGAATGGCTGAACAATATTGCTGCACAGCTTGACGGCAGAAACCTTGATTATCTTGTTGTTCAGCATATGGAGCCTGACCATTCTGCAAGTATTTTTGATTTTGCAAAGGCTTATCCAGAAGCAAAAATTGTTGCTTCTTCCAAGGCTTTTGCTATGATGAAAAACTTTTTCGGCACAGATTTTGCAGAAAAACAGGTTGTGGTAAACGAAGGCAGCAAGCTTTCCCTCGGCAAGCACGAGCTCAACTTTATCACAGCACCAATGGTGCACTGGCCAGAAGTTATTATGACATACGACAGCACAGACAAGGTGCTGTTCTCTGCAGACGCATTCGGCAAATTCGGTGCACTTGATGTGGAAGAAGACTGGGCATGCGAAGCAAGAAGATACTACATCGGTATCGTTGGCAAATACGGCTCTCAGGTGCAGGCTGTTCTGCGCAAGGCTGCAAAGATGGATATCGAAAAAATCTGCGCACTCCACGGCCCTGTTCTCACAGAAAACCTTGGTTACTACATCAATCTTTATGATATCTGGTCCAGCTATCAGCCGGAAGAAGAAGGCGTTGTTATCACTTACACATCAATATACGGCAATACAAAAAAAGCTGTTATGCAGCTTGCGGAAGAACTTAAGGCAAACGGTTGTCCAAAGGTTGTTATCAACGACCTTGCACGCTGTGACTGGGCAGAAGCTGTGGAAGATGCGTTCCGCTATTCCAAGCTTGTGCTTGCAACAACAACCTACAATGCTGATATATTCCCGTTTATGCGTCAGTTTATCGATCATCTTACAGAACGCAACTATTCCAACCGTACAGTTGCATTTATGGAAAACGGCAGCTGGGCACCTGTTGCAACAAAGATTATGAAAGGTATGTTTGAAAAAAGCAAGAACCTTGCATTTGCAGAAAACACAGTAAAAATTATGTCTGCGCTTAATGAAGAAAGCACAGCACAGCTTAAAGCACTTGCAAAAGAACTCTGCACAGGTGCGGCAGAAACTGTGGAAGAAGAACCACAGGGCGCAGCAAGACGCTTTGAATGCTCTGTTTGCGGCTATATTTATGAAGGCGCAGAGCTGCCTGAAGATTTTATCTGCCCAATCTGTCAGCTTGGCGCAGAAGTTTTTGAAGAAATTGAATAATTGTCAATGCAAATTAAAAAGCTCCATCAATTGATGGAGCTTTTTCTGTTGTTCTGATATTATCAGTTTGCTGAACAGGTAAAAATTATTCAATTCCCACAACTTCATAGCCAGCTTTTGTCACTGCATCTGCAAGCTGCTGTGCTGTTACTGTGTCAGGGTGGTTAACTTTTGCTTCTTTTGCTTCAAGGTTAACTTCTGCAACTACGCCTTCAAAAGCGTTGAGAGCTTCTTCAACGTGTTTTTTGCACATTGGGCACATCATGCCGTTTACTTTAAGTGTTGTCATTTTTATAATCTCCTTTTCTTCTTTTATTTCTTCATCAGGTTTAATATCATCAGGGTTTTTAACCTTAAAATATTTTAATCTCAGTGCGTTGGTAACAACAAACAGGCTGCTGAAACTCATTGCGGCTGCACCAAACATCGGGTTAAGGCTCCAGCCAAAGCTTAAATAGAACACACCTGCCGCCAGCGGAATGCCCAGACAGTTGTAGAAAAATGCCCAGAACAGATTTTCCTTGATGTTTTTGATAACTGCCTTGCTGAGCTTTATTGCGGTTACAACGCTGTACAGGTCATTGTGCATCAGAATGATATCTGCACTTTCAATGGCCACATCAGTGCCGTTGCCAATGGCAATGCCCACATCGGCACGCACAAGGGCAGGTGCATCGTTTATGCCGTCACCAACCATTGCCACAGTGCTGCCGTCTTTCTGCAGGTCGCTTACAACCTTTTCTTTGTCCTGCGGCAGAACTTCTGCAATAATGCGGCTTACGGCAAGGTCCTTGCCTATGCCCCGGGCGGTTTTTTTGTTGTCGCCTGTAAGCATTATAACATCAATGCCCATATCTGTTAAGTCTTTTATTGCTTCCTTGCTGTTGGCTTTTACAGTGTCTGCAACAGCTATAACACCAATTACAGTGCCGTTTTCTGCAAAGATAAGCGGTGTTTTGCCATCGTCGGAAAATCTGTCGGCAACGTCAGTAACAGCTGAAATATCAACGCTGTTTTCGCTCATAAAGCGTATATTGCCTGCAAGATATCTGTCCTTTTCAATCTGTGCGGCAACACCTTTGCCTGATACTGCTTCAAAGCTGTTTGTTTCGGTCGGCTTGATTTTTTTATCTGCGGCTTCCTCGCATATGGCCACTGCCAGCGGATGTTCACTTTTTGCTTCTATGCTTGCGGCAAGCTGTAAAAGAGTGTCTTTATCTGTGCCGATTGGGTAAATATCTGTAACCTTTGGCCTGCCTTCGGTGATGGTGCCTGTTTTGTCCAGCACCACGGTTTTAACCTTGTGGGCAACTTCCAGGGCTTCGCCGCTTTTGATAAGAATACCGTTTTCGGCACCTTTGCCTGTGCCCACCATAATTGCAACAGGGGTTGCAAGGCCAAGGGCACACGGACAGCTGATAACCAGCACGCTTATTGCATTGGAAAGTGCAAATTCAAAGCTGTAGCCAAGTGCCAGCCATACAATTGCGGTAATAAGTGCTATTGTCATAACTATCGGCACAAACACACCTGCAATTTTATCGGCGAGCTTTGCAATTGGTGCTTTGGTGGAGGAGGCGTTTTCCACAAGGGCGATAATCTGGCTGAAGGTGGTGTCGCTGCCCACCTTTGTTGCCTTGACCTTGATAAAGCCTTCCTTGTTTATGGTTGCAGCAATTACGGAAGATCCGTTTTCTTTGAACACAGGTATGCTTTCACCTGTTATTGCAGCTTCGTCAATATGGGTTTCACCTTCAACAACCACACCGTCGGCAGGAATGCTGCT
>JAFSAW010000069.1 GCA_017442085.1 Oscillospiraceae bacterium | reverse complement strand
TCTTTTCTGTAAGAACTTCTTCTTCCTCTTCTGCAATGTCGATAACTTCGATGTTGTTTGCTTCAATTACTTCGTAAAGTTTTTCAACCTGTTCAAGGTCAAAACCTACTTCTTCAAGAAATTTGTTGATTTCAGTACTTGTCAGTTTATTCTGTTTTTTACCGAACTCAACCAGTTCCTGAATTGTTGTGATTTTTTTCTCTGTATTTTTTGTCATAATAAACTCCCCTTTATTACTTCTTTTTCTCTTTTAGCTTTTCAATATGTTTTGCCAGTTCTTCAAGGCTGGCATTTTTAACCTCATTCTGCCCCATTGGTGCAGCTTTGAGCTTGTCTATATGCAGCTGCAGGTCCTCCGCCGTCATTATTATGTCGGTAAGGGTTGCATTTATTTTAGCCAATGATTTCCTTGTGTCATCATCGAGAAACTGATAAAGCAGTGCATAACCCACTGTCTGGTTTTCAGCCTTAAGTTCCCTGAATCTGACATAGGCGTTTTTCATATTTTCATCGGTAAAATCTGTTTCAGTCAGCTGACCTTCCACTATCGGCAAAAGGTCGTTGTCACGGATAAGCGCTGACACTATCTGCTGCTGTGCAAGGACTTTTGGCACAGTGTTTCCGCTCTGGCGGTAGTCCACCTTTATGTCGCTTGCAAGGCCTTCCTTCATCATTGCCTTGTTGCGCCGTGCAGCACTATTGCGGTAAAACCTGTTTTTTGCCTGTTCAAGCTGCAGTTTTATCGAATCCTTGCCAGCACCTGTTTCCTCGGCAAGTCTGCCGCAATATATATCCTGCAAAATCGGGTTTGGGTGGGAAGCAAGCAGTTCACAGGCTTTGGTAAGATAGTCCACTCTGCCCTGCACATCTTTTATATCGTGCTGTTTTCTTAGCTTCTGCAGTTCAAAATCAAGTGCCGAATTTGCTTTGTTTATAAGCAGCTCAAAACTGTTGCTGCCAAATTTTTTGATGTATTCATCAGGGTCCTTGGCACCTTCCATCTGCAGAACACTGACATTTACATCCTCTTTGGTAAACATTTCCATTGCTCTGCGCGTTGCCTTTTGCCCTGCTTCGTCCGAATCATAGGCTATAACAACATTTTTTGCATAGTCGCCAATCAGTTTTACCTGCTGGCTTGTAAGGGCTGTGCCAAGTGTAGCAATGGCATTTGTAAACCCGGCCTGATGCAACGCAATAACGTCCATATATCCTTCGGCAAGAATAAAGGTATCCTTGCCTGATTTTTTTGCAAGATTGAGCGCAAACAACCCGTTTGATTTTTTGAATACTGGCGTGTCGCCGCTGTTGAGATATTTGGGACCGCCCTCATCCCCCATACGTCTGCCGCCAAATGCAATTACATTGCCGCGCAAATCGATAATCGGGAACATCACTCTGTCACGGAAAATATCGTATACATTTCCCTTCTGGCTTCGCCCTGCAAGGTATGCTGCCACCATCTCGTCTTCGGTGTAGCCCTTTTTCTTAAGATAATTGCACAAATCCCAGCCGCCGCTTGCATAACCAAGACCAAAATTGACAATTGTTTTGTCCGAAAGCTGACGCTGACGCAGATAAATTCTTGCCTGTTTGCCCTTTTCGGAGTTAAGGTTTGCGTGGAAATATCTTGCCGCAAGCTTGTTCATCTCGTAGATACGGCTTTTTATTTTTGATGCCTTGTCGTCTTCATCAGGCAAAGGCATACCGCTTTGCTGGGCAAGCATTTTTATTGCTTCTATGGATGTGAGACCATTGATGTCCTTTACAAAGTTGATTGCATTGCCCGCCGCACCGCAGCCGAAACAATAGTAGCTTTCGGTATCGGGATAAACGGTAAATGACGGTGTTTTTTCAGAATGGAAAGGACACAGGCCTTTATAAATTCTGCCGTGACGTTTGAGATGAACATGACCGCCTATGACGTCTATGATACTGTTGCGCTGCAAAAGTTCCTGCAGATAATGGGTTGTAATAGCCATATGCCTCTCCTTTCTTATAAAATCTGTAAATCGGGTGTATAAGCATTCTGAACAGATATATGTCTGCTTTTTACACCACTATTTTCCAAGCTTCCACGGTCTTGGAATAAATATATTTTCAAAGGTCACTGAGGCAAAGTCATCGCTCATACCCTGTATGTAGTCGGTAACTGCCCTGTCCAGACCTTCTTCTTTTGCTATAATGTGATACATTTCCGGCATTTTGTCCGGATGCTGTTTAAAATATTTGTAAAGTTCTTCCACCAGCATGTCCACCTTTTTTTCTTCCACCTTTGCAATGGAATCGGTGTAAACATTGTCGTACATAAATGTGGACAAAGCTTCGAACTGTGTCTGAATATGGGGTGCCATCTGTATTTCTGACCAGGAATTTTCCACCAGCGAATTGATAAGTGTTGTTATTCTTTCGCTTTTGCTGTGACCAAGCACATCGGTACATTCCTTTGGCAGGTCATTTTCGGTGAGAATACCTGCTGTGATTGCATCTTCGATATCGTGATTGAGATATGCAATTCGGTCAGCAAAGCGCAGCACAATGCCTTCCCTTGTGTGCGGATTGCCGCTGCGGGTGTGGTTTTCGATGCCGTCGATAACTTCACGGCAAAGATTTAAACCTTTAAGGCTGCGTTCCAGATACCTCACAACACGTCCGCTCTGTTTTGAATGGGAAAATCCGTTTGGATTAAGTGCATTAAGTGCTCTTTCCCCTGCGTGACCAAACGGTGTGTGGCCAAGGTCGTGCCCCATTGCAATGGCTTCGCACAGATCCTCATTAAGTGCAAGTGCGCGGCAGATGGTACGTCCAATCTGACCTACTTCCAGCGTGTGTGTAAGACGGGTACGATAATGGTCCCCTTCAGGTGATATAAAAACCTGGGTTTTCTGTTTTAAACGGCGGAAGCTTTTGCAGTGAATGATTTTGTCCCTGTCTTTCTGATAGCAGGTGCGCAGGTC
>JAFSAW010000068.1 GCA_017442085.1 Oscillospiraceae bacterium | reverse complement strand
TATATGTATCACTGTTTTTTTCTTTTGCTTTTTGGGAGAAATCAGCTTTTCGATATAACTGTCGGTTTCGCTTACATTAAGGCCGTGTTTTATTATATATTCCAATGCCTTTGGCTGTTTTTCCTTTTCCAGCCGTGCCAGTGCCCTTGCGTGCCGTTCGGTAAGATTGTTTTTTACAATCGCGTCCATCATGGTTTTGTCAAACTGCAGCAGTTTCAGCTTGTTTGCCACTGCCGACTGGCTTATGCACAGCCTTTCCCCCGCCTGCTGCTGTGTAAGGCCAAGCTGGTCTATCAGCAGTTTTATTGCCGCCGCCTGCTCGAAAAAGTTTAAATCTTCACGGTGCATATTTTCCACAGCACACAGCACTGCAATTTCTTCGGCGGTTTTTTCCACAACCACCACAGGCACTTTATCCAGTTTAAGTATTGTTGCGGCAAACAGTCTGCGGTGACCTGATATAAGCTGATATCCCCCGTCACATTCCGTGGCGGTGAGAGGCTGCAGTATGCCGTTCTGCTTTATGCTGTCTATCAGCTGCTGCATATTTTCACGGTTGTATGTATAGCGGGTCTGATAAGGGCAAGGCGTTATCATTGACGGGTTTATATATTCAAGTTTTCCATTTTCCATTTTTCATCCCTGCCCTTTCAGTTTTCAAGGGGTTTTGCTTGCTTGTCTGGTTTCAATTTATCACAGGTTTCACCATTATTCCAGCAGATAATATCGCAGTTTGCGACAGCAAAAAACAGATTATATTAAAAATAAAACCGCTATTTATCGCATATCAAAACAATTTGTCGGATAAAAAAAGAAAAGGCAGAAAAGTTTTTGGCTTTTCTGCTTTAAAAATGTAGATTTATATTTAAATATAATATCATTTTGAACACTCATTCTGAGCAAAGCGAAAAATCTCACGGCTCCCTCTGACGAGGGAGCTGTTAGCGAAGCTGACTGAGGGAGAGAAAAACCGAGAGATTCTTCGTCACTTACGTTCCTCATAATGACATATTTTTTCTTAATGACATTGATTTAAAGCGGAGACTTATTTATCTTGCCTCCGTTTCTTGGATAAACCTTTGGTGTTTCCTTTTCTTTCTTTGTCACGATAATTGTGCGCTTTGACTGGTCCGGCAGGGCATATTCTTCCATCTGCACAAATTTTCCGCCCAGCTTGTTTATGGCATTAAGCGCAGGTGTCAGTTCCTTTTCGCCGTCACCCTTCATCGCAATAAAGTGGCCGCCCACCTTTACCAGCGGCAGACAGTATTCGCTTAAAACTCTCATATCCGCAACTGCACGGGCGGTGGCAACGTCAAAATCTTCGCGCCAGATTTTGCGGGCTGCTTCTTCGGCACGTTCCTTTACCACATTTGCCTTGATGCCTATTGTGTCAAGGGCAAACTGCAGAAATGTACATCTCTTGCCTGTCGGCTCAATCATTGTCAGCTCAATTTCGGGCTTAAAAATTTTTGTAACAATCCCCGGAAAACCCGCCCCTGTGCCAACGTCCACAACTTTTCCTTTTACCAGCGGATTTTTTGCAAACAGCAGGCTGTCCAGAAAATGTTTGTTTTCTATGCCTTCTGGGTCTGTGATTGCAGTCAGATTTACCTTCTGGTTATACTCCACCAAAATTTCGGCATACTTGTCCAACTGCTCAAACTGTAAATCGCTTATTTCGATATCGTACTGTTTTAATGTATTTAAAAATCTTTCTTTGTTTATCATAAATATCACTCTCAAAAATGCCTCCCTCTGATGAGGGAGGTGTCACACAGTGACGGAGGGAGAGACTGCCCCTCAGTCAGCCTGTGCTGACAGCTCCCCTGACAAGTGGAGCCATATTATTTTCATTAATTGTTCCACGTGGAACAAATTCAATTGTCACCCTGAGCGAAGCGAACGGGTCTCTCTGTTTGTACAAACTATTTGTCAGCATCAGTATTTTATCAAACCGTGAGATTCTTCGGCACAAATGCCTCAGAATGACAAAATGTTTATATTCCCCTTGCTTTAAGTTCCAAAAGCAGTGCAGATATATCACTTGGGCTTACGCCAGGTATTCTGCTTGCCTGGCCAACGTTTACAGGGCGCACCTTGTTCAGCTTTTCCCTTGCTTCAAGGCGCAGGCCTTTAAAGTCTGCAAAATCAATATCTCTGGGAATAACAGTGTTTTCCAGCTTTTTAATCTGATTTATCTGCTGCTCCTGACGCTTGATATAGCCTGCATATTTAATTTCTATCTCAACCTTTTCCTTTACAAAGTTGTCGATATTTTCGCCCTCGCCCACAATTTCTACAAGCTCGTTATAGCTTATCTGCGGACGTTTAAGAAATTCGTTTGCTCTTACACCTGTGGTGATTTCGTCAAGGCCCTTGCTTAAAAGCAGTTCTTTAACCTGGCTTGGTTTAAGTGTAATTGCAGACAGACGTTCAATCTCTTTTTCCTTTGCCGAGAGAATGCGGTTGTAGTGCTCCCAGCGTTCATCGGTAACAAGGCCGATTTCACGTCCCATCGGTGTCAGACGTTCGTCCGCATTGTCCTGGCGCAGATACAAACGGTATTCGCTGCGGCTGGTCATCATACGGTAAGGGTCCATAACACCCTTTGTGATAAGGTCATCGATAAGTGTGCCGATATAGCTGGACTGACGGCTGAGTGTAAATTCTCCAAGGCCAAGAATTTTTCTTGCAGCGTTTACACCTGCCACAAGGCCCTGTGCTGCAGCTTCTTCATAGCCGCTTGTGCCGTTGAACTGGCCTGCACCGTAAAGACTGCCGTATTCTTTAAATTCCAATGTTGCTTTCAAATCCAGCGGGTCACAGCAGTCGTATTCTATTGCATATGCAGGGCGTGTGATTTCCAGATTTTCAAGGCCTTTGATTGTCTTGTAAAAAGCCACCTGCACATCTTCAGGCAAAGATGAGCTCATGCCCTGAATATACATTTCGTCTGTGTTAAGTCCGCAAGGCTCGATAAACAGCTGATGGCGTTCCTTGTCGGCAAAGCGCATAACCTTATCTTCAATGGACGGACAATATCTTGGGCCTATACCCTCGATCTTACCACCATATAATGGGCTGCGGTGAATATTATCCTTGATAACCTGGTGTGTTCTGAGGTTTGTGTAGCTGATGTGGCAAGGCAGAATATTCTTTGGCTGCTCTTTTGTCATAAAGCTGAACGGTGCAGTTTCTTCGTCACCGGGCTGAACTTCCAGCACAGAAAAATCAATGCTGCGCTTGTTTACACGGGCAGGTGTGCCTGTTTTAAAGCGCACCAGCTTCATACCGTTTTCCTTAAGACAGTCGCTGAGCTTCTGTGCACTGTGGTGACCGTCAGGACCGGACAGATAGCTTGCATCGCCCACAAAAATTTTGCCTGTAAGATATGTACCCGTTGCAATAATAACCGCCTTTGCACCGTACTGTGTGCCAAGCTGTGTTTCAACACCCGTTACATTTTTGTTTTCGTCAAACAGCACCTTGCAGATTTCTGCCTGCTTCAAATCAAGGTTTTCCTGACGTTCCACCAGCTGCTTCATATACATTGTGTACTGCTGGCGGTCGCTCTGGCAACGCAGAGAATGCACTGCAGGGCCTTTGCCGCGGTTGAGCATTCTTGTCTGAATACTGGTGGCGTCTGCGGCAATACCCATACAGCCGCCCAGAGCATCAATTTCGCGCACAAGGTGGCCTTTTGCCGTGCCGCCTATTGCAGGGTTGCAGGGCATATTGCCCACCCCGTCAAGTGTCAAGGTGAAAAGTGCTGTTTTAACACCCAGACGTGCCGATGCCATTGCAGCTTCAATGCCCGCATGGCCCGCACCAATTACTACAACATCATAATTTCCTAAAATCATAATTTTCTCCTTATAATTGTGTGTCTTTAGCAATCCCTTTCACCGATTGTTATAAACATTATTTATATTTATATAATTTTTTGCTGTTCTGCGCCATACTCATAATACAGAAGCATATCGCAGCTTACCTTTCATTTATGGCTCCCTCTGATGAGGGCTGTCACTATACTGACTACATTTCATTTATGGCTCCCTCTGATGAGGGAGCTGTCAGCTTCAGCTGACTGAGGGAGAGACTCTTTTACAACAGCATCAATCATCTCACATACCCCTCTCATATTATCCTCAATATCAAAATTTGAAAATCTTAAAACTTTCAGTCCTTTTGATTTCAGATAATCTGTTCTTTTTATATCAGCCTGCACGGCTTTATCTTCATAATGCTGCGAGCCGTCAATTTCCACAACAACACGTGCCTTTGCACAATAGAAATCAACAATATATTCACCTATGGCTTTCTGCCGCTGAAATCTCAAAGGATATTCTCTTAAAAACTCAAACCACAGCTTTCTTTCCTGCTTTGTCATATTTTTGCGTAATACTCTGGCAAGAGAAATATTGTTTTTATTGTATTCTATCATTCTCTCACTCCGTCACCGCATTTATCTTTATAATGACTACCCCTCAGTCAGCTTCGCTGACAGCTCCCCTGACAAGTGGAGCCATTACAGTTGTAATATTTCGCAAAAATATTACATTTTGTTATTTACCGACACAGAATTTGCTGAATACTTCCGCAACAACCTCTTCGCTTACGTTTTCTCCCGTCAGCTGATAAATTGCATACAGCGCATCGTCCACACAAACGCCGATTATATCAAGGCTCTGGCCCATGCTGAAAGCATCAAGTGCATCGCTTACCGCGTTGTAGGCTTCTCTTACTGCGGCAAACTGGCGCTCGTTGACCACCGTTGCCACCTCGCTGTCGATGTAAGTCAGGTTGAGCACCTCTTTGACCGTGCTTTCAAATTCCTTTGACATATAAAATTCCTTGGCGGTTATGTTAAGCACCTTTTTAAAGTACTGTTCCACCTTGGTCACGTCAAATTTCTGCTCAAGGTCCTGTTTGTTGATAATTGCAATGCTGTTGTTGTTTTCGCAATGCTTTGCAAGGTCAATATCTTCTTCGGTGGTTTCCCTGCTGCCGTCAAACACACAGAAAACCAGCTGTGCATCTTTAAGGCGGTCCATACTGCGCTGAATGCCCATGGCTTCCACAATGTCGTCAGTTTCACGGATACCCGCAGTATCCTGCAGTATAAGGTTTACACCGCCAAGGATAACCTCCTGCTCCACAACGTCACGGGTTGTGCCTGCAATTTCGGTTACAATTGCCTTTTCAAAACCGCTCAAAGCGTTCAGCAGTGTGCTTTTGCCCACGTTTGGCTTGCCCACAATGGCAGTGCGCACACCGTTTTTTATTTTTGCACCACTGTCATAGCCGTCGATAAGGCGTTTAAGTTCTGCCTTTGCATTCTGCAGAATTTCTTCAATTTCGCCGTCGGTCACTTCTTCCACCGCTTCTTCAGGGAAATCTGTATATGCGGTTATATGGCCCACCAGCACAAGCAGTGCATCGCGCACAGCCTTTGCCTTCTGATAAAGGTGACCTTCCAAAGCAGATTTTGCCGCAGAAAGTGCCTGACTGCTGCTGGCATTAATCATCTCGATAACAGCTTCTGCCTGGGTAATGCTCATCTTGCCGTTTAAAAATGCGCGCTTGGTAAACTCCCCTGCCTGTGCAGGCACAGCACCTGCTTCGTAGCAGGCTTTAAGCAGCTGGTCGGCAATTGCACTGCCGCCGTGACAGCTTATCTCAACCACATTTTCGCCTGTATAGCTTTTTGGTGCGGCAAAAAACAGTGCAACCGCCTGGTCAATTTCCTTGCCGTTACGGTAGGCGTGACCAAACAAAGCAGAATAGCCTTTCTGCTTTTCCACATCCTTGTCTTTATTTATCGGCACAAAAACCTTTTTTGCAACGCTGTAGGCATCATCGCCGCTTATTCTCACAACACACAAACTTGCCTTGCCCGGTGCTGTTGCCATTGCCGCAATACTCTTGCTCATAAATTAACCTCATATCATTTTAAATGTCACACTGAGCAAAGCAAAGTGTCTCCCGTTTTTATCGCTTTTAATACATTTGCAAAATCCGTGAGATTCTTCACCGCAAGCGGTTCAGAATGACATAACAAATTAAACATATTTTTCTAACTTATTATTTTATCATAAACAAGTAAATATGTAAATAAAAGCTGTTGCCGTAACTCTGTGTGAAATATTGTCACAACACAACCATTATTGAAATAACGGTGCATATATGATAGATTAAACCCAAATTATTAAAACAATTTTTTTAAAAGGACAAATTATGGAATTTAACGAAAAACTGCAGCAGCTGCGAAAACAAAAGGGACTTACCCAGGAGGAACTTGCACAGATGCTTTATGTGTCCCGCACTGCCATATCAAAATGGGAGTCGGGCAAAGGCTATCCAAATATAGATTCCCTTAAACAGCTGTCAAACCTGTTTGGAATTTCTGTAGATTATCTGCTTTCGGGTGATCAATTGCTTACGGTAGCCAAAGAAGACAGCAGACAAAAAGAAATCCACATACGTGACATCGTTTTTTCTCTGCTGGACTTAAGCACTGCATTGCTTATTTTTCTCCCATTTTTTGCCGACAAAACAGATGGCACTGTACAGGCAGTCAGCCTTTTGCAGCTTGTCCTTATTGCCCCTTATTTAAAAACTGCCTATTGTTCCTTTACTGCTGCCATAATTTTTTGCGGCATACTCACCCTCATTCTGAAAAACTGCACTGACAGCCTTTGGGTAAAAAACAAAAGCAAAATTTCTGTTCTGCTTACCACCGCGCTAACCTTGCTGTTTATCATCAGCCAACAGCCCTACGCCGCAGTTTTTCTGTTTGCTTTTCTTGCCATAAAGGTGCTTATGCTTATCAATTGGCAGTGACACCTAAAGTGTCGCGATGTAACCATCCGTATATTGCAGTTTTGCTTTACCTGCATTAAAATAAACACATACAGCTGACATATTTGTATTTATCTGCGCAGTATGATAAAATAAAAGTTAATGCAAATATATCTGTTGTTTTATCACATATAAATTTAAGTAACGAGGTCTGTTATGGAACTTAATATTTTCGAAATTTTAAAGGTCATCTTTCTTGGCATCGTAGAGGGCATCACCGAATGGCTGCCAATCTCCTCCACAGGTCATATGCTGCTGGTGGACGAATTTCTGCAGATAAACGCCAGCGACGCTTTCAAAGAAATGTTCTTTGTGGTTATCCAGCTGGGCGCAATCATGGCGGTTGTTCTGCTGTTCTGGCACAAGATGTGGCCTTTCACCCTTAAAGACAAAAGCAAGCCATTTGTTAAAAAACATATCTTTGATATGTGGTTCAAGGTTGTGGTTGCCTGCATCCCCGGTGCTGTGGTAACAATTCTTTTTGACGATTATATCGAGGCACATTTCCACACACCGCTGGTTATTGCCGCAACACTTATCATCTACGGCATCGCATTTATACTTATCGAAAACCGCAACAAGAATGTTATCCCCGATGTTAAAAAATTAAGCCAGATTACCTACAAACACGCTCTGCTTATCGGTCTGTTTCAGGTGCTTTCCATCATTCCGGGCACTTCCCGCAGCGGCTCCACAATCATCGGTGCACTGCTTATCGGTGTAAGCCGTGTTGCTGCAGCAGAATTTACATTTTTCCTTGCTGTGCCGGTTATGTTTGGCCTTTCAGCACTCAAGCTGCTCAAATTCGGCTTTGCTTTCACAAGTGCAGAACTCATCATTCTGCTGGTGGGCTGCATCACAGCCTTTGTGGTTTCCCTGTTTGTCATCAGCTTTCTTATGTCCTACATCAAGAAAAAAGACTTCAAGCTTTTCGGCTGGTACCGCATTGTGCTGGGCATAATTGTAATTGCCTATTTTATGATTTTTGCATAAATCATACTCAGGTTATAGATAAAGATACTTTACCAAAAAGAAAACCAACAAGATTAAAACATTATGATTACAGCACAAACGGCGCATATTTTGTGACGGTATGCACCCATAACAAACAAAAACTTCTCTGCAATATTGTAGGGGAGGGTCTCTGTGCCCTCCCGCAGATTTTGCTGACGGATATTGGCAGATAAATAAACAGCTCCATATCATATATCAATAACCACTATAAAAACATACATATTGAAAAATATGTTATAATGCCAAATCACATACATATGATTGTTGTTATCGGAAATTATACGGGAGGGGATGGAACCCCTCCCCTACAAAGTGATGTTGGTGCATTAAAATCATACACCACCAGAAAACACGGCAAAAAACTGTGGCAGCACTCCTTTCACGACCATATAATCCGTGACCAAGCTGATTATCTTAAAATATGGAACTATATTGAAACAAACCCTGCAAAATGGCAAACAGACTGTTTTTATGTTGAATAAAATTTACAGACACTGATATAATAACAAAACCCCCATCGGTTTCCGCGCAATCCGATGGGGGTTTTGTTTTCACAGTTAAAGAGGGGTTTTCTCAGCTTATACATTAAGTATCCATGAACTGCATAAACTGCTGTGATTGATATTTGTCTAAGAGGTTTGAAAAAGTTGTCAAAACTTTTAGTTGGTTTGTATTTTTAAGGGGAAATTTTCAAAACTTATGTATTTATCACTTATTAAGCAAGGAAGGATATAAACAGTGTGATAATTGTGCTGTTAAACAGATCGATAAACAAACTGCCAACCAGTGGCACAACAAGGAAAGCTGTTGGTGAAGGACCGTTTTTCTTTGTAACTGCCTGCATATTTGCCATTGCGTTTGGTGTTGCACCCATACCAAAACCACAAAAACCTGCTGTGATAACTGCTGCGTCATAGCTTCTGCCCAGAATGTTAAAGCATACAAATCTTGCAACAACAAACATAAGCACTGTCTGTGCTGCCAGCATAACAATCATTGGCAGTGCAAGCTCTGCAAGCTGCCACAGTTTAAGACCCATCATTGCAAGGCCAAGGAATACGCTGAGGCTGTAGGAACCAATAGTGTTTATTTCTTCCATTGGCACATCTTTGCCTTTGATGTCAAAGATATTACGGATAACTGCTGCTGCCAGCATAGCACCGATATAGCCAGGGAAAGAAAGCTGCTGACCAAAAATAACAATTTTGGAAAGATATTTACCGATGATTGTGCCTATGCCCAAAGCGATAAGCAAAAACATCATTGCGTTAAGAAAACGTGTGGAATCAATTTTGCCTGCTGTTTCTTCTTCACCTTCAGCGCTGCCTGTCGCAGTTTCTGTTGGTTTAAGGCTGTGTTTTTTGATAACGGAAGAAGCAATAGGTCCGCCGATAAGACAGCCTGCAACAAGGCCAAATGTTGCAGATGCAATGGCAACTGCTTCTGCACCGACCACACCTGCTTTTTCAAGCACAGGGCCAAATGCTGCTGATGTACCGTGGCCGCCAACCATTGGTATGGAAGCTGTTGCAAGGCCAAAACGTGGGTCAAGACCAAAAACTGTTGCAAGGCCGGCACCTGTCAGGTTCTGCACAACAACCATGGATATTGCAAGTGCAAGGAAGATAAGCACCAGCTTGCCGCCTTTTTTAAGCAGACAGAATGCAGCTGCAAAACCAACGGAACAGAAAAAGATATTCATAAATATAGTCTGGATTGTTGCGTCAAAGGTTATTTCCAGAATACCCATGGAACGCAGTACAAGATGAACAAGTGCAAATATAACACCGCCAACAACAGGTTCCGGAATACAGTATCTTCTCAGAAGTTCAATTTTAGAAACAAGAAATCTGCCCAGCAGCAAAACACCACAAGCAACTGCAGCAGCCTGGAACATATCAAGATTGATTTGTAACATCTCTGTCATAAGAGTTATACCTCCATAAATTTTTCTCTCTCAAAGGGTGTTTGTTTCTTGTCGTCAGTTCACCCTTTTGCTATGGATGTATGATAAAAGCACCCTTTCAAAAAAATACAAAAAAATACAGCCGAAATTTTATATTTGTACAAATTCCAATAAAACAAACACTGTATTTTATATATTTTAGACAAATAACCCTTTATCTTTTTTATCTATAACACAGATATTGCTTTTTATAATGTAGAATTTTGTACCTTTCCGTAGTTTTTTTGAAACATATATGTTATTCTTTATTTATAAAAGAGACCTTTTTTCAGGGCAAAATTATATATACAGCCGATGTTATATACTGAAGAAGAAATTCTTTTCTGCCATGCTGAACGTATGTGAAGCATCTCACCGTTTAATCAGTCTGCCGTCAGCCGATACACTGTGCAGGCAGAGAGCTTTAACGGGACGTCTGGGACACCGCCCCCTTACAGCGCTTTGTTCAGAATGACAGGTAAATCAGCATAATTATATTGTCATGCTGAACGTATGTGAAGCATCTCACCGTTTAATCAGTCTGCTGTCAGCCGAAATAATGTGCTGACAGAGAGATTCTTCGCTTCGCTCAGAATGACAGACAAATTCAAAACAACATCAAAATTCAAAAATTCAAACAGCACAGCAAACCCCAATCCCCTGCATTCATTTGCATAAACAACCACCGACCTATGAAAAAACTGTTCAAAGAAAAAAGCGAAAAACACATCATACTGTTTATCGCACTCACTGTGGCTTTATCCAGCCAGCTTTACATCAACGCCTTTGCCGACAGCTTCCGCATATCCATTGCGGTCATTCTGCTGCCGTTGCTTATTATGCTTATAGGCGAAAACATATCAACGGTAAAAATCTGCTTTGCCACCGCAATAATGGTGCTTGCCGTGCGTTCCACCATACATTTCATCTACAACGGCAGCTTCAGCGGCACCTTGCAGCTTTATTATCCAAATGCGGTTTTCTATATTGCCTACGGCCTTATCTTTGCAATCCTTTACCAGAACAGGCACAACATCAGCTATCCAAATCTTTTTGTGCTGCTTATCACCAGCGACTTTCTCGCCAACATCTGCGAAATCTGCATAACCCACAGCGAAACAGGTTTTGGCAGTGTAAGCGGCATCATCCTTACACTTTTTGCAGTTGCCCTTGTGCGCAGCATCATTGTGTGGTGCATTCTTGCTGCCGAAAGACAGTACACCGCTCTTCTGAAAAAGGAAGAACACGAAAAGCGCTATCAGCGTCTGTTTCTTATGACAACAGGCCTTAAAAACGAAATCTATTTTATGAAAAAGAACTCGGAAGAAATCGAGAGGGTTATGGGCACTGCCTACAAGCTGTACGAAAATCTGTCCGACACTGCTATTGCCCCAGAAATAAAAAATATGTCCCTGGCACTTGCCAAGGACGTGCACGAAATCAAAAAGGACTATATCCGCATTATCAAGGGCATCGAAAACGAAATCAGCGAAGATTATGACGAAAAACAGATGAAGTTCAGCGACCTGCTGCGCATCCTTAAAGACACTACACATCACCTGCTGATATCCAAAGATTTAAACATTAATCTGGTGTTCAACTGCAAGGACGATTTTGTCACCAACGAGCACTACGAGCTTATGAACATTCTTAAAAACCTTGTCACAAACGCCATAGAAGCAATTGAAAATGCCGAAAAGGGCGACACCATAACCCTGGAACAGGCTCTCACTGATGACAGCTGCATTCTGGTGGTCAAGGACAACGGCCCGGGCATATCAAAACGTCACCTGCCAAACATCTTCAAGATGGGCTATTCCACAAAATTTGACTATGTAACAGGCAACATCTACCGCGGTGTAGGTCTGTTTGGGGTAAAGGGCACAATTGAAGAACAGTTTGGCGGCAGCATAGAAGCCGGCTCGGTTTTTGGTGACGGCACACAGTTTACAATAAAAATACCAAAAGACGCCATTGTAAGCCAATCTGACAACTGATTTTATAATTATCACAGCAATTTTCAAAACTTATTGTAATATTATTTTATATTTCAACATACTGTAATTTTAATAAGAGGGAATTTATGCGCATTTACATTATCGAAGACGACCTTTCAATAATCAATATACTTGAAGATATCATCGAAACCCATGACCTTGGCGAAATCTGCGGCGACTGCGGCGGCAACGTGCCCGACATTGCCGATGTTCTGCGTGCAAAACCTGACGTTGTGCTGGTGGATTTTCTTATGCCTGTTATGGACGGCGCAACCTTTGTGGCAGAACTGCGCAAGTATAACAGCAGCATAAAGTGCATTATGATAAGCCAGGTTTCTTCAAAAGAGCTGGTCAGCAAGGCATACACTGCAGGCATAGATTTTTTCATCAGCAAGCCAATCAACCTTATCGAGATAAAATCTGTGCTTAACAATGTACACCAGCAGATAGAAAATCAGCGCACGCTGGACAATATCCGCAATATGTTTGTGGCACAAAGCACTGCCGAAGCTGTTTTTCCTGCTGCTACCCCTGCCGAAAATGAATATGCAAAAAAACTGCGCATTATCCTTAACAAAATCGGCATAAGCGGCGAAAAAGGCAGCGCCGACATTGTAAAAATCTGCGAACATCTCAAAAACACCCGCACCGATGTTGCATCAATAAGTGTGGGCCAGATGTGCGAATCTGTCAGCGACAACCCAAAAAGTGTGGAACAGCGCATCCGCCGTGCAATTGCGGCAGGTATGAGCAATATTGCGCATATGGGCATAGAAGATTTTATGAACGAAACCTTTATGTCCTACTCTGCAACCCTTTTCAGCTTTGAAGATGTAAGATGCGAAATGGACTTTATCCGTGGCAGAAGCCGCAACAACGGCAAGGTAAGCATCAAAAAATTTATCGACGGACTTATGCTGGAAGCCGACAGGTTTTAATAATGTCTCCTGTATATACAATGTTATCGCGATAACAAAATATGTCATTCTGAGCGCAGCGCTGTAGGGGACGGCGTCCCCGACATTCCGTTTAATCTCTCTGCCTGCACAGTGTATCGGCTGTCGGCAGACTGATTAAACCAAGCGATGCTTCACATACGTTCAGCATGACAAATCCTCCCTTGTGTAAAGGGAGAAAGACCGCTTTCGGTGAAAGGATTATTTATGAAAAACTGTTTTGTATGCCAAAGAATTGAAGCAATAAAAAAAGGCGAAAACCCCTGTTTCATCCGCGAACTTGAAACTGGCTATGTTGTTGCAGGTGATTTTCAGCGCTTTTACGGATACACACTTTTTATCTGCAAACAGCACGCCACCGAGCTTCACTTTTTAAACGATGATTACAAAATTAAATTTCTTAATGAGATGAGCCTTGTTGCCCAGGCAGTTTACAATGCTTTCAAACCCCAAAAACTTAATTACGAGCTTATCGGCATGGGCAATGGCGGCGCACATATGCACTGGCATATTTTTCCAAGAAACAGCGGCGACCTTGACGGAATAACCGGCCCTGTATGGCGGCTGGACCCAAAGGACAGAACAGGCGAAAAATACCGCATAACCCCACAGCAGCTTACAGATATAAAAGAAAAACTTAACAGGGAACTGGATTTGCTTGTTAAATAATATATAATGACAAAAATTAATCTTCCAAACAGAAAACCAACAAGATTAAAAAATTATGACTATTCCCAAAACGGCGCATATTTTGTGACGGTATGCACCCATAACAAACAAAAACTCCTCTGCAATATTGTAGGGGAGGGTCTCTGTGCCCTCCCGCAGATTTTGCTGACGGATATTGGCAGATAAATAAACAGCTCCATATTATATATCAATAATCACTATAAAAATATACATATTGAAAAATATGTTATAATGCCAAATCACATACATATGATTGTTGTTATCGGAAATTATACGGGAGGGGATGGAACCCCTCCCC
>JAFSAW010000067.1 GCA_017442085.1 Oscillospiraceae bacterium | reverse complement strand
AGCCATCATTGCATAACCTGTCTGGCGGCATGCGTAAACGTCAGAGTGGTCGCCGAAGATGTTGAGAGCGTGGGAAGCAACACAACGAGCGGAAACATGGATAACGTTTGGCAGAAGTTCGCCAGCGATTTTGTACATGTTAGGGATCATAAGAAGAAGACCCTGAGATGCTGTGTATGTTGTTGTGAGAGCACCAGCCTGCAAGGAGCCGTGTACTGTACCTGCAGCACCAGCTTCAGACTGCATTTCTACAACCTTAACTTCTGTGCCGAAGATGTTTTTTCTGCCTGTTGCTGACCAAGAGTCTGTAACTTCAGCCATAACAGAGGATGGTGTGATAGGGAAAATGCCAGCTACTTCTGTGAAAGCATAGCTAACGTGAGCGGCAGCTGTGTTACCATCCATGGAAATTCTTTTTCTTGCCATTGGAAATGACCTCCTTTATATTAAGGGCGCTTTTCGCCCATTCTTACAGTTATCATTTTATCATTAATCGTGTTATAAGTAAAGGTTATAATCCACCAAAGTTTATGCAATTTTTATATATGGGATATAAGAAAAATTTAAACCTGTTAAAAAATACACAAATTTACATATACTGCCAGTATGTTTTGTCCGGCGGCATCACAACGCGTATATCTGCACACAAAATACGGGCAAATGGCAATTTGACAAAATTATACTGTAGTGATATCATATAATATAAATTATTTATTATTAAAGAAAAGGAGACTATCTCATGGACCCGGATGGGACTATTTATTTTATTATCAACTTTATAATCAGTGTGTTTGCGTGCCTTTACATAGCAGGAACAAGAAGAAGCGAGGAAATTGACGATTTTGAAATTGGCGTTTCAAAGGAAATGGTAAGTGCAATTTTCTTGTATATGGCAAATATGGCTGTTTTTGTAAGCCTTGTTATGCCTTTGTTGAACCTGCAGCAGAAATGTATCTATGGGGCGCTATTTGTTTTTTTAGGCACATTTATTCCATACTGTGTGGGCCTTGCGCTGCACAAAAAAATGGGTGCGGTAAAAAAACTGCTTACACCGGTTATTTTAATTTTAAACTATACAGTAACGCTGGTTATCACTCTGCCTGTGTTGGCGGTTTTCCGCATCTTCAAGCTTAAAACCGAAATTGAAGCAACACAGGAAGATGTTATGGAGCTGGTGGAAGATGTAAGCGAGGATATCATCGACGACGAACAGAAGGAGATGATTGAAAACATCTTTGAACTTGGCGAACTTACTGTTAATGATATTATGACCCACCGCACCGAAGTTTTTGCCATAAACCAGAACGACAGCTGCGGAGAAGTTATCGAAAAGGCAAAGGACGAGGGCTTCTCCCGTGTGCCTGTTTACAACGAAACCATCGACACCATCACAGGCATCCTTTATGTAAAGGATTTGCTGGGTGTTCTCGGTGACGAAGAAAAACTTAATCAGCCTGTAAAAAATCTGGCAAGAAAAGCTATGTTTGTGCCAAAAAGCTGTCTGGCAGATGACCTGCTGGTTCAGTTTAAGCTTAAACGTACACAGATTGCCGTGGTTGTTGACGAATACGGCGGCACAAGCGGTATTGTAACAATGGAAGATATCCTTGAAGAGATTGTTGGCAATATTCAGGACGAATATGACGACGAAGAGGAAGAATTCCGCAAAATTGACGAAAATACTATTATCTGCAAGGCATCCATAGAAATCGAAGAAGCTTTTGAGGCTCTTGGAATGGAAGAGGTTGCCGAGCAGCTGGAAGATGAAGGGTACGACACTGTCGGCGGACTTATCATCAATACACTTGCCCGCATACCTGAAAAGGGCGAAAAGGCAAGCATTGAATATATGGGGGTTAAATTTACAGCCCTGGAAGTAGCTGACAGAAGAATTGTAAAGGTTAAGGCGGAAATTCTGCCAAAGACCGATGAGGAATAACCTATGTCTGAAAAAGAAGTAAAAAATGCTCATTACGAAACTGTAATCAGCGAAAAAGAAATTTTCAGTGGCCGCGTTTTCCGTGTGGCACAGCGTGACGTTGTGCTGGAAAACGGCGAAAAGGCTGTAAGGGATGTGGTGTATCACAACGGTGGTGCAGCGGTGCTGCCTGTGGACACAGAAGGCAATGTTTATCTGGTGCGTCAGTACCGCAGTGCCTTTGACAGTGAAATGCTGGAAATACCTGCAGGCAAGCTGGAAAACGGCGAAGACCCGTTTTTTGCAGCAGTGCGTGAGCTTGAAGAAGAAACAGGCTTTAAAACCGACAGCATTATAAAGCTGGGCAAGTACTGGCCAACTGTGGGATACTGCAGCGAAACAGTTTATCTTTACCTTGCAAAAATGCTCAGCAAGGGCAATACAAATTTTGATGAAGATGAGTTTATCTCACTTGTAAAGATGCCTTTTGAAAAAGCATACGAAATGTGTATGAACGGCGAAATCTGCGACGGCAAAACACAGCTTGCAATTTTAAAGGCAAAACATTATCTGTAATAATAAAGACGATGACACATTGAAATATTGTGCCATCGTCTTTTTATTGTACAAAATTTTCAAGTGTGATAATATAAATACATAATTATAATATAAAGGGTGATTTTATGCTGTTTTTAAACCGTGAAGATATGCAGAGATGTATGAGCCTTGAGGAATGTATTGCGGCTATGGAAAAGGCGTACAGAATTTTTTATGAAGGCGGTTTTGTTATGCCTCATCGCCCCTGCATAGAAAACGGAAGCAATACACTGCTGTATATGCCATGCTTTACAGCTGATGGCTTCGGCACAAAATTTCTTACGCTGTTTCCCGGAAATCCAAGGAAGGGCAAGCCTATGATTGACGGAATGATGGTGCTTAACAATGCCGAATACGGCAGCATAAAAGCAATTATGCACGCCGGTTTTTTAACAGCGCTGCGCACGGGGGCAAACACGGGTGTAATGCTTAAAAATCTTGCACCGCAGAATGCACAGACCTGTGGCATTGTCGGCATGGGCGTTCAGGGCGTGTTTCAGACCGCATTTGCCTGTACAGTAAGAAATATCAGAACTGTTTACACCTATGACCACAATAAAAAGGACGCTGCAAAGTTCAAAGCAAATGTGGAAAAACTGATTGGCAGAGATATAAATCTTGAAAGCTGCACAACAATAAATGACCTTATGGCAAAAAGTGATATCATAATTGCCGCAACCACAAGCAATACACCGGTGTTTCCTGATGATGAAAGCCTTTTCAAAGGCAAAACTGTTGTTGCAATCGGCAGCTATAAACCTCACTGCCGCGAATGCCCCGATGCCCTGGTAAAAGCGGCCGACGGCATATATGTGGACCTGAACTTTGCAAAGGAAGAAAGCGGAGATTTGTTTATACCTCTTAAAGAAGGAACAATCTGTGAGGACAAAATACATCAGATTTCCGATGTGATGTATAATCCTGATTATAAAAATCATACGGCAGGCAATACTGTGTTTATAAAAACTGTCGGTATGGCATTGTTCGATACCGTATGCGGCACAGAAATTTACAATGCGGCAGTTGAAAAAGGCATCGGCACAGGCCTTGATTTTTGACAATACAATATAAAGGAGATATAAAATGCTTCAGTTTATCTGCTATCCCAAATGTACAACCTGTCAGAAAGCACAGAAATGGCTGGACGAAAAGGGGATTGAATACGAAATCCGTGATATAAAGCTGGACAATCCAAAATATGAGGAGCTTAAAAAGTGGTACCACGAAAACGGGTATGAGCTCAAAAAGTTTTTCAACACCAGCGGGCTGCTTTATAAATCAATGGAGCTTAAAGGCCGTCTGCCTGCCATGAGCGAAGAAGAACAGCTGCGCCTGCTTGCCACCGACGGCATGCTGGTTAAACGTCCGATGCTGGTGGGTGATGATGTGTTTCTTATAGGTTTTAAAGAAAAAGAATGGGAAGAAAAACTGAAATAGTTTTCAACACGCATGTTGAAAAATAACCAACAAAACATCTGTAAAATAAAAATCCCGGTGGAGTACCACCGGGATTTTATGTCATTATGTTATTTTACAAATTTATGTACATTTTTGCTTATTACAGCTGCAATAACACAGCATGCAACTGCTTCCACCAATCCCTGCAGACCAACAAAGGCAATAACAAATGCAAATGGGTTTGCAGCGCCAAGGGTTGCGGCAAGGTTCTGGATAAATTCTGTGTTGTAGAAAAACAGCACAAGTGCACCCATAAAGAACAGGGTGTTCAGCAGCGGACCTGCAAGGCTTGTGATTTCATAACCGATTTTCAGTTTTTTCACAGCTTTAAATACAATACCTGTCAAAAAACCTGCAAGTACACGTGTTACTACACAGCCGATAAAAGTGTAAACGGGGTTGATTGCCAGCAAAGTTGCACCAAATGTGCTGCTGCCAAAACAGGTTGCAAAGCTGGTCAGGCCAAACACAAGACCAAGAATTGCGCCTTCAACAGGGCCAAGCACAATGGCACCAATGGTTACAGGTATCATAAGGAAAGAAATTTCCAGACCAAGTGTGCGCAGATAGCCAAGCGGTGTGTACGCCATAACAAGCACAATGGCAACCAGCAAAGCAAGCTGGGCAAGCTTTAATGTTTTTGTTTTTTTCATATTCAGTTTCTCCTTTACTGCCGTCCTGCCCAAATGGCGGGTACAGCGTCAAGCTATATAAACGCGGACTTTCCGCGCAAATTCAAGTATACATTAAAACAAAGGTATAAACAATACCTATTTAACATTTTTTAAATATATTTTTTTCAGCCCTTCAAGTACAAGATTTTCATCATAAATAATTTTATTGCTGCAATGGCTCAGAACAACATCGCTTATGTCGCCGGTGGCCACACAGGTAAGTTCTTCACCAAGCTCTGCTCTGAACTGGCCAATCATGCCGTCAATGGTGCAGGCAGTGCCGATAATAAGGCCGGACTGTACATTCTGCACGGTGTTTGTGCCTATAACCCCTGCAGGCTTCTGTGTCAGGTCAATCTGCGGCAGCTGTGCAGTATGTTCGGCAAGTGCCTGTGCACTCATTTTTATACCTGGCAGAATTGCACCGCCGATAAATGTTCCGTTTTTGTCCAGGGCAAACATGGAAAGTGCTGTGCCCATAGATATAAGCAGACAGGGCATAGGGTATTTATCCGTCAGTGCTACAGACTGACAGATAAGGCTCGCACCTATCTGGGACGGATTTTCCGATTTTATCTTAAGCCCGTTTTTAAGTTTGGGCCCTACAATAAATATTTTACCTTTATATATAAAACCCAGAGCATCCCGCACAGCTGCGGTAAGGGCGGGCACAACACAGGCGATTATAACACCGTCAATCTGTCTGGTATCAAAACAGTGCAGGTCAAAAACAGATTTGAACAGCACTGCATATTCGGTTGTGGTTTTGCCTACAGTTGCAGAAACGGATGTTTTTAAAATTATGTCGTCTCCGTCAAAAATGCCCATAGTTATTTTGCTGTTGCTTACATTTACACACAAAAGCATAAAATACCTCATAAAATTTATAATATATTATCATTATTATATATAAAAGAGACGATTATTTCAATAAGGGTGTACACACTGTGCATTTTTACTACAAGTTTTCTTTAGTTTTCCACCGGTTTTGTGCATAAAATGAAAAGTAAAAAAATGTAGAAATTTTTTGAAAAAATGTGTTGACATACGGTACTTGCCGTGGTATTATGTACAAGCTGTCACCGAGACAGCGGTAAACAACTGAAAAAGTTTTAAAAAAGGCGAAAAAGTGCTTGACAAAACTGAACGGTTGTGCTAATATATAAAGGCTGTCGCGAGACAGCAAGGACCTTGAAAATTAAACAATATTGAGAAAAGAACAGAAGCTTGTGAAGGAATAACTTTAGATATTCTTTTTTGAGATAGTGAGTAAACACTTTAAAAACGCTT
>JAFSAW010000066.1 GCA_017442085.1 Oscillospiraceae bacterium | reverse complement strand
GCAGAAGATGTAACTGCAAGTGTTGGACATGTACCCAAAACAAGTTTGAGAACAGGGTTTTCTTTAAGGAAACCATTGGTAATGAGAGAAAGTTTGTTATTTTTCTTTTCCATCTATGTTTCCTCCTTAACCATTGATTGCTGCAAATGCAGCTGCTGCTTTGCTTACAGCCTGTTTAGCGCCTTTAGAAGAGTATGTGCAGTTTGCAATGATGTCTGCACCGCTGTCATCTGTTGCACCGATAAATTTGTTGATGAAATCTGCTTCTGCAATTTTGTCGCCAAGACCTGGTGTTTCACTGGATGTGTCAAACATAACACCTGTGATTACGCCGTTTTCATCAAAGGATGTGTATGCTTTAAGCATAAGACCGGACTGGTGTTCATCACCGATGATACCATTGCCTTTGCCTTCTGTTACAAGAACAAGGCCAAGGTCGGATGTGTATGCTTCAAGAACATCTTCGTGGCTAACTTCTGTTGCAACCATGTTGCCGAAGTACTGTGCAACTTCTTCTTCAAATGTAAGTTCAACAATAACAACACCAAGAGCTTTTTCGCTGAATGCTTTGTATGCAGCATTAACTGCATTGAGAGCAGCACCGGAAGAAATTGTTGTACCGGAAATTGTATCAACTGTTTCGCCTTTTTTAGCTTCGCCGTTGAGACCGATAAACTGTTCCATAAACCATGCTTCTTTAACGATTTTGTCACCGATACCTGGTGTTTCACCAGAACAGTCAACAACTTTGATATTTGTAATTGCACCTTCGTTGTCGTAAGCAATCATAAGTTTAACAGAGCCGTTACCGCCGTAACCGTTGCCCTGTGCAGAAATAACATAACCAACATCGTTTGTTGCTTTGTACATTTCTGTTACGCCTTCAACTTCAACTTCGATAGCTTCAAAGCCGTCAGCTTCAGGGAGAAGTTCATATCTTGCTGCGTCTGCTGCTTTTGCTGCTGCTTCGGCAATAATTGGTGCGGTAACACTGTTTACACCTGCCAGAGCTGCGGATACAACTGCACAGATAACTGTGAGAACAACAACAGGTTTGAGCAACTCATTCCATGTAGAATTCTTTTTCATGATTATTTAGCCTCCTTTACTTTTTTAGGAGCACCAAGAGGTTTCTGTCTTGTAAGCTGATTGATGTAAGGTACAAAGAGGTTCATAAGAAGAATTGCGTAGGAAACACCTTCTGCCATTGTACCGAATACACGAATCATCATTGTGATAAGGCCAAGACCAATACCGAATACGATTTTGCCTTTAAGTGTGTAAGGGCTTGTTACGTAGTCTGTAGCCATAAAGATAGCACCGAGGAGGAGACCGCCGCCAAGAATATGAACAAGTGGATCCTGACCGAATACTACTGCGAGAACTGCAACTGTTGCAACATATGTAACAGGGATTGCAGGGCTGATAACTTTTTTGATAAGAAGGTATACAAAACCGATGAGGAGTGCAAGAGCACTTGTTTCACCAAGAACACCGCCTGTTGTACCGATGAACATCTGGAGATATGGAGCACCGCCTTCAGCAAATGCGCCTGCTGCGTTAGCTGCAAGTGGTGTTGCTGCTGCGATAGCATCGATAGACTGTGTTGGGTGAACAAAGTTTGTCATTGCACCTGCAAAGGAAGTTGCAAGGATGATACGAGCTGTGATAGCTGGGTTAACAAAGTTGTAACCAATACCACCAAAAAGCTGTTTAACAAGCAGGATAGCAAATGCTGCACCTACGATTGCCATCCAGTATGGCAATGTGGAAGGCATATTGAATGCAAGCAGCATACCTGTAACAACTGCGGAAAGGTCGCCAACTGTCTGTTCTTTTTTAAGTGCTTTGTTCCAGATATATTCAAAAACAACGCAAGCTGCAACTGTAACAGCTGTAAGGATAACTGCTCTGATACCGAAGATAACGCCTGCTGCAATAAGTGCAGGAATAATAGCGATGATAACATCAAGCATGATAGAGCGGCTGGAATCTTTGCCTGTAATATGAGGAGCAGCTGATACTCTTAATTTCATATTGTTCATATTATTTAGCCGCCTTTCTTACAAAGTCTTTAGCTTCTGCCATTGTCTGTGCTACCGGGCGTTTAGCTGGACATACAAAGGAACAGCTGCCGCAAGCCATACACAAATCAACGCTGAGAGCTTTGATTTCTTCTGCATCTTTAGCATTGAGAGCAAGTGCAAGTTCAACTGGGGAAAGACCCATTGGACATGCGTCTACACATCTGCCGCAACGGATACATGCGGATGCAGGTTTAAGTTCTGCTGCTTTCTTGCTGAATACAAGGATAGCATTGTTCTGTTTCATAACAGGCAGCTGGTCATTCATAACAGCAGCACCCATCATTGGACCGCCGGAGATGATTTTGCCTGGTTCTTCTTTATAACCGCCGCAGAATTCGATGATATCTGCTGTGGATGTACCGATTACAACTTCTACGTTTTTAGGCTGTGCAACTGCATCACCGTCAACTGTAAGACGTTTTGTAACCAGAGGCATACCTGTTTTAAGGTATCTTGCAACAAAGCCAACGGAAGCAACGTTCATAACGATGCAGCCTGCTGCAGATGGAAGAGCACCCTGTGGTACTTCTCTGCCTGTTGCAGATTCGATAAGAACTTTTTCTGCACCCTGTGGGTAAACGCTTGGAAGTTCACATACTGTGAAGCCTTCAAGACCTTTGCAGAGTTCTTTCATTTTTGCGATAGCTGCAGGTTTGTTCTTTTCAATACCGATGATAACTTTGGAAAGTTCAAGGTATTTTTTAACAAGCTGAGCACCTTCAACTACATCTTCGCCGCATTCCATCATTTCACGGAAGTCTGCTGTGATGTAAGGTTCACATTCTGCTGCGTTGATACAGAGTGTGTCAACTTCGCTGAGGTTCTGTGGGTCAAGTTTAACACCGGATGGGAAACCTGCACCGCCAAGACCTACAAGACCGCTTGCTTTAATTGCTGCAACAAAGCTTGCATGGTCTGTAACTTCAGGAGCTTTAACACATTCGCAAACTGTCTGTTCGCCGTCTGTTTCGATAACAACAGCCTGTGTTTTGTTGCCGTTTGGCAAAAGAATTTCTTCTGTGCCAACAACTTTACCGGATACAGAAGAGTGAACAGGTGCGGAGATGAAACCGCCTGCTTCACCAATAACTGTACCTACTTTAACTTCGTCACCTTTTTTAACAACCATTTTGGCTGGAGCACCAATGTGCATGCTCATAGGAATACGAACTTTAGCAGGAACCGGCATTTTTACAGTTTCTAAGTTCTCAGTGTTTTTGTTGTGTGGAACATGTGCGCCACTTGCACTGCGAACCAGTTTTTTAAATACTGCCACTATATAATCCTCCATTCAAAGCCTTTAATGTAAAGCCTATTATTTCAATTTGTAATTGTAACATTTTTGTTAATGAAATTCAATACCTTGTATAGCAAATTTATCAAATATATATATTTTATTTTGTAAAATTAGTCAAATTGTAGAAAAAAGATAAAATATGCCAAATAAAGCTTAAAAAGCTGTTAAAAATTTGTAAAAACTGCCCTTTGGGTTTGTGAAAGTATAAATTATGTGGTATAATCAGAGTATAAAATATGATGCTGTAAACAGCATCCCGTTCAGCAGAGGTAAAAATTGCACAAGATAATATATTCATCTCCAAACAAAATAGACTGGGACGCACAAAGCGCCTTCAAGATAACAAACTACTATACCGAAAAAGAAGAACATATGGTTTTCTGTTATCTCAAGCAGTATGTATCGGCAGGCAGCTTAAAACTTTGCACCTATTGTTTTGACAGCGAAGCCAAAGGAAAAAAAGACCTGCAGCTTTGTATTAACCTTAATCCTGCACTGTGTAAAAATTTTATACACATCGAATCCGGCATAGACGGCATAAACCGTTTTGAATTTGTAAATCCTTCTAACGAAGAGATTTTATCTCTTAATCCGGATATTCTGCAGTACCACACTTTCAGAACAAATGACCAGCAGGGTTTTTACTGGTGCGGCGAAATCACAATTCCTGCAGATTTTACAAAAGAATATTTCAGTACCTGTCTTGGTGAAGAAAGCATTATTCTTTTAAATTTCTATAAAATTTTTGATAATTCTCAGGATTACGCCTGTCTGTTCCCTGACCGGAGCAGCAGTCTGCCTGACAGACACAGTTCAATGGAAGAATTTATCATACTCAACTATTAAACAATTCACTTCGGAGGTCTTTTATGAAATTTGTAAAATTTATTTTCAAGCTGGCTGCTGCATTTCTTGCTTTTGGTGCTTTTGCCAGCCTTTATATAAGCAAAAATAAAAACGAATATATTTCCCTTGAGCAAAACGACTTAAACCTCTATTAATCAGCACAAAATTTACAGGAGGCTATAATGGCTATCAGACGATTTGAAAGTAACGGCAGATATTCCAACGTTGTTGAACACAATGGCGTTTTATATCTTACAGGTCAGCTTTGCACCAATCCTGCAGGCGATGTAAAACAGCAGACTAAAGAAATTCTGGAAAAAATTGATACTTTGCTGGAAAGATATGGCAGCGACAAGCATCATATGCTTTCCGCCCAGATTTATCTTAAAGATATAAATATGTTCAAGGAAATGAACAGCGTCTGGGACGCATGGGTAAGTCAGGACAACGAACCTGCACGCCTTTGTGTTGAAGCAGCCCTTGCTTCTCCTGCTTTTCTTGTGGAAATAAGCGTTACCGCAGCTGTTATCAATTAAAATACATACGCAAAACCGCCCGGCAGAAAAGTCGGGCGGTTGCTTTTTGCTTATATAACATTTTATAAAAGATTATTTGATTTCTGTCATCCACAGGCCGTGCAGGTTGCAGTATGCGTAAACAGCAACTGCTTTGTCTTCGCCAAGGCAGAATGTTACGTTTGGTTCGTCACCAGGTTTGAGAGCTTTTCTCATACCGCCGTTTTCTGTTTCCACATAAACCCATTCGATAAAGTGTTCAGGTGCCATTGGGTGATTTACGGAACCTACGTTTACTTTAAGGATATTGCCTTCCAGTGTAACAGCTGGAATATGTTTTTCGCCGCTTGCTTCAACAGTGTTTGGAACAAGTGCATGCATTTTTTCGCCGCAGCATACCATAGGTACGCCTGCATCGTTAATCATGCCGATAAGATTGCCACAGTGTTTGCAGATGTAAAATTTAGCTTTCATAGTAATATCTCCTTTATATACCCTGTTCTTTTTAAGAACTTTGTGTTTTCTTTTGTGATTTTATATTACCACAGTTTATGCGATATTTCTGTGATAACATCACACTTTTAATAAAATTTTATCATTTTTTTGCCAAAACCGCAAACCTGTTTTGCTGCAAAGAAAAACAGAGGCCGCAAAACCTCTGTTTTCCTTCAGTAAAACATTTATAAAAAAAGAACTGCAGTGTCAATTCTGATAGCCAAACAGCACCGGCTGTGTTTCGGGCTGTATTGCACTGAACACAAACCCCTGCTCTTTCAGCTTGTCAATCATCTGCGGCAGTGCTGCAACCGTTGTATATTTATAATCGCTGTCGTGCATCAGCACAACCCCACGGTTTACCCTGCCTGCCTGAGTAAGCACACTTGATACTATCCTGTCTGCTGACGGCGGATTTGTTGCAGCATCTTCGCTGGAAACATTCCAGTCGTAAGGCACAAAACCGCGGCGAAGCATTTCGGCAATAATTTCCTGGTTTATCCCGGTGTTATAGGCATTTATACTGCCGCCGGGGAAACGGAAAACTGTTGGCGTTACCCCTGTAACCTCTTTTATCTGGGTAAACATCTTATACATATCTTCAAGATAGCTTTCCACCGATGAATATATTTTTTTGTACTGATGGGTATAGCTGTGCATACCTATGGTATGACCTTCTGCCACAATATCACGCATCCACTGATAACTTTGCTCGTCATTCTGACCTACAACAAAAAATGTTGCTTTAACGCCTTTTTCTTCCAGTATTTTCAGCACCTCAGGTGTGCGGGGCGACGGACCGTCATCAAATGTAAGGTATATTGTTTTATCGCTGTAATCCACAATATTAAGTTCCTGCGGTGCATAAAAATCAGGATAAAGCAGCTGATAAGACGGCACTTCCGACGGTGCCGCAACAGCATTCAGCAAAACACTGTCGTTTGGGGTCTGTCCTGCACCTCCCATAAAACTTGCATCCATCATCTGTTCCATCTGTGCAATTTCCTGCGCAGCACTGCTGTATTTTATATATAATCCTGCAACAAAAAACCAAGGCACTGTAATAAGCAGCAGCAACACAGTGAGAATAAGATGTTTAAAAAATCTTACGCTTCCGATATAGCTGCGCCATTTTGCCCTGTCAAACAGATTTCTGCGGCAAATCATCAACCTGTGCCCAATTCTTGATATATTGGCCGTTATAGCCGCCATCATGCACCTCCAAATAATTTTTATATTATTATATAAAAACTTTTCTATCTATATACTTTTAAAGGCATAAACAATACAACGCCTGTATTTTATAATCCCTGCCTGTGCAAAGCATTATTTTC
>JAFSAW010000065.1 GCA_017442085.1 Oscillospiraceae bacterium | reverse complement strand
GTAGGAACATATGCTGTCCAGTCTTCTGCGTAGTAGAGCACAGCAGGGTCAAATGTATAGTCATTTTCAGTTACATAGCCAAGTTTTTCGTATGGGCTGAAGTCCAGCACAGTAGGTGCATCGTAAGGCACTTCAAGGCGTCCGTCATAACCGCTCAGGCATGGAATGTATTCCAGCACATTGCCGTTGCTGTCGAATATTTCCACAATAATATTAGGAATGTATTCGCTTTCGTTGCACATTATGATAATCGGTTTGCCGTCTGTGGACTGATACAGTGCATCTCCGTACTGTGCAGTGTAGTCTTCTTCATCAAATATATAGTCATAGATTGTGATTGTTGCATTTTCATCAGCAGGCACAATGCAGTAAAGCTGACCGCCGATATGCGGCACAAAATGTTCGGCATCTATATTTGCAATAAACGGGTGGTCTTCTGCAACAAAGGTATCTGCGATATATTCCTGAATCTGTGAGTAGTCATACAGGTCATAATATTCTTCATACCATCCAAGATAAGCCACTGCGGCCATATCGGTGGTATCAATCATTGCCTGCTGCAGCATAACCCAGTCGTCGCCTTCAAAAGCCTGACCACCGTTGTCAGGGTTTTGTGTGCTTTCAGGTGCAGGCCGGCTGTCAGCTGTGCTTTCAGGTGCATCGTTGCCGCCACCGCCGCAGGCTGTAAGAGCCAGCACCATTGCCATGGCAACCATTAAAGCAGCAATTTTTTTAAATTTGTTTTTAAGCATTTATATCACCTCTTAAAATCAGAATTTTCCACCCTTGCCGGAGAAGCCACGGCTGTTTACTGTTGTGCCTCCGCGGGAAGATGAACTGTCATTATCATCATTACTTATTTCTGTTCTTGTCACTGTTGTATGCAGCAGACGGTTATATCTGTTTGTGATTTCCACAGCATTTCTGTCAAAATAGCCTTTTGCATTTGTTGCAATATTGGCTGTTTTCATCTGTGATTTAAAGATACTGCATACTATGAATGCAATGATGATGCCTGCAATAAATGCAACGCCGTAGGCTTCCACACCGATATTGGTTTCTTCGTAATAGATATCAACAGGTTTTCCTTTTTCAGCTTCGCCAAGGATGTAATCGCAGTCTTCAATAAACACTTTGAAGCCGCCGTACCAGTCATCATTGCCGAATTTTTCAACAAAGTGTTCACTCATCCAGTCTTTACCGTAATCAGTAAAAGCATAATTACCCTTGTCGCCATAGGCAAGCAGCCAGTAACAGCGGTCGTATGTGCCAAGTACAAGCATTACGCCGTCCTTTCCGTCTCCGTATCCAAGTGCAGGAGATTCAAGATACATATCTTCAGAATAAATCTGGATATTGTCATAGTTCACAGAAGGGTCATCGGTAACAACAAAATGCACCGCACATCCGTATTTTTCGCTGATTTCTGCCGCTTTTGTGTTGAGTTCGGCATATTCGCTGTCTGTCAGCAGATAAACAGGGTCATAAACATACTGCTTTGTGCCTTCGCCAAAAATTCCAAGACTGAACACCAGTGAGAGTATAAGGGCAAGCGCGGAAATTTTTAAAAGTCTGTTTTTCATAATCTGCGCCCCCTTTACAAGAACAGCATAATTGCTGTACCGAGTACTGCTGTCACCGATGCAGCTATGCCAAGGAAATATGTCCAGTATTTGCTTTTGCTTACAGGCAGATTGCCTACAAACTTGCCTGTCTGACCGTTCATTGCAAATATATAGTTCTGATTGTTGTATTTTGTTGTCAGCATATATACAGGCAGCAGTGCATAGCTTACCTTACCGCGTTCAAGCTGAACATTTTTGTTTCTTACCGAACAGCCTGAAAAGCTGATGCTGGCATCGTTGTACATCTGTTCAACAGCAGTGTTGACTGCACGGGTTTCAGCGCGTTCAACGCTTTCTTCAGCAGTCTGGCCGTATCTTTCTGCAAGGTATCCCGGCAGATAGGACATAGAAAATGGTTTAAGCTGGGAATAGTCGAATGGTTCAACAGCATCCATATGGGTGTCAGGCATATTTTTTGATGCGTCAACTGGGATGTTTTCAAAAGGCACTGTACCGCTGCGACGCACATCGTAATGGGCCGTGACAGTCACGTTGTAGTTGCCTTCCCTGTGGGTTGTCACCTGGGTTGCATCAAATTGCACATCCACGTCTGCTTTACAGCTGAACAGCCAGAACGGAACATAAACGCCCTTGAGTTCACTGATTTTATTTTTTGCAGTAAATTCCTTTGGCAGAAAGCGTTTGCCTTTATAGTAGTCCTTAAGTGCTTTCTTTGCATCTTCATGACTGAGTTTAAACGGAAGAACATAGTCAGGTTTAAGTGCACCTCCGAACTGTCCAGGAACAACAGTAGGGTTGCCGCAGTACGGACAGCTTGTTGCAGCAGTGGTCTCATCACAGATTATCTCTGCAGCGCAGGACGGACAGCTGTAAGCTCTCATCTTTTCGCCGTCTTCGCCCCACTGGCTGTTAAGACCTGACATATCCCACCAGTTTTCTTCTTTTTTGGCAGACTGT
>JAFSAW010000064.1 GCA_017442085.1 Oscillospiraceae bacterium | reverse complement strand
GCAATCAATGGTTAAGGAGGAAACATAGATGGAAAAGAAAAATAACAAACTTTCTCTCATTACCAATGGTTTCCTTAAAGAAAACCCTGTTCTCAAACTTGTTTTGGGTACATGTCCAACACTTGCAGTTACATCTTCTGCATTTAACGGCTTTGGTATGGGTGTTGCAGCAACATTTGTTCTTATCTGTTCAAACGTTGTTATTTCTGCTCTCAGAAAAATTATTCCTGATAAAGTTCGTATTCCTGCATTTATCACAGTTATCGCAGGTTTCGTTACAATAGTACAGATGCTTGTAAAAGCATTCTTGCCAGCATTGGACACAGCTCTTGGCGTGTTCCTTCCACTTATCGTTGTTAACTGTATCATTCTTGGCCGTGCTGAAGCATTTGCTTCCAAAAACACAGTTGTTGACTCTGCTCTCGACGGTGTAGGTATGGGTCTTGGCTTTACAGTTACACTCACACTTATGGGTATCTTCAGAGAAGCTCTTGGTGCAGGTACAGTATTTGGTTTTGCAGTACCAGTTCTGTCCTCCAACCCAATCGGCTTCTTTACATCCGCAGCAGGCGGCTTCTTCACATTCGGTCTCTTTATGGCTCTTGCAGTTAAACTTGAAATTGCTCAGATGCCTAAAGATGGTTGCGGTGCAGGCTGCATCGGCTGTAAAATGGCTTGTGCCAACGCAAAAACAGAAGGAGGTAACGCATAATGGATGTAATGAGATTAGGTGCTATATTCTTCAGCATGGTGTTGGTTAACAACTATGTTCTTGTAAAATTCTTGGGTATCTGTCCATTCCTTGGCGTTTCCAAGAAACTTGACTCTTCTGTTGGTATGTCTGCAGCTGTTATCTTCGTTATGTTGATGGCAACAGCAGTTACATGGCCAATTGACAAATTTATTCTTCAGGCTAATGACCTTGTTTACCTCAGAACAATCGTATTTATCCTTGTTATTGCTTCTTTGGTACAGCTTGTTGAAATTATCCTCAAAAAATACATTCCAGGTCTTTACAACTCACTTGGTGTATACCTTCCTCTTATCACAACAAACTGTGCTATCCTCGGCGTTGCATTGCTCAACGTTGAATCCGGCTACAACTTTGTTGAAAGCTTGATCGGTTCTCTTGGTGCTGGTTTCGGCTTTATGCTTGCTATGGTTATCTTTACAGGCGTTAGAAGCAGAGTTGATCAGGCTAAACCACCTAAATCCTTTGAAGGCTTGCCACTTACACTGGTTGCAGCTGCTTTGGTAGCTCTTTCCTTCACAGGCTTTGGCGGTATCGTTGAAAGCATCTTTGGTGCAATTTAAGGAGGGGTAACTATGAATGGTATTTTAACAACTGTTATTATTGTTGCTGCTATCGGTATTATTGCATCAGTAGTTCTTGTAGTTGCTGCTAAAGTAATGTATGTATATGAAGACGAAAGAATCGGACAGGTTGCAGGTTGTCTTCCAGGCGCAAACTGCGGTGGCTGTGGCTATGCAGGCTGCTCCGACTATGCAAAAGCAATTGTAGAAAAAGGTGCAGATCTTGACAAATGTGCTCCAGGCGGCGCAGACTGTGTAAAAGCAATCGCAAAAGTTATGGGTGTTTCTGCTTCTGCAGGTGCAGCTAAAAAAGCTGTAGTTAAATGTCAGGGTCATACATGCAACACAGGCACAAAATTTGATTATCAGGGCGTTACAACATGTTCCGCTGCAGCAAAAATGTTCGGTGGTCCTGGCGACTGTGCATACGGCTGTCTTGGTCTTGGCGACTGTGCAAGTGCATGTCCATTTGGTGCAATCCAGGTTGTTGACGGCGTTGCAAGAGTAATCAATGAAAAATGTACAGGCTGTGGCGCTTGTGCTAAAGTTTGTCCAAAATTCGTTATCGAAATCGTTGAAGATGATGTTAAACCAATGGTTCTCTGTAACAACAAAGACAACGGTAAACTTACACGCGAAGCATGTAAAGTTGGCTGTATCGGCTGTAAGAGATGTGAAAAAGTTTGTCCAATCGAAACAGCTAAAGCAAAAGCTGTTACAGTTGACGGCTTCCTTGCAAACATCGACGCTGACCTCTGTATCGGCTGTATGCAGTGTGCTGAAGCTTGCCCAGTTGGTGCAATCGACGTTCCAAACTGCAGATAATTGCTTAAATGTAATAAATATCGTAAGGTATAATAAAACAGGCTCGGTTTTCGGGCCTGTTTTTGTTTTATAACAAGGGGGTTATACTCACTGTTTGTGAATGATTAGTTTGTTAAACCTATAGAAGCCATAAGCGCCTATTGCTGAAAACAGCTTTTTGTGGTTTAATATATAAAGTAATAAAACAGGGCAGTGTGTTCTTAAATACTGATTATATAAAAGAGGAAATTATGGTTACTGTAAAACAAATTTATAAATATCTTGATGAGATTATGCCTTTTGAAACTCAGGAAAGCTGGGACAACAGCGGGCTGCTTGTTGATAGCGGTGAAAAAGCAGAAAAAGTGCTTTGCTGTCTTGATGTTACAAAGGCTGCTGTGGACAGGGCTGTTGCAGAAAACTGCAAAGTTATAGTTTCTCACCATCCGGTTATTTTTTCTTCAATAAAAAGCATTGATACAGACAATATTCTTTTTAAGCTTATACAGAATGGCATAAGTGTTATTTCAGCACACACAAATTTTGATAAGTATGAAAAAGGCACAAGTGCAAAACTGATAGAGTTCTGCGGTATTGATGGTGAACGTGAACAGAACGAATATGCTTTTTCCGTATCTTTGAACAATACAGAAAAATTTGATGATTTTTTGAGTAAAGTTAAAGAAAACACAAAAATTAATTTACAGTTTGTAAAATCAAAAGAAAATATTACAAAAGTATTTGTTGTGGCAGGCAGTGGAAAAGGAATGACAGAAGAAATTGTTGCTGCAGGCTGCGACTGTGTTGTAACAGGAGAAAGCAGTTACCATGATATGCTGGATTTAAAGGAACTTGGCATAAGTACAATATGCCTTGGTCATGATGAAAGTGAAAAGATTTCGGTTGCAACATTTGCAGAATTGATTTCGGCACAGTTTGGTATTGAGACAGTTGTTTTTACTGAAGACAGCCTTGTGAGTTATATATAATATACCTAATAATATACAGGTTAATCTTAAAAGGAGATTTAAATGGCACTTGATGCGATTACCTTGTCCTTGCTGGCAAAAGAACTTGATGAACAGCTGCAGGGTTCAAGAATAGATAAAATACATCAGCCGTCCAAGGATGAAATTGTTATGCACATCCGAAAACGTGACGGAAATATAAAACTGCTGATATCGGCACGCAGTGGCTCCGCAAGGGTTTGCATAACGAATGAAAGTTTTGAAAATCCGCAGACGCCGCCAAGTTTCTGTATGCTTATGCGAAAATATTTTGCAGGGGCAAAATTTGTTGCAGCCAACAGCATAAAAGGTGAAAGAATAATTATGATGGCTTTCAGTGCAACCAGTGAAATGGGAGATACTGTACAGCTTGATCTGGCTATAGAACTGATGGGCAGGTATGCAAATATTGTTGCCATAAATCAGGATGGCAAGGTTATCGATGCCATGAAGCGGGTTGATGCCGATGCATCAAGTGTACGCCAGCTGCTGCCGGGGCTGACATACAAGCTGCCGCCAAACAGAGAAAATCCAAATCTTATTACAGAATCGAATAAGGTGCTGGAACAGGTGTTTGGATTTGATGCACCGCTTAATACAGCATTCATGAAAAATACACAGGGGATAGGTCCTGTTATCGCTCGTGAAATTGCATACCGTGCAACAAACGGCAGAGATGTTTATGCAAATTATCTTGATGAGATTCAGCAGTATTCTGTAAAATCTGCGGTTAAAACTGTGATTGATTATTATAACAATCCACAGTATACAACAGTATATGATGAAAACGGCAAGCCAAGTGAGTTCAGCTTTATGCCGCTTATGCAATATGGGGACCTGCCGACAAAAACCTATGACAGTCTCAATGTGCTGCTGGACGAATACTATGCACAGAAAGATAAAGCTGAAAGGCTGCGTCAGAAGGGCAAGGATCTGTACAGACTGGTGCAGACTTTGACAGAACGTACACAGCGCAAGCAGGTAGCCCGTCAGGAAGAACTTGATGAAAGCCGTGACAGTGAAAAATACAAAATTTACGGCGAACTGCTTACTGCAAATCTCTGGCAGATTGAAAAAGGTATGAAGAGTGTAAGAGTTCTGAACTACTACACCAATGAAGATGTTGAGATACCTCTTGATGTAAAGCTTAACGGCAATCAGAATGCACAGAAATATTATAAAGAATATAAAAAGCGCCAGACCGCAGTAAAGATGCTTACAGAGCTTATCCGTCAGGGAGAGATAGAACTGGAATATCTCAAATCCATTAACTATGCAGTTCAGGAAGCGCAGAACGAAGCAGAGCTTATGGCAATACGCAGCGAGCTGCACGGTGCAGGTTATATTAAGTATTTTAAACAAAGAGAAAAGAAGCAGAAGCCGCAGGACTTTATCAAATATATTTCTTCTGACGGTTTTCTTATCTGTGTGGGCAGAAACAACCTGCAGAATGACAAGCTTACAATAAAAACTGCACGTGGCAAGGATATGTGGTTCCACACAAAGAAAGCACCGGGCAGCCATGTGGTTGTTTTCAGCGAAGGTGCGGATATTCCGCTGCGCACACAGAACGAGGCAGCAATGCTTGCGGTTTATCATTCCAGCCTTAAAGACTCGGCAAGGGTGGAGATTGACTATACTTTTGTTAAAAATATCAGAAAAACCAACGACCTTAAACCGGGTATGGTCATATACGATACCTACGAAAGTGCGGTTG
>JAFSAW010000063.1 GCA_017442085.1 Oscillospiraceae bacterium | reverse complement strand
TAAAAACCGCGGCACAGAAGACGAAAGCAAAATCAAGCAGCGTCTTTTCAAGGCAAAGGAAGAACTTGGTTTCCAGAGCAGTTACGACTACATTGTGGAAAACAACTACATCGAACAGTGTGCACAGTCCATTATAGATATATTTGACAACAGAGACTAAATTTATAAGGAGGTAGCTTTATGCTTACAGCAGGAGTAGCGGTGGACAAAGCTACCTTGAACTTTGACAGGGAATTTTCATATATTGTTCCGCCGCAGTTTGCAGATGCAATCTGTGTAGGGGCAAATGTGCTGGTGCCTTTCGGCCGCGGCAACACACTGCGGCAGGGGGTTGTCCTTTCGCTTGAAGAAAAAGCGGTTACAAAGGGGCTTAAATCCATTGCCGATGTAAAAACAGAGCAGTGGGCGGTTACACCTTTTGCGCTGAAGCTGGTGGAATATATAAAGGAAACCACCTTCTGTACTTATTATGATGCGGCAAAGGCGGTTATACCTTACGGCAGTCAGTACAGAATATCAAAGGGCAGACTGGAACTTAAGCATAAAGTGCAGAAAGAAATTTATTATACAGCGGATTTGTCTGCACCTGTCACAAAATTTACACCAAAACAGCAGGCGGTTTACCTTTATCTGCAAAACCAACACAAAACAATCAAACAAATATGCGATGATTGTAATGTAACCAGAGCGGTGGTGGATAAACTTGCCGAAAAAGGCTGTCTGATTGCGGAAGAAAGAGAAAAACAGCCGCAGACAGAATTTGCAGTGCAAAAAGCAGAGGATATCTGCCTTAACGAATATCAGCAAAAGGTTTTTGATGATATTACTGCGGCAGATGACTGCAGGCCGCACCTTGTATACGGTGTGACATCCAGCGGCAAAACAGCGGTATTTATAAAGCTGATACAGCAATGTCTTGAAAGCGGCAAAACAGCAATGCTGCTTGTGCCCGAAATTTCTCTTACTCCGCAGGTTATAAACAAAATGTGCAGCCACTTTGGCGATACAGTCAGTGTGCTGCACTCAAAACTTACCCAGAAAGAACGTCTGTGGCACTACAACCGCGTACTGCAGGGCAAAGCAAAGGTGGTTGTGGGCACCCGCAGTGCTGTGTTTGCACCCTGTGACAATATCGGGCTGATAATAATTGATGAAGAACACGAAAAAACCTTCAAGTCAGAAAACAGCCCAAGATATTCTGCAGTCCGTGTAGCATCCTTTATTGCAAAGGAAAAAGGCGCAAAGCTGGTTCTTGCTTCGGCTACACCAAGCATAGAAAGCTATTATCTTGCAAAAAACGGATATTATCATCTGCACAAAATGGAAAAGCGGTACAACGATATGCCGCTGCCCCAGGTTGAAGTTATCGATATGCGCATGCAGGCGATAACAGGCGATACAGGGGTGCTGTCCGACCCGGTTATAAAATATCTGTCGGATAATATGAGAGAACCCGACACTGAAAAGAGAAAACAAAGCATTATCCTTATAAACCGCAGGGGATATTCCACAGTGGGTGTATGTAAGGAGTGCAGGGAAACTCTGCAGTGCGACAGCTGCAGTGTCAATCTTGTAAAGCACAAAAATGACAATAAATTAAGCTGTCACTACTGTTCCCGCAGTTACAGAATAATCGACAGATGTCCAAAATGCGGCGGCGAAATACAGTATGTGGGCTACGGCACACAGCGCGTTGAGGAATATATATCCCAGTGTATACCCGCCGCACGCATACTGCGTATGGACGCAGACACAACCCTTAAAGCAGGCACCCACAGCGAGATGCTGAGGGATTTTGCAGATAAAAAGTACGATATTCTTGTAGGCACTCAGATGGTGGCAAAAGGGCTGGATTTTAAAGATGTAAATCTTGTCTGTGTCCTTGGCATAGACGGGGCACTCAATCAGGAATCCTACAATTCTTCAGAAAGTGCATTCAGTCTGCTGACTCAGGTTATCGGCCGTGCAGGCCGCTGGACAGAGGATGCACTGGCTGTTGTGCAGACTTATGACAGTGCAAACCCTATTATTTCTCTGGCACAGAATGCTGACTATGAAAGTTTTTACAACAGGGAAATCGCTTTTCGCAAAATGAACATATATCCGCCGTTCTGCACAATGTGTCAGGTGGCATTTACGGGCGAAAAGGAAATATCGGTGGCAAAAGACAGCGCAAGGTTTCTGCGGATTATAGAGAAACTTTCGCCAAAACTGGAGGGTGCACCGCTGGTTGTACTTGGTCCTATGCCGTTTTCGGTGTCCATGGTAAACGATATTTACCGCTACCGCCTTACACTTAAATGTAAAAACACAAAAAAATTCCGCGATTTTCTGCGGCTTGTCATTGACGAATATCTTAAAGATACAGAAAACAAATCGGATATCTATGTAAATATGAATCCGGTTAATGAATAAATTAAAACAGATTTTATATATAGGAGAACTATTATGGCTATCAGAACTATTGTAAAAGACGGCGACCCTATCCTTAAAAAAGTTTGCCGTCCTGTAACAGAATTCAACGAAAAACTTGGAATATTGCTGGACGATATGGGCGATACAATGATGGAAGCTCACGGCCTTGGTCTTGCAGGTCCGCAGGTTGGCATTCTGCGCCGTGTGGTTGTTGTGCTTGACCAGTACATCGACGAAGATGACAACGAAGTTGATGAAATCATCGAACTTGTAAACCCTGAAATTCTTGAAAGAGAAGGCGAAGTGACAATCTTTGAAGGCTGTCTTTCCTTCCCGGGCAGAAACGGTGCAATCACACGCCCGCAGTATGTAAAGGCAAAAGCACAGGACCGTTACGGCAACGAATTTATCATCGAAGCTGAAGATATCCTTGCACGTGCAATCTGTCACGAATGTGACCATCTTGACGGTATCACAATTATGGATCACGCAACAAAATTCTACGAAGACCTGACAAAAGAAGAAATCAAAGCACTTAATCTGGACGAAGACTATGACTAAAAAAGACGTAAAGGTTTTATTTATGGGCACCCCTGAAATTGCCCGCGGCTGTCTTGAACAGCTTATCACAGACGGCTGGAATGTTATCGGTGCCTTTACAAGAGAGGATAAGCCTGTGGGCAGAAAACAGGTTATGACACCGCCGCCGGTAAAGGTTTGTGCACAGGAACACAATATCCCTGTTTATCAGCCAAAAACACTTAAAGGTGAAGCAACACAGCTGATAAAAGAACTTGCACCTGACCTTATTGCTGTAGTGGCTTACGGCAGAATTCTGCCAAAAGAGGTTATTGATGTGCCGCAGTTTGGCTGTCTCAATCTTCATGTTTCACTGCTTCCGAAGTACCGCGGTGCAGCACCAATACAGTGGGCGCTTATCAATGGTGACAAGCAGACAGGTGTTACAGTTATGCACATTGATGAAGGTCTTGACACAGGTGATATCATTGATGTTCTGCCAATTGAAATCGGCGAAAACGAAACACAGGAAGAACTTTTTGCCGATGTGGAAGAAAAAGGCAGGGTTTTCCTCAGCAAAGTGTGTGAAGATGTGGTCAATGGCAGGGCATCACGTACACCGCAGGATCATTCAAAAGCAACACTTGCACCGCCGCTCACAAAAGAAATGGCACTGTTTGATTTTAATAATTCTGCACAGATTATTCATAATAAGGTAAGAGGACAGAACCCTTGGCCGGGAGCACACTTTATGTATGGCGACAAAAAGGTTAAGGTTATAAAAACAAAACTTGCACAGGGCAGCGGCAAAGCGGGGGAAATTCTTTCCACAAAACCGCTGGTGGTTGCTTTCAGTGAAGGTGCACTGGAATTTGTTACCGTTCAGCCCGAAGGTTCAAAGGCGATGGACGGCACAGCATGGAGCCTTGGCAGACGCTTTGCAAAAGGCGATATGTTAGTTTAAATTTGAGGTGATTTAATGTATTTATACGGAATTGATATTTATTATATTATTCTGGTTTTGCCTGCTATAGCATTTTCAATGTGGGCACAGGCAAAGGTTAATAGCACATTCAACAGATATTCAAGAGAAAGAACCTACAGCGGTATGACAGGTTACGAAGCTGCACGCCGCATCCTTGCAGCAAACGGTCTTTATCACGTAAATGTGGAACGTGTAAGCGGCAACCTTACCGACCATTATGACCCAAAGACAAATGTTATTCGCTTGTCTGACAGTGTTTTCGGCTCAAACAGTGTTGCTGCTGTTGGTGTTGCAGCACACGAAGCAGGCCATGCAGTGCAGTATGCACAGAACTATGCGCCTATAAAACTGCGTGCGGCAATTATTCCGATTACAAACATCGGCTCAACACTTTCCATGCCGCTTGTACTGCTGGGCTTTTTTATGGGTATGCAGCCATTGGTTAACCTGGGACTTCTGCTTTTTGCAACAGTTGCAGTGTTCCAGCTTGTTACCCTTCCTGTAGAATTCAATGCAAGCCGCCGTGCAGTAAATGCGCTGGAAATGGGCGGCACAATGGCAGAAGAAGAAATCCGCGGCGTTAAAAAGGTTTTAAGCGCAGCAGCTATGACATATGTGGCAGCACTTGCGGTTTCTCTTGCAAACCTTCTCCGCCTTGTTTTGCGTTTTGGCGGCAGAGACAGAGATTAAATTATGGATTTATCAAGAAAATTAGTGGTGGACTGTCTGCTTAAGGTGGAAAAAAGCGGGTTTTCAAACCTTGTGCTTTCATCCGAGCTGGACAGCCACAGCCTTTCGGGGCAGGATAAAGCTTTTGCCACCAAGCTGTTTTACGGCACTGTGGAAAGAAAGCTTACGCTTGACTACATTCTGCAGAAGCATCTGTCAAAGCCTCTTTCAAAGATGGACAAAGAGGTAAAGGCAATACTGCAAAGCGGACTGTATCAGATTTTATATATGGAAAATGTGCCCGACTATGCGGCAATAAACCAGGCTGTTGGCTTGTGTCCTGTTTTTAAAAAGACAAGTGCCAAGGGCTTGGTTAATGCTGTTTTAAGAAAGTGCATAGGGTTTGATATAAATAAAGAGACCTTTAAGGATAAGACAACAGAATTTTCTGTAAAGTATTCTGTGGATACCGACATAGTAAAGATAATCAGCAAGGATTATCCAGATATGGCAGAAGATATCCTTAAAGGAATGTTTATAACACCAAAATTTACAGTGAAAATCAACACTGTAAAGATATCTGCAGAAAATTACAGAAAACTGCTGACAGAAAGTGGTGTTACATACAACCGGATGCCTGTGGAAGATGCGCTGGAAATTATTCACAGGGGCAATATCGGTGAAATCCCCGGATTTAAAGAAGGTTATTTCTACGTGCAGGGCATTACAAGTCAGTATGCAGTAAAAGCTGCAGGCATAAAAGAAAACGACAAGGTGTTGGATTTATGTGCAGCTCCGGGCGGCAAAAGCTTTGCTGCAGCTATAGCTCTCAACAACACGGGCAGTGTTACAAGCTGCGACCCGAACCCGTCGCGCCTCAAGCTTATAACCGACGGTGCATCCCGCCTTGGCCTTGAAAACATTTCAACGGTTGTAAACCGCGGCGAAGTGTTTAACGAACAGTTAAAGAAATACAATGTTATAATATGTGATGTGCCTTGCTCCGGCATAGGTATCATCCCCAAAAAACCTGACCTGCGCTACAAATCAATGCAGGAAGTACAAAATCTTGCAGAACTGCAGTATGATATTCTTTCCACAGCCAAAGATTATCTGGCGGATAAGGGAACAATCGTATATTCAACCTGCACCATAAATAAAATGGAAAACGAGCAGGTTATCGACAGATTTTTAAAAGAAAACAGTAATTTTGAACTTAAAAAACAGCAGTGCCCGGTGCAGGGCACAGTCAACTGTGAGGAAAAGGTTACATTTTTATCACATTTGACAGGCTTTGACGGCTTTTTTGTGGCAGTGCTGAAAAAAATATGATAAAATGAACAGAACAGATATTAAAAGTTTAAATCTGGAACAGCTTACGGAATTTGCCGTTGCAAACGGGCTTAAAGGCTTTAATGCAAAACAGATTTATGTGTGGCTTCACCAGAAAAATGTAACAGAGTTTGAGCAGATGACAAATCTGTCCAAGCAGGCAAGAGAAATGCTGGCGGAAAAGTGTTATATTACAAATCTTGAGATAGCACAAAAACAGGTTTCTGTTGACGGAACAATAAAATATCTTTACCGCCTGCCTGACGGCAACTGTATCGAAACAGTGCTTATGCGTTACGAACACGGCAACAGCATCTGCGTGTCCAGCCAGGTTGGCTGCCGTATGGGCTGCAAGTTCTGTGCTTCAACACAGGGCGGCAAGGTGCGTGACCTCGCCACAAGCGAAATTCTCTCGCAGCTTTATGCAACCGAGCAGGATACGGGCGAAAGAGTAAGCAACATTGTGCTTATGGGCATTGGCGAGCCATTGGATAATTTTGATAATGTTATCAATTTTATCGGTATTATAACCAGCAAGGATGGCAAAAATATCAGTCAGAGAAACATCAGTCTTTCCACCTGCGGTATAGTGCCAAAAATATACGAGCTTGCAAAGCTTAAACTGGGTATAACTCTTTCAATTTCATTACACGCAACAACAAACGAGGCACGCAAACGCACAATGCCTGTTTCCAACGCTTATCCGCTGGAACAGCTTATGCAGGCCTGCCGTGATTATACAAAAACAACTGGACGCCGCATATCTTTTGAATATGCAATGATTAAAGGCGAAAACGATACACAGGAGGATGCAGTGCGTCTTTCAAAGCTGCTGCATGGTTTTATCAACCATGTAAATCTCATTCCTGTAAATCCTGTTGACGGCTCACCGTTTTCACAGAGTGATGCCAGAATAATTAAAGAATTTCAGTCAAAACTTACTCAGCTTGGCGTAAATGCAACAATACGCCGCCGTCTTGGCCAGGATATTTCTGCAGCATGCGGTCAGCTGAGAAATGAACATAGGTGATTTATGAAAATTTCAGGCGCTACCAACATAGGCAACCGAAGAAGTGAAAATCAGGACAAATATATTGCAGGCAGATTGCTCAACGGCATCAGCTTTGGTTTCGTTTGCGACGGAATGGGCGGTGTAAACGGCGGCGAAGTTGCAAGCGGTGTTTTGGCAAAGTATATTGAAGATGCTTTGTTTGTACACAACGAAAGTGCGGTTTTCAATCACGAAAAGGCTGTTATGTCTGCAATTGAAGATGCCAACAGCGCAATTTACAATATGGGCAACAAAAAGCCGGAATATCACGGTATGGGCACAACTGTTGCCGGTGTTGTAATAGAAAAAAATCAGTGCACTGTCTATCACGCAGGGGATTCCCGTGTTTATATTGTGCGTGACGGCATGCTTGCACTTATAACAAAAGACCATTCGGTTGTTCAGGAACTGCTGGACAAAAAACAGATAACGGCAGAACAGGCACTGCATCATCCACAGAAAAACCTTATCACAAGGGCTGTTGGGGTAGGTGCAGATATTGATGTTGATGTTGCCGAACTTGAGGTTATGCAGGGAGATATAATTCTCTGTGCAACAGACGGCCTTACAAACTATGTTTCTCCTGCAGATATTGTGCAGGTGCTTACCACAGACAATGTTTTTGCTATGCCTGATAAACTTATCAGAAAAGCACTTGAAAATAATGCTACAGATAATATAACAGCAGTAGTATTGGCAATTTAAGGAGTATTATATGGACAATTATATAGGAAAAATAGTTGACAATCGCTATGAGGTTTTATCACTTATCGGTGTTGGCGGTATGGCCAATGTGTATAAGGCAATAGACAGACAGACCGGCAAGCAGGTAGCGGTTAAATTTCTCAAGGAAGAGTTTTTTGAAAACGAAGAACTGGTTCGCCGTTTTAAAAACGAAAGCAAGGCTATAAGCGTACTTAACCATGACAGTATTATCAAAGTGGTGGACTTCAGCATCACAGACAGCGAAAAATATATTGTTATGGAATATATTGACGGTGTCACACTTAAAGAATTTATGGACAACCGCGGCAAACTTACCTGGGAAGATACTCTGGTATTTGCCAATATCATTCTTTCTGCCCTCAGCCATGCTCACGAAAACGGTGTTGTTCACCGTGACCTTAAACCGCAGAATATTATGCTCACCCGTGACGGCAGACTTAAAATAATGGACTTTGGCATTGCACGTCTTGCCACAGCAAGCCAGAGAACTGTTACCGACAAGGCAATCGGTTCTGTACATTATATCAGCCCTGAACAGGTGCGCGGTCAGAGCACAGACGGCAGAAGCGATATATACAGCATCGGTATTATGATGTACGAAATGATAACAGGCAAACTGCCGTTTCAGTCTGAAACAGCGGTTTCTGTTGCTTTGCAGCAGCTTTCACAGTCAGCACAGCCCGTAAGTGAAATTGTGGCTGATGTTCCAAAAGGTCTGGAACAGATTATTATGAAAGCTATTGAAAAAGACCCTGAAAAACGTTACCAGTCTGCAGCGGAAATGCGCAGAGATATAAAAAAGGTGCGTGAAAACCCTGCTGTTGTTTTTGAAACTGAAGAAGAAATTTCACAGACAAAAACAATGGTAATAAACACCGAACCTAAAAAGAAACCTGCAGGCAAGGTGAAACTTAAAAAAGGTAAGCAGCTGCTTTTGCCGGTTATGGCAGGGCTTGCAGCGGCATTCCTGATAAGTGCAGTTGTAGGTATATACTTTATCTTTAAACTCAGCGGCAACCCTCTGCTTACAAAACAGCCTGATGTTGACCTGCCAAGCTTTGTAGGTATGACGGTTACACAGGCAAAATCAGACAAGGATTTCAAATTTGAAATAGAATATGTCTACAATGAAGATTACGAAAAGGACATAGTATTTTCACAGACACCTAAAGCACCGAGAACTGTAAAGAAAAACAGTACAGTCAAGCTAAGGGTAAGCAAGGGCGTTATGACCAGTGAAATGCCTGACCTCAGAAATTACACACGCGCAGAAGCAGAAAAGGTCCTGAATGACCTTGGTGTAAATATAGCCATTGAAACAGAAGAAACAAAAGATGTTGTAAACGGCAGTGTTGTGCGCACAGATCCTGCTGACGGTGCAATTGTAAGCAGCGGCAGTCTTGTTACAATCTATATCGCAGTAGACCCTACTTTGCAGAACCGTACAGTGCCTAACGTTGTAGGCTGCGAAAATCTTGCTGCAGCGCGCAAGGCCATTTCCGCAGCAGGACTGCGTGTAGGCTCCTATACTTTAAGCGAAAGCTACGAACCTGAAGGTTCGGTTATTGCACAGACACCGTCAGCCGGTGAGGAAGTTCCGGCAGGCAGTGCAGTTGTGCTGGTTGTAAGTTCAGGCAAACCAAAATGCCCGGACTGCGGCAGTGATGAACATACAGAACATCCAAGATGTGAAGTTTGCGGTTCCAAAGAGCACACAAAACATCCAACCTGTGAAGTTTGCGGTTCCGAAGAGCATACAAAACATCCAACCTGTGAAGTTTGCGGTTCCAAAGAACATACAACACACCCAACCTGTGACCAGTGTGGTGAAAACGAGCCAAACCACAAGGCAGACTGTCCTACACAGCAGCCGGAAACAACACCGGAGCCAGAAACAACACCGGAGCCGGAAGCAACACCGGATAATCAGAAGCCAGCAGATGATCCTGAAGAAGAAAAAGATGATGAATAATATATAAATTTTGTATGCAGCTTTGTGCTGTATGCAAAATATGGTGTACAGAATATGGAAGAAAAAACAACAAGAAGACCAAGAAGAAAAAAGAAAAGAAAAATAGTGCTGCCGATTATGGCTTTTCTGGCAGCAGCATCTGTTGCGGGTGCTGTTATGCTTATATACAATATACTTGAAAAAAGTGACAATCCGCTGCTGACAAATCAGCCGGATATCAGTCTGCCAAACTTTGTAGGAATGACAGCAAGTGAGGTAATGGCAGACGAAAACTTCAACTATGAAGTAGAATATGTATATAACAGCGAATACGAAAAGGATGTAGTTATTGCACAGAAGCCAACTGCACCAAGAACAGTAAAAAGAAGCAGCACTGTAATACTTAAAATCAGCAATGGTGTTATGACGGGCACAATGCCTGACCTTGTTAAACAGCCTAAAATTCAGGCGGAAAAAGCACTTTCTGAAATGGGTGTGGACATCTATATTAAAATGGAAGAAAGAGATGACTTCCCTGAAGGTCTTGTTATAAAAACCGAGCCAGCAGCAGGCGAAACTGTAAACAGCGGTGATGTTGTAACAATTTATGTTGCAATGGAAGAAATACAGCGTACACGCATTGTACCAAATGTTGTGGGTGTGGATGTTGCCGAAGCACGCAGACTTATTTCAAACTCAGGTCTCAGGGTACAGGTGGTGGAAACAGCCAACGAACAGCCTGCGGGTACAGTTATATGGCAGAATCACGGCGGCGGTGTTGAACTTCCTACAGGCACTCTTATCGAAATCCACGTAAGTGTCGGTCCGCAATAAACAAGGCGTTAAGTAAAAGAGAAAAATAATGAAAAACAATATTGTTTTAAAAAGCATCGGCGGTTTTTACTATATCAAAACTGCAGATGGAACAGTTATAGAATGCAAAGCAAAGGGCAAGTTCAGAAAGCTTGCCCTTTCTCCGCTTGCAGGTGATATAGTGGAAACCGAGTACGAGCAGGGGACAAATGTAATAACAAAAATTCACACCCGCAAAAATCAGTTTGTGCGTCCGCCTTTTGCAAATCTTGACCTGCTTGTTATGGTTGTGGCAACGGTGGAGCCAAATCCAAACTACTTTGTTATCGACAAGATGTGTGCCATAGCACAACACAAAAATGCAGATGTGGTAATAGCCATAACAAAAGCGGATTTGTCACAGTGTGAGGAGATAAAAGATATCTATACCAAAGCGGGTTATAAGGTGTTTGTTACAGGTGAAGGGCAGACAGAACAGCTGGAAGCCTTGAGAAATGAAATGAAAGGCAAAATCTGTGCCTTTGCAGGCAACAGCGGTGTTGGCAAGTCCACACTTCTCAACAGACTTTTTCCGCATCTTGAGCTGGAGACAAATGCAATCAGCCAGAAACTTGGCCGTGGCAAACATACCACACGTCAGGTGGAGATTTTTGATATGGGCGACTGTATGGTTGCCGATACACCAGGTTTTTCATCCATAGAACTGGACAGGGACAATTTTATTTCAAAATATGACCTTCCGCACGCCTTTGTGGAATTTGGTGAATATCTTGACGGATGTAAATTTGCTGATTGCAGCCATACATCAGAAATCGGCTGCCGCATAAAACAGGCTGTGGAAGACGGCGAAATCAGCCAGTCACGTTATGACAGCTATGTTGCTATGTATGAAAAACAGAAAAATGTAAAAGACTGGGAGCTGAAATAATGAAAAGATGTATTGTTATCGGCAGTATGCCGGTGGATTTTGATTTGAAAAGCATCATTCAGCCCGATGACTTTATATACTGTGCAGACGGCGGATATGTCCATGCACAAAATCAGGGTATCGTGCCATATATTATAGTGGGTGATTTCGATTCTTCAGTGCAGCCAGCAGATACACAGGCAAAGGTGATAAAGCTGCCCTGCGAAAAGGACGACACCGACACCTACTATATTGCACGGCAGATAGTTGCAGAAGGTTACACCAATGCGGTTTTCTGCGGTGTCACAGGGGGCAGACTGGACCACACATTTGCAAATATACAGATGCTCAAGTTTCTTGAAGCAAATGGGGTTGATGCTGCAATAGTGGATAAAGATACAACCCTTAATGTTATTACAGACCGCAGCATAACTTTATCGCCGCAGAATGATCGTTATTTTTCGGTTTTTGCACTTGACAGCAAATGTATCGGTGTAAGTGAAAAAGGCGGCAAATACCAGCTTTCTGACGTTGAAATCACCAATGATTTCCCGATAGGTGTAAGCAACGAATTTATTGGCAAAGCAGTTGAAATATCCGTAAAAAACGGCAGCCTGCTTATTATTACAACAAAAAAGGACTGATACTATGATTAAAATCAAATGGCTTGGCCACGCTTGTTATAAAATTTATTTTGATGATATCCAGTGTGTTATCGACCCTTTTGAAGATAACTATGTGCCGGGATACAAAAACATTGACACTTCTGCAGATATAATTCTTGCCAGCCACAAACACAATGACCATTACGGTATGGACAGTGTGCGTCAGCTTCTGCGTATGGTGCACGGTGTAAACATCAAAAAGGTGCACACCTTTCACGACGAAAAGGGCGGCGCTTTAAGGGGCGACAATATTGTTCACGTTCTGGAATATAACGGCACAAAAATTGCCCATTTTGGTGATATCGGCCATATTCTTACACAGCAGCAGATTGATGAAATAGGTGATGTTGATGTTGCACTTGTTCCAATAGGCGGCACATATACAGTGGTTGCGGAAGAAGCCAGAACAATATGTCAGCAGGTAAATGCAAAAATAGTTATCCCAATGCACTATCGCTGCGGAACCCTTGGCTATGACGTGCTGGAAACTACCGAAAATTTTGAAAAACTGTTCGACAATGTTGAACATTACAATACAGACGAATTTACAGTACCGGAGAAGATTACACCAAAGGCCGTAATCCTGCAGTACGGAATGGAGAAAAATATGACAAATGCCGAAATTTTAAGCAGAGTAGACCACACATTACTTAAAGCTGATGCAAAAAAAGAAGACATTCTGCGCATCTGCAACGAAGCTATGGAAAACAATACAGCATCTATCTGTATCAACCCTTCATACATCGAATATGCAGTAAGTGTACTTGGGGATAAAATCCCTGTGTGCACAGTTATCGGTTTTCCTCTTGGTGCAATGACAACTGCCGCAAAAGTTTTCGAAGCTAAAGATGCAATTGAAAAAGGTGCAAAAGAAGTTGATATGGTTATCAATATTGCAAAGGCAAAGGACGGAGATTTTGCATATATTGAAGACGAAATCCGTCAGATTAAAGCTGCAGTAGGCGACCATATCCTCAAGGTTATCATTGAAACCTGCCTGCTTACCGACGACGAAAAAATTGCCCTGTGCAAAGCGGTTGTAAATGCAGGTGCAGACTATATCAAAACATCAACAGGCTTTTCCACAGGCGGTGCAACCTTCCACGATGTAGAACTGTTTGCAAAGCACGTTAACGGCGGCTGCAAAATCAAGGCAGCAGGCGGCATCAGAACAAGAGATGATATGGTTAAATTTATTGCCCTTGGTGCCGACCGTCTTGGCACATCTTCTGCAATCAAAATTCTTAACAGCGAAAAAACAGACGGAGCATATTAATATATAATCTGTTATGTCATTCTGAGCGAAGGCGAAAAATCTCTCGGTTTATACAAATTGATTATTAACGTAAACAAAAGGCTTTTACTTTTTTAAGAGTAAAAGCCTTTTATTATTTTCGGATTAATTTTTGATGATATTTTGTGAGCAGGTGATAAACAAAATCAAACTGGCGGTAAAGGCGGGTACGATAAAGTGGTCTTGTCAGTTTTTGCACTTTGATGCTGTTCAACATTAACAATCGCCATATCTTCAATATACGGGCCAAGTTCTTCCAAGGAATAATCGCTTTCCACAAAAAAGCTGCTGCCGTCCTGCTGCCACCACAAAAATGTAACGGTTTTGACAAATTCACCTGTGTCCCTGTTGTAAAAATCCAGAAGTTTTACCGTAAAATCTTTTCCGTAATCAGAAATATACAAAGCATCTCTGAATTGGGATATTTCATTTTTCTGGCAGAGATTCATACAAAAAACATCTTCGGTTATTTGGGCACCTGTGCGATTCTGAAAAAATCTCGTTCGTTTTTTTGCAAAGGTGCCATAATCGACATAATAATAGTCATCAAGAACATTTATGTTATCAGACTTTTCACCGCCTGGCAGGTCTTTAAGCATCCAAAAGATGTCCCAACCGTGTCGGGCAAAATTACCGTAAGCCTTGTTTATCTCGTCAGCTTTTATGTTGTAATAATATTCTGCGGATACACCGTTATTTATCAGCTCTGCTATTTTGTCTTCAACAGGCTCTTTGTTTATGCCGATGTTTACTGTACCTCTGATGAAAAACAACCCCACAGCAAGCAGAACCAGAAGCCCTATATCAAGTTTTTTGTTCATAGGCATACCTCATAATGATATTATTTATCAATAATTTCCAGCTTGCTTGTATCATACATAACCTGTGCATGATTGGTTTTGATAAGTGATTTTTCAACCACATTTCCGCTTGTCTTGTCCACAACACTGCGGTACACCTTGCCGTTGCGGTATACAACACCATTTTCTCGGCTGAAATATTCTTCTTCAGCTTTTATATGATAGCTGTATTCCGGCGGCTGTGTTGTTCTCAGCTCTCCGCACAGATATTCGTCGGTGGTATAAACTACAAGCTGAAAAGGCTGCTTTGTATTGTTTTTAAAACGGTAATCCTTGTAATTGTACAATATACTTGTGCCTGTGCCAAAGGGGACAACGCGGTTAAAATCAGGAAACAGGTCTACTCCGTCGTGATGATGATGCTCAACAATGTCAAGTGGGCTGTGCAGTATCATCCAGTGTATAAGGTTGGTAAACTGGCACATTCCGCCGCCAATATCCTTGTTTGGCTTGCCGCCTTTTATGGTCAGTCCTGTTTTATAGCCGTTTTTTTCACTTGGGCTGCCCACCAGCTGCCAGAAGGAGAATGTCTCACCAGGGCGGATAACAGTTTTATCCACCTTTGGTGCAGCTATTGCAAGGTTAACTGCCTTGTTTTCCTGCAGCTGCAGGTCAACGTTGCCAAGTCTGCGGCGGATAAGGGAATTGTGCTTATATATCACAACGGACAGCAGTTCTTCGCTTTTGCCCTTTGCAAATTTATCTTTGGAAAATGTGTCCTGTATTTTGCGCACTGATATGCACTTGTATGTAGATATTTTATAGGTGAGAGGGGAAATCTCACAGAAAAGTTTTCTTTGTTTCATTTTATATGCTTTCTAAGCCGTAGAAATAAGAATAATCAAATCATTTTGCTGTGGCTGCAGTATAGTTATCGTCTGCAGTAAAAACGTATGGTGTATAATCGCCATAGGTCTTTTTGTGGTTAAAGGCATCAATGATATCCCAGTTTCCTGCATGTGCAGGGCTGTAGCTGCAGTCAAAAATAAGCACGTTGTCATCAAAAACATTGCCGGCAAAAGAACCTACCCATCTTGCAGCTTCGGTAATTACGAGATTGCTTTGGGCATGACAGCTGTAAAAATTGCCGTATACAGAAAGACCAACAAATCCTCCTATACAATTCAGCTGATATTCTGACTCCTGATATCTTTTTGCGGTAACTGTGCCAAAAGAAGCACAGTTGGATAATGACGGTGCGTTATAGCTGGCAGAACCGATAAAACCGCCTATAGTGCTTTGCCCGGATATATCAACGTCGGCAGTGCAGCTGTCAATGTATGCGTTGGCAAGGGCATCGCCGGCAAAACCGCCGGCAGAAGATAAAGCATCTACAGTTCCCTGCACATTACAGTTGGTTACGGTGCCATAAATTAAACCTGCAAGGCCGCCGGTGTAAGCAACAGGATATTCAACAGAGTTTACAGATATATTTTCAAGATTAAGATTTTTAACAACACCAGGTTTTGCTACAGAGGCAAAAAGCCCGACAGCACTCTGGTTTTCTTCTGATGTTATGGTAAGGTTACGGATTGTATATCCCTGGCCGTCAAAGGTGGATGTAAAGCCTTCGCCCATATCATCTGCACCATAACCGCTGAAACAGGCAACAGGAGTAAAACCTTCAACACCGCTCATATCAATGTCATTTGTAAGAACATAGGTTATTTGTGTTGCATTGGCATTGCTGGCTATATAGTTGGCAGAAAGATTAACCAAATCTTCTGCTGTGGATATTTCTACAGTTACAGGCTGCTGGGATTCAACCAATATGTTTTCATCTGTATCCTGAGGCACAGCGGTTATTTCATCAGTTTCGGCAGGCTGAACCTCATTCTGCAACGGTGTTTCAGCAGTTCTGCTGCAGGCAGAAAACATCACGGCCGCTGACAGTAAAATCAATAATAATTTTATCTTTTTCATCGAAAATCCTCCATAATGCAAACGGGAAAAGAGAACTTTAAAATGTAAATTTATTATCTTTATTTTACAACTTTAATTAAGTTTTATCAATGACTTGGCGGACAATGATATAATTTTGTAAATTATGTAAAAATATAAATGATACTGTCAATATATACTGATTTGATGCAAAAAAATTCCCTGCCCGATAAGAGCAGGGAATAATTGTTTATTCAGCTTTTGTAAAAAACAGTTTCAAAAATCAGAATTACAGGTCAATAGTGATATTCTGTTTTTCGATATTGTGTTTTTCTGCATAGCCTGTAAGCATAAGTGTCAAAGCACCGTCGCCTGTTACGTTACATGCTGTACCAAAGCTGTCCTGAATTGCAAAGATTGCAAGCATAAGTGCAAGACCTTCGCCTGTGAAGCCGAGAACGCCTTCGATAAGACCAAGAGAAGCCATAACTGTACCGCCAGGAACGCCAGGAGCACCAATTGCAAAGATTGCAAGAAGTGCACAGAAAAGAATCATTGTGCCAACTGGTGGCAGTTCACCGTAGAGAACTTTGCTAACAATCATAACAAAGAATGTTTCTGTAAGTACAGAACCGCAAAGGTGGATGTTTGCAAACAGTGGAATACCAAATTCTACCATGTCTTCGCGGAGAACAGAAGATTTCTGTGCGCCTTTAAGTGCAACTGCAAGTGTAGCAGCAGAAGACATTGTACCGATAGCTGTAAGGTATGCAGGGCCGTAGTGTTTGAGAACTTCCATTGGTTTTTTGCCGCTGTAGATACCAGCAACAACATAAAGCACAGCAAGCCAGATGTAGTGACCAACGATAACGATAAGAACAGCACCTACAAAGATTGGAAGCTGTTTTGTGATTGTACCGTCATATGCAAGTGTGGAGAATGTAAAGCAGATATATAAAGGAAGGATTGGGATAACAACTTTGGAAACGATGTCGAGAACCATTTTCTGGAATTCGTCAAGGAAAGCTGTAAATACTTTTGCTTTTGTCCACACAGCAGCAAGACCAAGAAGAACAGAAAGAGCAAGAGCACTCATAACGCCCATAATCTGTGGAATTGCAAGGCCAAATACGTCAGCTGGCAATTCTCTGAGGGCTGCAGCCTGGTCAGCAACAGGCATATTAGGAATAATTACATAACCGGATGCCATAGACAAAAATGCTGCAAGTACAGAAGATGCATAAGCAATAACCAATGCTACGCCCAGCATTCTTGTTGCGTTGTTGCCAAGTTTTGTGATGGATGGTGCAATAAAACCAATAACGATAAGTGGAACAACAAACTGGATAATCTGACCAAGAATGTTTTTAACAGGAACGATAACTGTCATTATACTTTCAGGCACTACAAGACCAAGCACAACGCCGACAATAATACCTACAAGAAGTTTTGCAGGCAAACTTTTCATAATTTTCATAGATATAATCTCCTCTCAAAATTATTTACCCTTAATAAATATATAAATTATATCAAATAAATTATACCAAAAGGAAATGTTAATTATCAAGGGGGTTATTTGCCAATCATAATTTTGATAATTTCTTCGTTTGTTTCTTTCATGCCATATTTTGCCATACGGCCCACATTGGCAATTGTGTGTTCAGGTGTTTCGCCAACAATACCGTCACCCGGCTGCAGGTCTTTGCCTGCAAGGTGCATACGGTAGCCAAGAATACCTGCTTCAACTGCTGTTGCAATTTTTGTTGCACAGCTGGATTTTGCACCGTCACAAACCATACCGCCTGTTGTTGCAATAGCATTTACAACAGTGTGGCTGATACCGTCAAGGTCAGCACCCAGCAGATAAGCAATACCTGCACCTGCGCCTGCGCCTGCACTTACAGCACCGCAGAAAGCAGAAAGACGGCCGATTGTTGTTTTCTGATGGATTGTAACAAGGTTAGCAAGAACAAGCGCACGGAACATTTTTTCCTTGCTTACGCCAAGTTCTTTTGCATATTCGATAACAGGCAGGGAAGTTGTCATACCCTGGTTGCCGCTGCCGCTGTTGATGATAACAGGCATTTCGCAGCCGTTCATTCTTGCATCGGAACCTGCAGCAGCAATTGCTTTTGCACGGTTCATAATGCCGTCGCCGTATGTATCCATAAGGATTTTACCAACAGCAGAACCCCAGTTGCCTGTAAGACCTTCTTTTGCAATAGCAGTGTTGTATTCAATCTGTCTTGCAATTGTAGGTTCGATATCTTCAATTTCAACTGTTTCAGCAAAATCAAGAATGTCGGCAAGGCTGATAAAGCTGCGGTCTGTAAGACCTTCTTCGCTTTCGCCTTCAACTTCAACTTTATGCAGAATTTCACCGTCTTTTTCGATGTGAACGATATTGGTGTGGAAGTTTACAATACGTACCTTTGCATAGCTTTCGCCCTTGTAAACGGTAACGATAATATCAAAGGTAAGACCGTTGTGGAAGTGGTGAACTTCAATTGGCACAATATCCATAAATGTGCGCATACCTGCAATTTCTTCAGGTGTTACTTCAGCAATAACTTCCAGTTTCTTTTCGCTTTTGCCTGCAACAATACCAGCTGTTGCAGCTGCAGGAATACCTTTAAGGCCGTTTGTATTTGGAACGATAACACTTTTTACGTTTTTAATGATACTGCCGCTTGCGCCGATTACAACACGGTCCGGCATAGTGCCAAGCACTTCTCTTGCTTTAGCAGCGCCGTATGCCAGTGCAATCGGCTCTGTACAGCCCATAGCCGGTACAAGCTCTTCTTTCAGAATCTGAACATAAGAGCTATATCTGATATCTTCTCTTTTCATAACAAATAGATCTCCTTTCATTAAAATTGTTTATATACTAAACAATTAATGTGCTTAATTATAATAATGCTACCAAAATACCCTTTTGATGTCAATGATAATGTAACACAAAAAATATACATTTTTTTGTATAAAACATTAAGTGTATAGTATATCTATAATTAAATTTTACAACGTATTTAACTTTATATCAAGTGTATAAATCCATAATGATACATAAAAACATAAAATCATCAGATAATATATAAAAAGGAGGAATTATTACAATGGCAGACAAAAAAAGAAACAGAAAAAACACTTATCCTGACAAAGTATCAACATATCCCAGACGGTTTGAAACCTTTGACGACACCCTTGAACATATAAAGCAGGAAACACTTTCTGCAGTTGTGGAAAAAGAGGTTTACCCAAGGGGCAGAAACTCTGAAGAAGATGAAGATGACACACAGATTTACTATACTCCTATGGATAAATACAAAAAAACAGGAAGATACGAGCATTCTCCCGATATTGTTGCGCAGCACATGCAGGATCGCACACAATTCAGACATTAATCACAAAAGCCTTGTCGAAGACAGGGCTTTTTTGTTGAGTAAAAATGATAAATATGTTAATATATACGTATATACATCATGGAGGTAAGATATGTACAATATTTTAGTATGTGATGACGAAGCCGGTATCAGAACACTTATTTCTAAATATGCAAAATTTGCCGGACATAATGTAACTGAAGCAGAAAATGGGGCACAGGCGGTTGAACTGTGTAAAAAACAGGACTTTGATATAATGATTCTGGACATTATGATGCCGCTTCTTAACGGTTTTGAAACAGCAAAAGAGATACGCAAGGTTTCGCAGATGCCGATAATTATGCTGTCGGCAAGAGGCGAAGAATACGACAGAATACACGGTTTTGAAATCGGTGCAGACGACTATGTGGTAAAACCTTTTTCTCCGCAGGAACTGATGATGCGTGTGGACGTTATTATGCGCAGAGTTTCAGGCAAAAACGAAAAAGGACATGAAATATATAAAAAAGACGGATTGTGCGTGGACTTTACCGCACGCAAGGTGTTTGTGGACGAACAGGAAGTTGACCTTGCGCCAAAAGAATACGAACTGCTGTTTTATCTTGTAAAAAACAAAGGTGTTGCGGTAAGCAGAGAAAGGCTTATGACTGACATCTGGGGATACGAATTTTTTGGCGATGACAGAACACTTGATACACACATCAAGCTGTTGCGTAAACATATAGGGGCATACAGCAGCCTTATTGTTACACTGCGTGGTACAGGCTACAGATTTGAAGGATAGTTTTATGGTTGACCGTATAAAAACATATTTTCGGGATATGACCATCCGCGGAAAAATACAAAGCTATATACTGGCTTTTCTTATGATACTTATGGCAACCTTGTGGGTTATACAGGTTGTTTTCTTCAATACAATATACAAGCTTGTAAAGCGACAGGAAGCAACCGAGGTTGCTCAGCTTGCGGCACAGGTTATAAATGGTCAGCAGCGCATAGAAAGACTGGTTGAAGAGGTGGCGGAGAAAGAGGTCTGCATTGTTGTGTTCAACAGTGAAATGCAGCAGATACAGTCTCTTGACGGACCAAGAGACTGCATCATCCACAAAATGTCATATCAGGAAAAGGCGGATATAATAAACGGACTGAAAAACACAAACAACCGCTTTCTTGAATATACACAGGAGGATGTAACCTATCGTCTTGTTACTCACGCAGGCAGCCGGGATTTCAGGCTTTTTAATGACGAAGATGATGTTGAAACCTTTGTTTATGTAAACAAAATAGTATCGGATGATGGTGAAGAATACAGTATTCTTGTAAATGCACAGGCATTCCCTTTCAATTCTGTTATCAGTACATCCCGTATGGTTTTGGCAATAGTAACAATGTTTGCCTTTGTTTTTGCATTTTTACTTCTCATTTTTATTTCAAGAATTATATCCGACCCTATTGAACAGATTAACAAAAAAGCCAAAATACTGGCACAGGGTAAATATGACGTAGACTTTGATGCAAAAGGGTACAAAGAGATAAACGAACTTTCCGAAACTATGGCTTTTACAGCAAAGGAACTTTCAAATCTTGAAAAGCTCAGGCGGGAGTTTGTTGCAAATGTTTCGCACGATCTGCGCACTCCGCTTACAATGATAAGCGGTTATGCAGAGGTTATGCGTGATATTCCGGGTGAAAACACAGCCGAAAATGCACAGGTTATTATCAACGAGACCAAACGCCTCAGCGATATGGTAAGCGATGTGTTAAGTATATCCAAGATACAGTCAGGGGCTATAAAACCAAATCTTGAAAGTTACAATCTTACCGAAAATATCCGCAGCATCACCAAAAACCTTTCTGATATGCTGAGAGGTATGGATTTTAAAGTTGAATTTAACAGCGACAGAGATGTTTTTATTACAGCGGACAAAACAATGATTGACCGCAGTTTTTACAATCTGCTGGCCAATGCTGTCAACTACAGCGGTGACAGAAAAGAAATTATCGTAAATCAGATAGTAAAAAGAAACTTTGTAAGAATAGAAGTTATAGATTTCGGCAGGGGAATTTCCGAGCATACACTGCCTTATATCTGGGAACGGTACTATAAAGATGATAAGAACAGTATGTATGGTATAAAAAGTTCAGGTTTGGGCCTTTCAATTGTAAAGACCTTTATAGAGGCGCACAACGGTACCTGCGGGGTTAAATCCAGGGTTGGTGAAGGCAGTACATTCTGGTTTGAGATAGGTATATAAAATAAAATCTGCAGCGGGAATAAATCCCGTTGCAGATTTTTGTTGTTTAAGAAATAAAACTGTAAACATATCAGGCAAATAAAAACCAGATAAGCAGATATCCCGTAGTTACGGCAACAAGTGTAAACGGTACGCCTATGCGCATAAATTGTCTGGTGCTTACGGTATATCCTTCTTTGCGCAGTATGCCGCCGGCTGCAATATTTGCCGAGGCACCAACAGGGGTGAGATTGCCGCCAAGTGTGGCGCCGCACAGCAGACCAAAGCATAAAACTGCCTGATTTATACCAAGAGATGCGGCAACACCTGCAACAACAGGCAGCATGGTTGCGGTGTATGGAATGTTATCGATAAAGGCTGATGCAATTACCGAGAACCACACAATAATTGTATAGGTGATAAACAGACTGCCACCGCCAAGATGAGCAATGATGTTGCTTAAATCAGCAATAATTCCAACACGTTCAATGCCGCTTATAACAACAAACAATCCCGCCAGCAGAAATATTGTTATATAGTCTATGCCTTTTACAACATCAGCGGCAAGGGAGAATACTTTGCTGCCAATGCACTCTATAATAAGTCCTGCAATAAAAATGGTCATACAGATTATGCCATTGATTGTATCAGGTGTATTGGGGATAAAAGAAGCTATGATAAGGGCAAAAACTGTGCCCACAAGCATAACTGTAGGCAGATAATCTTTGACAGGTGTAAGTTCGTTTATATTTACGGTACCGGTTTCTTTGCGGAATAAAAACAGCATAACAGGTATTGTGGCGGCTGCACCGGCCTGAACAATCCAGAACATACCGGGATTTCCTGCATAGAAAAAGAAATCGGCAAAGTTCATTCCAAGGTGACCGCCAAGAAGAATACTTGTTGTATCGCCTACAAGGGTTGCGGCACCCTGCAGATTGGACGAAACAGAAATGGCGATGATAGGGTTAACAGGGGAAATATCAAGTTTTTTTGCAATGGCTATGCCTACAGGTGCAAGCATAAGCACCGTTGCAACATTGTCTATAAATGCCGAAACAATGCCTGCAAAAAGTGCAAGAACAATAATAAGTGTTTTTGCATTTGGCAAAACTTTTACAAGATAGTCAGAAAGACGGTTTGGCATCTGTGAACGGATAAAAAGGTCCACTGTACCCATAGTGCCCGCAAGCATCATAAGAACATTCCAGTCTATGACACCGATAATTTCACTGTGCGGAACGATGCCGAGAAAAACAAACAGAGCAGCGGCACCGACAGCTGTGTATGCACGGTATTTTGGCAAAGCCATCAGCAGCACATAAACCGCTATAAATACAATCAAAGCAATAATTTTCATACAAAAACCTCTATAAAAATATAGTTATATGATAACATAAAAAAACAGTTTAATGCAATCGGTTTAAGTGTTGAATAAAAATAACAAAAGAAAAATAAAAGCAGTCTTTATTTTAACATAAAGACTGCTTTAAGTATTATTCAATTATTTCAATTACTTCGCCGACAAAAACGGTGTGCGGTGCTTCTTCGGTGTAATATTTTTCAATTATATCTGCAGGCATTGTATCCATTGTCATATCCTGTCGGTAAATTTTTTTGCAAAGCAAGGTGGTTTTTGCCTGCTTAAAGGTTACACTTTCGCCGCAGGCGACAGCTTCAAAACCAACTTCTGCAACCTTGTCTGTATCACGTCCGCTTTTTGTGCCAAGAACAGACAGAGCATTACGGTGTTCATCGCTGTAAAAACTTACTGTAAAATAGTCGTTTGCATTAATAAAGCTGTGGGTATAACGGCAGGGTTTTACATATACAGTGCACACAGGTTTGCACCACAATGTGCCCAGACCGCCCCAGCCGATTGTCATGGTATTGTACTTTTCGGTATTGCCGGCGGTAACAAGTGCCCAGTCTGTCTGAAAAACACTTAATGATTTCTCAAATGATTCTTTCATAACTATTTTCCTTTTGCCATAAAGGCTTCAATTTCTTCAACGGTTTTTGGTATGCCGCCGCTCAATACTTCGCAGCCGTCTTTTGTGATAAGAATGGTATCTTCAATTCTTATGCCGATTTTTTCTTCGTCAAAATAAAGGCCCGGTTCAAGTGTAAACATCATATCTTCAGCAAGAACAGTGTCATCACTGTCGCCAACATCGTGTACATCAAGACCGATAAAATGGCCTGAACCATGGAAATAGTATTTGCTGATTTCTTCTTCTTTTTCAATCATACCGATTTTAACAAGTTCTTCTGCCATAACCTTTTTGCTTATCTGCTGAAGCTCATTTTTAAGCTGTCCCGGCTTGGACATACTTTCGGCAACTTCAAGGCCTTTAAGTACGATATTGTAAAGCTGTTTCTGTCTTTCGGTAAATTTGCCGTTTACAGGATATGTGCGGGAAACGTCTGTGCAGTACAGGTCGTACTGTGCACCAAGGTCAAAAAGAATAAGTTCGCCGTCCTGTGTTACGGTATCATTGTCCATATAGTGCATTATGCAGGCATTTTTGCCTGTTGCAGCAATTGTTGTGAAGGCAGGAAATTTGCAGCCGTGTTTTTTAAGCACAAAATCATAATATGCTTCAATGTGGCTTTCGGTCATACCTGGCTGCATATTGCTGAGAATGTTTTTAACTGCTTCTTCTGTAATGGCAGCAGCTTTGCGGTGCGCTTCAATTTCGGCAGCATCTTTGATTGTGCGCATTTTGCAGATTGTCTGATATGCGTTGTGTATCTGAAGATAAGGATAAATTTCTTTAAGGCGGTTTGCACGTTTCTGTGCTTCGTTTGCAGGATAGTTCATATCCCAGCGTGCCATATCCATATATACTGTCTGAATGTCATTTTTAAACATAATGCGGGAGATAAAGCTGTCCCAGTTTTCGTTTGGAACAAGGTTGGATATGCCTGTTTTTGCTTTGATATCTTCGGCATCAAAGCGTGTACCCATCCAGCGCAGTTCACGTTCGTCAGGGATATGCATAAACAGTGTTTCTGTCACTTTGCCGTTAAGCTTAACCATAACAAGTGTTGCATCAACATCCTGTCGGCCTGTCATATAAACAAAGTTTCTGTATGGCTGAAAAATGTAGTTTGCATCGTCTGTGGATTCCACATAGTTGCCGCTGCATACAAAATAAAAAGAGTTGTCTGCCATAGTTTCGGCAAAACGTTTTCTGCGGTCAGCATAAAATTCGGTGTTCATAATTATGTCCTCCAAAATTTAATATTCTATCAGTAATTTTAATACTATACAGTTGAAACATCAAGAGAAATATAAAAATGTATGGTGATTATATCACTGAAAAAATGTATATATCAGATTATAATATAATCAGAAAAATATGGAGGTGCAGATATGACAGCTGAAATTTTACTGGTGGTATTAATGCCTTTTGTGGGCACAGCCATAGGTTCTGCAGGTGTATTTTTTATGAAAGGTGCTATGAGTGATAAACTGCAGCGTTCGCTTACCGGTTTTGCGGCGGGTGTTATGGTTGCAGCATCTGTATGGAGCCTTATAATCCCTGCTATGGAACAGTCAGAACATATGGGAAAACTGGCTTTTATACCTGCTTTTGTGGGTGTGTGGCTTGGTTTTCTGTTTTTGCTTTTGCTTGACAGCTATATACCGCATCTGCATCTTAACAGTGACTGTCCCGAAGGCGCACCCTGCAGCAGTCTTGGCAAATCTGCTATGATGGTTATGGCTGTTGCACTGCACAATCTGCCCGAGGGTATGGCGGTTGGCGTTGTTGCAGCAAGCTGGCTTTCAGGCAACGAAAGCATATCGCTGGCTTCGGCAGTTGCACTTTCCCTTGGTATTGCACTGCAGAATATGCCTGAAGGCGCAATCATTTCTATGCCGCTTAAAAGCAACGGTATGAAAAACGGAAAAGCTTTTGGATACGGTGTTATGTCGGGTGCTGTTGAACCGTTGGGGGCGGTGATAACAATATTGCTGTCGTCATTGGTAGTGCCTGTACTGCCTTATCTGCTGGCATTTGCCGCAGGTGCCATGCTGTATGTGGTTGTGGAAGAACTAATTCCGGAAATGTCACAGGGAAATCACAGCAATATAGGCACTGTATTTTTTGCAGTGGGCTTTACACTTATGATGGTGCTTGATGTGGCACTGGGATAAAGCGTACAGTAAAACGATATTTCCAATTTTAAATAAAAGGTTCCTTTTAAAAATTCTCCTTTAAAAATATACAATAAAGAAGACCATCGGAATTTCCGATGGTCTTCTGCTTTTGATATGTAAATTATTTTTTGTCTTTAAAATAATCTTTTGTGATGTTAACAACAACGCCTGACAGGAACAGCAGGGCAATAAGGTTAGGGATTGCCATCATACCGTTGAGAGTGTCTGCAATATCCCACATCAGTGTACCGCTGCCTGTTGCACCTACGATACAGAAAAGGATAAAGATAACTTTGTAAACAGCATTTACAATCTTGCTGTTGTTGGAAATATAACCCCAGCAGCGTTCACCGTAGTAAGACCAGCTGAGAATTGTGGACAATGCAAAGAACAAAAGGCTTATCTGAATAATAAGACCGCCGATTGTACCAGGCAGAATGGAATTGAAAGCATAAACTGCTGCAGCACCTTTGGAAGCATATGCACTGAGGGCATCAGGGCCAAGTTCGATGCCGGAAAGCAGAACTGTCATAGCTGTGATTGTACAGATAACAATTGTGTCGATAAATACTTCAAACACACCCCAGATTGCCTGTTCTGCAGGGTCTTCTGTAGAAGAAGCTGCGTGAGCGATAGGTGCAGAACCAAGACCTGCTTCGTTAGAGAAAACACCGCGTGCAAAGCCCTGTTTCATAGCAACCATAATAGCATAGCCAAAAACACCGCCGCCAACAGCTTCAAAGCTGAAAGCAGATGTAATGATGTTAACAAAAACTGCAGGAACCATATTGATTTTCATAACTATTACAATAATGCCTGCTGCAATATAGAACATAGCCATAAAAGGAACCATATAGCTTGTTACCTGACCGATACGTTTTACACCGCCAACAAGAACAAATGAAATAATAACAGCAAGCAGAATGCCTGTAATCAATGGGTTAAGACCAACAAGACCTTTCATAGCACCTGCAATTTCGCTGGACTGTGCGATGTTACCTATACCAAAGGAAGCAAGACCGCCAAGGACTGCAAAAATAACAGCCAATGGTTTCCAGTTTTTGCCAAGACCGTTTTCGATATAGTACATAGGACCGCCCTTATGTACACCGTTTTCATCTGTGATACGGTATTTCATAGCCAATGCAATTTCTGCATATTTTGTGCACATACCAAAGAATGCACTTACCCACATCCAGAAAACAGCACCAGGGCCGCCAACAAAGATAGCACCTGTAACACCTGCAATGTTGCCTGTGCCTACTGTACCTGCCAGTGCTGTTGTAACAGCCTGGAAAGGTGTAAGGTTTTTGCCGCCTTCTTTTTTGTCATCCTTGCGGAAAAGGCTGCCGACTGTGTTTTTCATTATATAGCCGAACCATTTAACCTGAATACATCCTGTGCGGATTGTAAGGTAAACACCTGTGCCAACCAGAAGAGCCAGCATAATCGGACCCCACACAAAACTGTTGATTGTACCATTGATACTGGTAATCATTTCCATCATAATAAAATACTCCTTTTAATTTTTTGTTTTTGTTTAAAACAATCGAACCACCAAAAACAAAATAAACGAGATATTGTGCAAAGATGCCAATATCCCGCAGGGGAAACAAAATAAAAAATCAAAAGATTTAATATATAAGCATCTCTGTCCTTTTTGCCTGAGAGATTTACAGTAAAACTGCTTGCACCTTCGGCCCTCACAAATGTGAGCGTCTCCAGAGTTCCATCAATCTACAGTCTGTTTACCTGAGAGCGTCAATCCTTCGGTAGATTTAAAAATCTTTTCCTGCAGACATCATATGGTTTTGTTCAATTGTTTAATTGGTACAAATTATACAATATATTGTATGTATAAATCAATAGAAATTATGCATATTGATACAAAAATACAAAAATTAAAACCGAACATCTATAATGAATGTCCGGTTTTAATAATTTATTATCAAATTTTATTAATTATCTTTTGTTTTTGCGTTTTTTTCTTGTATAAATAAATCTTATAATAAAAACAGCCAAAAGTATCAATGCAACAAAAATACCAATAAGCAGATATGTAAATTTGTTGGCATTTCTCAAAAGGTCTGCAGGGTTAAGGCTGGAATATACAATCTTTCTGCCGTCAACATCGGCATACCTGCTGTCCATTTCTCCGCCCATCTCTTTAAGATAAGAAGAAATAGCATACCATTCTTTTACAGGATTGCCGTTTTCATCTTTTACAACATAGTCTGAAAGGTTTTCCATATCAATCAGGTTGCCGTTTTTGTCCTTTGGCTCGATGGATAAAAGCCCAAAAGAAGTTTCTTTTACGCCGCCAAGCATTTCACCGCAGTACATACCCGTAACAACATTGTAAAGCTTGTCATCTTCAATTTCTTCCAATGTTCCGTCATCACGGCGCAGCATTGCATAGTCAACTTTGTTGAACAGCATTCGGTTTGTATTAAAGGAATATTCAACGCCGGAACAGTAAAGCTGGGCGGCATTCATAAGAGGCTGAACAGAAGCATCAATTTCCACAGCAGTTTTAAGTTCCTTGCCGGTAAGATAAACCGATACAAGTTCGCCTTCGGTACCCACACCAAGAGAAGCGGCGTTGAAAACATCAGAAACTGTTATATCACCTGTAGGCAGACTTTCGCGAACAACACCGCGTGCAGTAACAGCCATATCAACAGTTTCTCCGGTTGCCTGTTCAACAGCCCATTTGTATGCATCAGAGAAGATATTGCACACCGCAGTTTCATGCTGTGTTGCACCTATTGTGGCTACATCTTCAAACTGATAAGGGTTGTGTACAAGCACTTCATCATAACCCATACCATATTTTGAAAGATAGTTTGTCTCAACATCATTTTTGTATTTTTCAACAAGAGCAGCAATAGTTGCATCTTCTTTTGTTTCTGCATTTACAGGTATAAGCTGATAGTCTTTAAGCAAAACCTTTCCGTCTTCAGAAAGTTCAAAGTTTAACACACCAAGATTTTTGCCGTATTCATCGGCAGAAACAATATATGTGTCGTTTACAACAATAGGCTCTGTAAGTTTTGTGTGGGTGTGCCCTGACACAATAACATCAATGCCGTTTACCGCCTTTGCAAGCTCGTAGTCTTCACCCTGACCGTCAGATGTACCGCTGTGGGAAAGGCATATCACAACAGGTTCTGTGCCGTATGTGTCAACGCAGTAAGCAACAGCTTCATCAACAACAGCCTGAGAAACAGCCACAGGGTCTTCCATAACCATACCGCTGTTTGGTGCACAGTCATCAGCATCATAGCCGAATATACCAAACACCACATAATATACCCCGCCACGTTCAATGACAGTGTAGCCTTTTACACCATAGTGTTCAAGGGCAAACCACATCATATCGGCATCACTGCTGTAGTTTTCTTCACCTTCAAGGGGCGGCAGATAGTTGGACATAACAATCTGTGGCACAGGGTCGCCGCTGGATTTTGCAATGTTGAGCATATGGGCAAGACCGCTTGGCAGATAGTCAAATTCGTGGTTGCCGAAAGTGGTAACATCATAGCCCATAGCACCCATCATACGCAGTTCAAGTGCGTGGGTGCTGTATGCAGTCTGAAAAAGGCTGCCCATTGCAAAGTCGCCGCCGTCAACAAGAATGGCGTTGGGATATTTTTCTTTCTGCTGGCTGATAACTGTCATAAGACGTGCATAACCGCCGTATTCGTTGCCGTTTTCATCAACAGATGGAAGAAAATGAGAATGCAAATCGTGAGTAAAAAGAACAGTAACATCTTTATTTGCGCTCTGTGCAGATACAGTTATGCTCATTGCAGCACTGATTATAAGCACAGCGGCAAATACAGACAAACGTTTTAAAAATTTTTTCATAGTAAAAATCTCCGTTAAAAACAAATTAACTCATAAATTATATTTTATCATATTCAATCTGAATAATCCACATATAAATCTTCTTGCGATTAAATGCTATATATGGTTTAATAGTTTACATAGAAAGATTATACGGGGTATAATTATGGGTGAAAGATATACAAAACAGAGAATATATGATTTTCTCAAAGAAAACAATATAAGCTACGAAGTGCTGGAACACGAAGCTGTATTTACAATGGAAGAAATGGATGCAGCGGGCATAACACAAAAGGGCACTGTGTGCAAAAATATGTTTATGCGTGACTATAAAGGCAAAAATCACTTTTTGCTGACAGTTCCCGAAGAAAAACACGTTGACCTGCGCGCTCTGGCAGAATATATCGGCAGTTCAAAGCTCAGTTTCGGGTCGGCAGAAAGACTGGATAAATATCTTGGGCTTACACAGGGCAGTGTTTCGCCTCTTGGTCTGCTTAACAACGAAGACAAAAGTGTTGTTATGATTTTTGACCGTGACCTTGTTGGCAATGAAGAAGTAGGTGTTCATCCAAATGACAATACGGCAACAATCTGGCTTAAATTCAGTGACCTTAAAAAGATAATCGAAGAACACGGCAACGAAATTGTATTTGCAAAATTCACAGAATAAGCACACAATAATGTTATTTTTGTTATATAAATAATCAGGAGATATATAAAATGGATTTAAAAAATGTAAAATTTATTCTTACTGCAACTTTTATCACTATTGTAGCGGCATTGGTTATAGGTTCATTTACAAATAATCAGTTGCTAATCTATATTATGCTTGGTTTTTTTGCAATTTTTGCAGCGGTATATCTTATCGGATGGAGATGTCCGAAATGCAAAAAACATCTTGGCAAGCTTGTTGTGCGCAGATGTAAACATTGCGGCCACACACTTGATGTATAATTCAAATGCAAAAACGGGGAAAATCCCCGTTTTTCTTTTATTTACGGCATTTGTATGGTAATATAGTTTTATACAATACAAAAAAGGACTGATATGGTGCTGGATTACAATAAACTTGAAAAATATAAAGAAAATAACCGCATAGAAGCAAAGCAGGCAATAGGCGGACTGCCCGAAAGCCTATGGGAAAGCTATTCAGCCTTTGCAAACACCCTTGGCGGTGTAATTCTGCTGGGCGTTGAGGAACTTAAGGACAAAAGCCTTCACGCAGTCAGTGATATTTCAGCCCCTGAAAAGCTTATAACTGAATTCTGGGATATTATAAATGACAAAGAACGTGTAAGCGTAAATATTCTTTGCGATGATGATGTGCAGATAAAATATGCTGACGGCAAAAGAATTATTGTTATAACCGTACCAAAAGCAGAAAATGCAGATAAACCTGTTTATATCGGCAAGGATATATTTCAGGGAACTTATATACGAAATGGTGAAGGAGACTGCCGCTGTACTCCTCAGCAGGTGCGGCAGATGATTAAAGAGGCACAGGAGGATAATTATATATGGTAAAAGAACTGATGCACGACCCGCTTTTTCTTGCAAAAAAGGCAGAGAAAGCAACCGAAGCAGATTTGCAGACTGCACAGGATTTGCTGGATACGCTTATAGCTCACGAAGAAGGCTGTGTGGGTATGGCTGCAAATATGATAGGCGAAGCAAAGCGGATTATTGCATTTGACAATGACGGGGAGTATATGGTTATGTTCAACCCCCAAATAATAAAAAAGGCCGAACCATACGAGACGGAAGAAAGCTGTTTGTCCTTGCTTGGCGGCCCAAGAAAAACAAAAAGGTATAAAACAATTAAAGTACAGTATCAGAACGAAAAGTTTCAGACAAGAATTAAAACCATTAAAGACTTTACCGCACAGATAATCCAGCACGAAGTTGATCACTGTGACGGAATCTTGATTTAACAAATTATTAATTGAAAATACAGTTTTACAATGTTAGAATAAATTTATTATACAATTAAAAAGGGGATACAGATGTTAAACAGAGTTTTAAATGAAGCTTTTGAAAAAGGCAAAGAAAAAACACAGTATGGTGCTGTGGCAACTTATATTCCTGAACTTGGCAAAGCAGATAAAAATGACCTGGGTGTTTGTATTGCAACACAGTACGGTATGTGCATATCTGCTGGTCAGTGTGAAAAGCGTTTTACAATCCAGAGTATTTCAAAGATAATCAGTTTCGCGGTAGCACTGGAAAAGCTTGGCCCGGACAAGGTTTTTGAACGTGTGGGCATGGAGCCTTCGGGTGATGCATTCAACTCTCTTATGAAACTGGAAAAGGCAGACAGCACACCGCACAACCCAATGGTAAATGCAGGTGCTATGGTAATATGCGGATATCTTTGCGAACTTTGCACTATTGAAGATATGGTGGAATATGCACGCAGATGGTGCCTTGATGATGAAATTTATATAGACGAAGATGTGTTTGCTTCCGAAATGGCAAACCTTTCCCGCAACCGTGCAATTGCTTATCTGCTGCACAGCAAGGGATATATCACTGCCGATGTTGAAAAAACACTGGAATTCTATGTAAATATGTGTTCGCTCAGCGTAACAGCAAAATCTCTTGCAAATCTTGGCCTTATTCTTGCCTGCAACGGTGTTGACCCAAAAACAAACGATGTTCTGCTGCAGCCACAGACAGTTAAAATTGTAAATACAATTATGTTTACCTGCGGTATGTATGACGGAGCAGGGGAATTTGCTCTCAAAGTTGGTCTGCCATCAAAGAGCGGTGTTGGCGGAGGCATTATATCTGTTGTGAAAGGCACTATGGGTATAGGTATTTATGGCCCTGCCCTTGATGTGAAAGGCAACAGCATCGCAGGCATAGAAATGCTGCAGTATATTTCCGAAAAGCTTAATCTTCATATGTTTGGATAAACAGAAAACAGAAGCAGGTTATCACAGTGATTGTGATAATCTGCTTTTTATTTTCCGTTAAAAATGTTATACTGTATCCATATTCAGCAAGATGAAAAAGAGGAGATATTATGTGCGGGGTTAAAGGACTTTCCAATGACAGATTAAAGATAATTGCTGTGTTTGCAATGACTATAGACCATATAGGTGCATATCTTTTGCCTCATATCACAGTGCTGCGCATTATAGGGCGCATTGCATTTCCCATATTTGCGTTTATGGTTGCAGAAGGCTGTGTGCACACAGGAAACAAAAAGCGGTATCTTATTAATATGGCAAGTCTGGCAGCAGTATGCCAGCTGTTGTTTTACAGGTTCGATACACATATTTTTCTGCGCATTCCCTGCACATTTACACTGTCAATTATAATTGTATATACAATGCAACATATGTTCAGGGTTTGCAGCAGCGAAGCTTCTGTCCTTAAAAAGATATCTGCTGTGCTGCTTTTGGTTGCGGTTGTATATGCAGTATATGAATTGAACGGAAAGGTTACGATAGATTACGGTTTTTACGGATGTGTGACACCTGCACTGGTAAGCTGCATTTCTGAAGCGGATAAAACCAAAGCAAATATTGTTGCAAAGGTTGGCATGCTGGCATATGCACTTATACTTATATCAGGACAGAGCATATATCTGCAGTACTTTTCACTTCTGGCAATACCGCTGCTTGTTATGTATAACGGCAAACGGGAAAATATCATTCCCAAGAACTTTTTTTACATTTACTACCCGCTGCACCTTGCAGTGATTTATGCAGTCAAATATCTGTTTTTATAAATTAAAAGGTGAATATAAAAATCAAACTGTCAAATTACAATTTTAAAGAAGGATACTGATGACAAACCAAAAAATAATTTCGGACTTTTCTCACGGAAATATTCCAAAGCAGCTTATAACCTTTGCAACACCGCTGTTTTTGTCAAGCCTGCTGCAGATAATTTACAACACTGTAGATATGATTATTGTAGGGCAAAAACTGGGGCAGACAGGTCTTTCAGCTGTTGCAGTAGGTGGAGATATTGCCCATTTTCTCACATTTTTTGCTATGGGATTTTCAAATGCGGGACAGGTGCTTATAAGCCACATTGTCGGGGCGGGTCAGCGTGAAAAGCTCGGCAGATTTATTGCTACAATGTATACATCGGTGCTTGGCTGTTCGCTTGCGGTAAGTGCAGTTTGCCTTATCCTGCGCCGTACATTGCTTGACTTTATGAATACCCCGCCCGAAGCTTATGCAGGTGCACTTGCATATTCAACGGTAAGCATAATAGGTCTTGTGTTTATATACGGGTACAATATCGGCAGTGCGGTATTGCGAGGTATGGGAGATTCAAGGCATCCGTTTATGTTTATTGCCATAGCAGCGGTGCTTAACATTATTCTCGATATTGTTTTTGTAATAGTTCTGCCGTTTGGCTGTATGGGTGCTGCCCTTGCCACAGTTATCAGTCAGGGTATAAGCTTTTTGTTTTCTGCATCCTATCTGTATAGAAAAAGGGATATTATCGGTATAAGTTTTTCACCGTTGTTTTTCCTTAATCCTGACAAAGAGATGTTTTTAAGCCTTGTAAAACTGGGTTTGCCTATGGCAATAAAAAGTGCTTCAATTCAGGTTTCAAAATTGTTTGTAAACAGCTGGATAAATTCTTATGGTGTTGCGGTTTCTGCCTTTGCAGGTGTTGCAAACAAAATTGCAAGTATATCCAATCTTGTGTCAAACTCGGTAAACACTGCAGGTTCATCTATGGTCGGGCAGAATATCGGTGCAAAAAAATACGAACGCGTTCCTAAAATTATTATTACCGTTTCGTCAATCACTTTTACAATAGCAGCATTTATGAGTATTGCTTTTTGTGCATTTCCGATTCAGATTTTTGGTGTATTCAGTAAGGAAAAAGAAGTTCTTGATATTGCGCTGGAATATCTGCCTGTTGCTGTACTTATGTTTTTCGGCAGTGCCTTCCGTTCTCCCGCAAATGCTCTTATCAATGGCAGCGGAGACTATAAAATGAATTTTGCCACAGCAATATTTGACGGAATTATAATGCGTATAGGCTTGTCTGTATTGTTTGGTATTGTGCTGCAGATGGGATATATGGGATTCTGGCTTGGAGATGCCCTGGCGGGATTTACTCCATTTGTTATAGGAGTGTTTTTCTATATTTCAGGCAGATGGAAAAAAGGCGAATTAAAATAGAACAGAATAATAAAAGACAGATAATTATATTTTGATGTGCACCTTCAAAAGTATTTAACTTTTGGTATCACTTGAATATAACTATCTGTCTTTTAATTATATAAATTTAAAATTTTACAACAGCCACAGCATATCTGTCCAGCACAAGTGTACTGCTGATATCTTTGCCGCTTACAAGGTCAAAACCATTTATATTTTCCACAGCAGTTTCGTTTTCGGAAAGATTTAAATAAAAACCGTATCTTTCACCGTCACCGCATCTTTCGTGATATAAAATATGCGGAGGCAGTTTATGTGGTGTTATACCTGCGTTTACAAGCATCTGTTCAAAAAACGGCGAAAGGTCGCTGGCCTTTGTTCTTGCTGCAACATAGTATGCACAGCCTTCGCCATAGCATTTTACGGTAACAGCGGCACTGTCTTTGTAAAAGTCATCGGTGTATCTGCCCAGAATTTCTGCATCTCTGACCTTTAAAATTTCACAATAATCAAAAACTTCCATTGTTTTGTCACAGCCCCTGAGTTTTATGCCGTTTTTGTCACTTGGGAAAAGCGTGTCAATTTCTTCGCTGTATAACCCGAACAAATCAGAAAGATTTTCTCCAGGGAAACCGCCAAGGTGACAAAGCAGGTTTTCATCGACATAACCTGTAAGATAGGTTGCAAGCAGCTGTCCGCCTTTTTTTACAAAATCGGTCAGTTTTTCGGCAGTTTCTTTTTTTACTATATACAGCATTGGTGCAATAATAATTTTATAATCATCAAAGCTGTCATCACAGCCGATAACATCCATCTCTGCACCTGTACGGTTAAATTCGCGCCAGAAATCCACCAAGGTTTTTTCGTATTTTTTATCGGCGTTGCACAGCCCCTGCATATCCTGAATTGCCCAGCGGTTGTCCCAGTCAAACAGCAGTGCAGCCTCTGCTTTGACAGTTGTGCCGGCAACATCTTTGATTTTCTTTAAAATGTCACCAACTTCGCTTACTTCACGGAAAACGCGGTTGTCTGTTCCTGCGTGGTCAATTACTGCACCGTGAAACTGCTCAAAGCTGCCACGGCTTTTGCGTATCTGAAAATACTGCACAGTGTCACTGCCGCAAGCTACAGCCTGCAAGGCCTGCAGACGAAGTACTCCGGGGCGTTTAAGCTTGTTGTAAGCCTGCCAGTTGGTAAGTGACGGCGAACATTCCATAAGCATAAAAGGTTTATCCTTTTTAAGCCCGCGGAAAACAGCGTGGCTGAAGGAAAATTCTCTCATAGTATCTTCAAAGCTTTCCCAGTCGTTGTGAAAACGGGGATAGCTGTCCCAGCTTACAACATCAATTTCCTTTGCCAAAGCTCTGTAATCAAGCCCGTTGTACATATTCATAAGATTTGCAGTTACGGGGATATCAGGGTTAAAGCTTTTCACCACTTCAATTTCGCTTTTCATACAGTCAATCATATTCTGTGTGGTAAAACGCTTCCACTCAAGGTTAAGCCCCATAATGTCGATGGAACCATTTGCAAAAGGCGGTTCAATTTCTTCAAAGCAGGAATATTTATGGCTCCAGAAGGTTGTCCACCAGGCTTTGTTGAGCTTGTCTATATCATTGTCAAATTTATTGCGCAGATAGCTGCGGAATTTTTCCTGACAAAGAGGGCAGAAGCATTCACCGCCCATTTCATTGGAGATATGCCACATAAGCAAAGCGGGATGGTGGGCGAAACGCTGGGCAAGCATAGTGTTTATCTTTTTCAGATGAGTGCGGAAATTTTCGCTGCTCATACAATAGTTGTGGCGGTCGCCGTGGTGATACCGCACACCCATATTGTCAACACGCAGACAGTCGGGATAGTTTTTGTCCAGCCATGCAGGCTTTGCACCAGACGGGGTGGCAAGTATAGTGTATATCCCGTTGGCATACAGATTGTCCATAATCTGCTGCAGCCATTCAAAATGATATTCATTCTCTTTTGGCTCATAACTGCTCCAGCTGAAAATGCCCAGTGACACACAGTTTATCTTTGCTTTTTTCATTGCCTGTATATCCTGTTCAAGTATATCGGGACGGTCAAGCCACTGGTCAGGGTTGTAGTCCCCGCCGTAAAGCATACCTTTTAACTGTGGAAACAAAGGTGTTTTATCCATAAAATCAATTCCTTTCGGATTATTATTATATTAATGATATTAAATTTACTGCTAAAAGTAAATAAAAACAGTTTACATTATCACAATTTTTTATTAAAATATATTATTAGATTTATATAATCATAAGGAGAAATAAAAATGAGCGAAAACAAAATTCTTGCCACAGTTGACGGCGTAAATATTACAGAAGCTGAAATTGATGCATTTATCAATACACTTACAAAAGACCAGCAGATGTATGCAAACAACCCACAGTTCCGCCAGCAGTGCCTTGACGAAGTTATCAACATCCATCTTTTTGCTAAAATGGGTAAAGAAGAAAAAATGGACGAAACAGCAGAGTTTGAAAAATTTATGGAAAGTGCAAAAAAAGATATTCTTGCACAGCTTGCTATTAGAAAGGTGCTTGCAGCAGCAGAAGTAACCGAAGAAGAATGCAAAGAATACTACGAAGCAAACAAAGATACATTTGTAAGCCCTGAAACAGTAACAGCAAAACACATTCTTGTTAAGGATAAAGCAGAAATCGAAGCTATTCTTGCTCTTATCACAAGCGGCGAAAAAGAATTTGAAGCTATGGCACGTGAACATTCCACATGCGGTTCTGCAGCAAGAGGCGGTTCCCTTGGCGAATTTGGCCGCGGTCAGATGGTAAAAGAATTTGAAGAAGCAGCTTTCAATGCAGAAATCGGTGCAGTTGTAGGCCCTGTAGAAACACAGTTCGGTTACCACCTTATCAAAGTTGAAGATAAAAAAGAAGCAAGAGCTGCAGGTTTTGAACAGGTGGAAAACCGTATCAAGAGAACACTTGCAAACAAAAAGCAGAACGAAGTGTATGCAGCAAAAACTGCAGAACTCCGTGAAAAATATCTTAATAAATAATTTATATATAAACAAATATAAATAAAAAATATGTCATTCTGAGTGAAAGAAAAGAATCTAAAAGATTCTTTGTCAAATTCGTTTCTCAGAATGACATTTGTTTTTATGCAATCAATATTTTATTTTGCTTCAAAATGTTCTTTAAGCAGTTTAAATACAGTTGGTGCCAGCAGGAATACGGCAATCAAGTTAGGTACAACCATAAAGCCGTTAAAGGTGTCGCTGATGCTCCAGATTAAATCAAGGCTTACTGTTGCGCCAACAATGGAGATAAGGGAGTAAGCGATGTAATATAATTTAAGAATTTTGCTGCCGAACAAAAATTCGATACAGCGTGCGCCGTACAGGCCCCAGCCGATAATTGTGGAGAACGCAAAGCAGCACATGGCAACAGCAGTAAAGATGGAAACCCAGTTGCCATAAACAAGTGTAAAGCCTGCAATAGTAAGTTCTGCACCTGCAGCCTGACCATAAGTGATGTTAACGCCGCTGAGAAGAATAACAAGGGCAGTCATTGTACAAACAACAATTGTATCCATAAATACTTCAAATATACCAAACATACCCTGTTTAACAGGATTTTCGGTGTCAGCACAAGCATGTGCAATGGAACCTGTACCAAGGCCTGCTTCGTTGGAGAAGATACCGCGGGAAACACCCTTTGTCATACTTGTAAACATGCTGCCCACAATACCGCCAGTAACAGCCTGTGGATTAAATGCACCGTAGAAGATGCTTGCAAATACAGAAGGGATTTTGCCTGCATTCATCACAATAACACCAAGAGCAAGCACAACATAGAGAAGTGCCATAAATGGTACCAATGCTTCACTTACAGTGCCAATACGTTTTACGCCGCCAAAAAGGATAAGCAGAACAACAAGGCTGATAACGATGCCGATAATAAGGTTAAGCACTTCAAGGCTTGTGTCAGAAACAGCACCATAGTTAAGCAAAGCACTGTTCAGTGCGGCAACGATTGTATTTACCTGTGTTGCATTGCCTGTGCCGAAAACTGCACAGGTGCCAAATGCAGCATAAAGGTATGCAAGCCACATCCAGTTTTTGCCCAGACCGTTTTTGATGTAGTACATAGGGCCGCCGATATATTCGCCTTTGACATTGCGTTCGCGGTAGAATACAGCAAGTGTAACTTCGCTGAACTTTGTGCACATACCAAGCAAAGCGGAAATCCACATCCAGAAAACAGCACCCGGGCCGCCAATTGCAATAGCACCTGCAACACCTGCAATGTTACCTGTGCCTATTGTGGCAGCAAGTGCTGTACATACAGCCTGAAAAGGTGTAAGCGCACCGTCGGATGCAGAGCTTTTGTTAAAAATTTTACCTAAAGTGTTTTTTAATGCGTATGGAAATTTTCTTATCTGCACAAAGCCTGTGCGGATGCTGAGGTACAGACCTACACCGATGATACACACCATTGCAGGTACGCCCCAGATAAATGTGTTCAACACACTGTTGATTGAACTTATTGTTTCGTACATAGTTTTTCCTCTTATAATAAATAAAATAACTTATTTATTATTGCAAAAAAAAGAATATATGTCAAGAAAATATATTAATTGCCATTTTTATTTTTTGGCTGACGGGTTTTATATTAAGCAGTTTCACTATGCATTGATGAATATATAAATGTATGATAAAATAAAATTAAACAATTAATCTGAACAGGACAAACAGCTGTAACTTGAATAGGAAGGTGTGAATATAATGAAAAAATTCAAACTTTTATATTTTTTACCTGCAATCCTGCTGATTTTGTTTTTTGGAATTGATTTTGTCAAATATGGTGATGCAGAAAATATTTTTAATCTGACTTTATGGCTTATCATACTGTTTATGGTGATAACAGGAATAATGATGTGCAAAGGCAAAAAGCTGGGTGCTTATCTTGGAATAGCTTTTGGAGTGCTGAGTATGGTCTATGACGTTCTATACCATAAGATTAATGGTTACAACCGCTATTTTCCATTGGAATATATCTGTATTCCTCTTATTATTTATTACATTTATTGTCTGATAGCTATAAATTCAGCAAATACGGGAGCTTGCGACACAAAGGATACACTTATAAAATCAGACAACGATAAAATGAACATATTGCAGGCAAGATTCTGGTCAGACAAATAAATCTGAATAAGTTCAGCCGGTACATCAGCGCTCAGGCCTCCTTTGTATAAAGGGAGGCTTTTAATTTGTTCACAAATCCTGACATATCTGACAGTGATGTTTTTTTAAATATATCTGCCTTCATCTTTTTGACATAGAGAGGTTTTTTATGCTAAAAATCCACCCAAAAGGTACCGGAAAAATATAAGTTTACAATATAAAACAGCACTGCATATATTTTCTGCAGTGCTGTAAATGTATTGGTTATATAATGTTATAAATTTGCTCTTATTTTCTGCTGGCGTTCTGCATCGTCAAGGTCTTTGTAGCCATAGGCTTTTACCATAGCATTCATTACCTCAGTTGCCAAAGATTTTCCGTCTTTTTTAAGCTGTTTTATCATATCAAGATACAGCCCAAGAGTCTTTTCGGAATATGTATGCAATTCTCCGGTGAGATATGTTTCAAAGCTGGTTACATATTCACAGTCATTTTCTTTGCGCACAGGGCGGTTGCCGCTTGCCATAAAAGGATACTGCTTTTCGTAAGCTTCCATCCATTCAACTTCAGCGGCGACAATTTCTTCAATCATCTGTTCTGCAGCGATGGAAGGAAAAACAAGGTGTTTGCTGATAAGGTGGAATTCATGGGGGGCGGTGCTGCGCATCATCCAGGCATATTTTTCGCTCAAAAGATTGCGGCCTGCTGATTTTGCAGTCAAAAGGTCATTGTGCCAGCTGTCCACAAGTTCTTCGCTCCAGCACACAAACTGACTGCGGCGCATAATTTCAAAGGTTTCGGGGTCATTCTGACAGTCAGCTTTGCCGCCCTCGTTATTCACATTGTGAAACAGCTGCCATTCGGTTTTTATAAGTGCTTCCTTTTTTTCACTGAGTGTCATAGCTATCCCTCCGTAACGTGATATCTTTTTAAAACTTCATCAGAGATGCAGTTCATAATTTTATATGTGTGTGCTTCAAGAAAACTGTCATTGATATCTGTAAGTCCCTGTCTGTAAAGCTCGTTTACAACCAAAGTGCATATGTTTTCTATAAGCATCACTTTTTTGTCGTATCGGTTTACATATGGGTTCCAGTCGGCAGCAAAAGGCGGCTGCCATGCACTGCTCTGGTTTTCGGTTGTGCAAAGCTTTTCCAGCATATTTATTACACCCGAGCAGGCAAAAAGATGTCCGTTTTTCCTGTGCAACTGTTTAAGCCCATAGAACTGCCACTTGTAATAAGGACAAAAACTGCGGTTAAGCAGGTATACCATAGAAATTGTTGCTTTTATAAACTCTGCCAAAGCCATATCTGCGGCAACCACATCACCGCGGCGCATACAGCGGCTGTAGTTGTACTGTCCGCTTTGTGCCATGGCAGACGCCCTTGCGGCAATTTTTTTGATGCGGACATCTTTGGGATAATATGCCAAAAGGAGTTTCTTATGGCAGAAAAATGGCCGGGATTATCCTCAAAAACTTCTCCGTTTACGGCAGTTGCAATTTTATGTTCGGGCAGAAAAAGCCATTCGGTCAGCTTTTGCGGCGGCTGACAGCTGCCGATAAATTTGCGGTAAAATGATGATATTTCAAAAACACCAACACGTCCGCCGCCACGCGGGCTTGTATTTCGTGCCGAATAACCCATAAATTCTTTTGGCAGGCTGTCGTATGCTTTTTGCATTTCGGCGCCTATTTCATCAAAGTCTTCTTTGCACAGCCATATGCAGAACCCCGGGCCAAAATCGTGGTCACGGGATATTTCATCATCAAATCCAAAACATTCCGAGCCTTCACCCACAAGCCCTGCGGCGAGGCGGGGCAGATATTCGGCAAATTTTTCTTCCAGCATCGGTCTGCCAATCTGCTGGTAATAAAGTTTAGACAGTTCAAGTCCGTTCATATTTTATCCTTTTTGCTGCTGTTTTTCTTCCATTTCTTTGCGTACAATACCAAGATTGCGGGATATTACACGGCAACCGTCATTTTCTCCAAAGCGGCTGCGGGTAACCTTAAGTGCTTTTTCATATGTATTTATGGCGTTGTCATAATCTTCACATCGCCAGTAATATTCACCAAGGGCGGAAAGTGCACTGCCGTAATGTCCGTCATTTTGTCCGGTTTCGCTTTCGTAATAAGCCAAGGCACTGTCAAGGGTTTCTCTGGCTGTTTCCATGCTGCCAAGCGCCATATGGCAAAGTGCCATAGCAACCTTTGTTGTGGCAACTTCACTTTCGCTGTCTTCCATAGGTTCAACAAGATTTAAAGCAGTCTGCAGATTTTCCAGTGCCTTTTCGTGCTTATTCTGCTGCTGATATATATGGCTTATATTGTTGTATACACTTGCCATAAGATAGCTGTTTTTTAAATCAAGCGAGCGGTAAATTTCTGCCGCCTGCTGATACATATCCAGGGCTTTGTCAAGGTTTTGCGCCCAGCGGTTTGCGGTTGCACCGTTAAGCAGAGTAGTGGCGTGGTGGACTGTATTTTTCAGCCCCATAAGTTCGATAAGCTGCAAGGCTTTGTCTGATATTTCTGCCGCCTGTTTTGCACGGCCTGTGGTGCGGTACAATCCTTCCATTTCGTTGTAAAAGGTAAGGGCGGCGCCGTAACTGCGGCTGTCCAGTGCCTGATTAAGCCAGTTTGTCAGTCTTCTTTCGGCTTCCTTCAAATCACCCATATTATAAAGATAATCCAGCTGATTAAGCATATCCTTAACATCCATAATAACACCGCCTTTCTGTATAAAAGTATAGCAAAACATACCTTTTCAGTCAACGAAAGGCAGCAGTATTGATGATAATAAAAACTGTATATAAATTGTATACAATTGATTGACACGCTGTTATTGAGGTGATATAATCAAGCTATAACAGCAGGCAGGAAGCCTGCACTGATTAAAAATTGGTAATGCTATGAAAGCTGTTTGCGGATATTTTTATCCGTCTGTTTTTATGGCATTTTTTATTTGGAGGATATATGAGTAAAACAAAAAAACTTGTTGTCTCGGCACTTATGCTGTCACTGGCACTTGTTCTGCCGTTTTTTACCGGGCAGATACCCGAAATAGGCAATATGCTTTTGCCAATGCATCTGCCGGTTTTGCTGGCAGGTTTTATAGTTGGCGGGCCAGGCGCTATGATGGTGGGGGCGGTTGCACCTGTTTTGCGCAGTGTCATATGGGGAATGCCACCAATGTTTCCTAAAGCTGTTGGCATGGCGTTTGAACTTGCGGCGTATGGCTTTGTGTGCGGAACTATCTATTCAAAAAGTAAAAAGAGCACAAAATCTGTATATTTTTCCCTTATAGCAGCTATGATTGCAGGCAGAATTGTATGGGGCGTTGTAAGTTTTGCATTATATGGTATAATGGGTAATGTATTTACCATTGCATTATTTATGACAGAGGCTTTTATAAATGCTGTTCCGGGTATTATATTTCAGCTGATATTTATACCGCTGCTGGTATCGGCACTGAAAAAGACAAATATAACTCTGTAATATGCAAGGTATCATAGGAGGTTCTATGAAAATAGTTGTTATTGACGGTCAGGGCGGCAGCCTTGGCAAAGCAATTACAGAAAAAATCAAAAGCAGATATAACTGTGAAATTTATGCAATCGGCACAAACAGTATTGCCACGGCAGCAATGATTAAGGCAGGGGCTGATTATGGTGCAACAGGGGAAAATCCCGTTGTGGTAAACAGCCGTGATGCAGATGTGATTATTGGCCCTATCGGCATAATCGCTGCAAATTCTCTGCTTGGAGAGATAACGCCTAAAATGGCAGCAGCCATTGCCTGCAGTGAAGCCAAAAAGATACTTGTGCCCGTAAACAAATGCAAAATCCACGTTGCAGGAACTCCTGAATTATCATTTGGAGAAGCTATCGAATGTGCAGTAGAATCACTTGGCAAATTATTATAATTTTAATAAAAAATGCTCTGCTGATTGCAGAGCATTTTTTTGTTGGAAGATATACAATATTTTGTGATTAAATTTAAATATCAGTCTCTTTCTTTGCTTATTTTGCTTACAACCTTGCTGAGAGCAAGCAGAGCAAGCAGGTTAGGCAGAACCATAAGACCGTTGAACATATCTGTCATATTCCATACAAGGTCAACTTTAAGGCAGGAGCCTACAGCGATAAACAGACATACAATTACAGAGTAAAGCTTTACCCATTTTTCGCCAAGCAGGCTTTTTACATTTGTTTCGCCAAAGAAATACCAGCCGATAATTGTGGAGAATGCAAAGAACAGCATGCAGATAGCAATAAAAATGTTGCCAAAGCTTCCAAATACTGTACAGAATGCGCTTTGTGCAAGTTCAGCGCCTGTAAGACCTGAGTTCCATACACCTGTGGATACAATAACCAATGCTGTAAGTGTAAGAACGATAAATGTGTCGATAAACACGCCAATCATTGCAACAACACCCTGGTCGGTAGGATGTTCAACTTTTGCAATAGCATGTGCGTGCGGAGTGGAACCCATACCTGCTTCGTTGGAGAACAAACCTCTTGCAACACCAAAACGGATAGCAGATTTAACAGTTACACCTGCAACACCACCTGCAACGGACTGTGGATTGAAAGCCATAACAAAGATAAGGCGGAAACTTTCGATAAGTGCATCATGGCAGCATATAACAACAACAGAACAGCCAACGATATAAAGAAGTGCCATAACAGGAACAATTTTTTCAGTGATAGAAGCAATTCTTGCACGGCCGCCCATAAAGATGAATGCGCTGAAAACAGCACAGATAATACCTATGATAAGAGGGTTAACGCCAAAGGCTGTCTGGAAGGAAGAACCGATAGAGTTGGACTGTACCATATTGCCCATAAAGCCAAGGGCAAGTATGATTGCAACAGAGAAGAAGCCTGCAAGGAATTTGCCGAAAGTACCTTTAAAAGCAGCTTTTATATAATAAACAGGACCGCCTGTAACGTTGCCGTTTTCATCAACAGATTTATATTTCTGTGCAAGCAGTGCTTCGGCATAGATTGTTGCCATACCAAAGAAAGCACTCATCCACATCCAGAAGATAGCACCTGGACCACCGGAAGCAATGGCTGTTGCAGCACCTGCAATGTTACCTGTACCAACCTGTGCGGCAATAGCAGTTGTCAAAGCCTGAAAACTGCTCATGCCGCCTTTGTCAGCTTTTTCACCTTTAAGGTTAAAGCAGGAGAAAACACTTTTAAAACCTTTGCCAAATTTGCGTATCTGAACAAACTTAAGTTTGAAAGTGAAAAAAATACCTGTACCGCAAAGCAGAAAAAGCAGGGCATAGTCCCAAAGGACTGTGTTGACGGTGTTTACAATAGTTTCAATGAAATTCATTTTTGTTTACCTCTCGCAATAAAAGATTAAATAAATAAAATTTTACAAACGAAAAAGAGCCGATCAATCAAGATCAGCTCCGGAGTAACAACAGAAAAACAGAATAAATACAATTGTGCACATGTAATGCAAAAATTACACAGCAAAATAATATTTAAAATGTTTATTGGCTCTGTCCTTTTGCCTGAGAGATTCAGGGCGCCAGCCCTTTGCACCTTCGGCACCTGCTCTGAGCAGGTTTCTCCAGAGTTCCCTCGGGTTTTAGTCCTTTTTCTCCTGAGAGTGCAACTCCTTCGGCAGGCTGTAAAGCCACTTTCCTAAAACTTTCAAAGGGAATATTCATTTGACATTGAGTATGTTAACACTTTGTACACATTTTGTCAACAGTTATTTTGCGCGTGAGTGAAAAACTATTGTTTTTGCAACAAAAACACATAGATGGCTTGTTGTATTCTGCGACCAAAAAATAAATGCAGATACTGAAAAAGTACCTGCATTTTACTTTTATAACCGGGTTATGCTGCGGCATCAAGTTCTGCGTTTTCAGCCAGCTCTTCCATTGCTGCATCAACAACTGCTTCGGCAATTTCGTCGGTTGCAACACCGCTTATTTCGTCACGTCTTGCACAGAAAGAACAAAGTCTTGTTCTGTTTGCTGCAATAGCCTGTTCCACAGTGCCGTATGTAAGTTCATCACTCTGGTTAAGGCTCTGACAGTCATCATGAGTATGGTATACCTTGCCGAACGGGCTCCAGTAAACATCATCAGCGATAGCATTGATAGCTGCCTGTTGCTGTTCAACGGAAACAGGGTTCCAGTCATAGCTTGCAAGACCGCCTATAATCAGCGCAATTGCAGCAACTGCAACTGCTATAGCTTTTGTCTTTTTGTCAGCTTCCTTGTTGAGAAGGGCAATAACAACAAATGGGATAAAGCATATTGCACATACAATAACACCCATATTGTTCCAAAGCCAGAATGTAAATTTATTCTTTTCGCTTGCAGGTTTAATATGGTTTGCTTTTTTCCAGAGCTGTGCACCGATAATAACAAACACAAGGTCAAGCACCAAGGCACCGATAAGCTGGTACATACTTGGCATAAAAGTCCAGTTGACTTTGCCTGTAAAAATCATAACAGCAAGTATTTCAAGCACAAGTGCAATAACCCACAGCGCAACAGCGCCTGCACGTAAACCGCCTGCATTTTCAACAGGTGCAGCTTCTTTCATTTTTGCCTTTTTGCGGCTGCCTGCCTCAACTTCAAGACCTGTATCCGCCGATATAATTTTTTTCTTTTTCTTTTCTGCCATATTTACATCTCCAATACTGATAGATTTTATAAAATATACTTACTATAATTATACTGGTTTTTGTATATTAAGCAAGTAATTTTATACAAAAAGTGCGAAATTTTATTGACTTTATTTGTGCAAGGTCTCATAATAAATAGTAATAATATATTTGTCAGGAGAAAATTATGGACCTTTCTTTAGTTATGAATACTCTTATGAGTGCAGACAGTTTAAACAGCATCAGTAAAAAAACGGGTTCTTCCAAAAAAGAAGTTTCGGACGTTCTTGTTCAGGCGTTGCCTTTGCTGCTTGCAGGCGCACAGAAGCAGGAAGCGGAAGAAGAAACAGCAGAAAGCTTTGAAGCAGCACTGGAAACACACTCTGAAAATGATACAAGCGACCTTGAAACATTTTTTGACGGAGTGGATATGGCTGACGGTGCAAAAATCATCGGACATCTTCTGGGCAAAGAAACCTCAAAAACAACAAAAAAAGTATCCAAATCCAGCGGTACTTCAGATGACAATACAGCTCTTATTCTTGCGGCAGCAGCACCATTGCTTATGAGCCTGCTTGGTCAGGAGACAAAGAAAAGCAAAAAGAAAAGCAGCAAAAAAACAACCAACGAGCTTGCAGGACAGATGCTGACAGCAGTGCTTGACAATGTTGATGTGGGCAGCCTGATTATGGGTGCATTGTCTGTAAGTGATGATGAAACCGAAAAGAAATCTGCTAAAAAGTCAGCAAAGAAAACCACAACGGCAAAAAAATCCACTGCCAAAAAGACAACAACAGCCAAGAAAAAAACCGCAGCTAAAACCACAACAAAAAAGAAAGCAGCAACAAAGAAAAAAGCAGCAGATAAGGACGAAGGCGTAGATATTGCCGATGCGGCAAACCTGCTGATGAAACTGCTCAAATAACAAAGCATATATGCATAACAATAAGAATATGGTGCATAAAAGATAAATGCCTTTAATATCATCATAACATTGTGCCAACGGCAGCATATATGTGTGTTTAAAACATTACATTGGTTAAGGCAGGTGATTGTATGGATAAAATGATATATTGCCAGCGGGATATTCCAAAGGAAAAATGGCGTTATGGATTTCGTTCCAGTGCGGCAACAGGCTGTGGCTGGATTTCCGTATACAATGCACTGCGCATAATGGGGTACAACCCCACGGCAGCTATGCTGATAAAATATTTTGAGAGACAGATACCGTTTTTTAACGGCAATACAGGCACATTTATTCTGTCTCCTGCATTGTTTTTCAAAAAATTCGGATTTCCTGTAACAATAACAGCCAACAGAAATAATTTTGACAATATTGCAAAACAGTCGGATGTCTGCATACTTTATTTCTGGTGGCGCAGAAAAGCAAAAATAGGCGCACATTTTGTAGCACTGCATTATACCCCAAAAGGCTTTGTGGGATATAACACTTATCGTAATTCCAAAGGACCTGACAGATGGGGTACAAGCATAGAAGATTTTATAAATCAGAAAAAATATTTTGGCACAGTGCTTATAGGCATAAAAAACAGAAAATAAAACAGAGATAATTGAACAGTACAAAAAAGTCATTCCGAAAAGATTAAACTTTTCAGAATGACTTTTTGATTTTAATTGATTTAGTCAGCATCGATATCTGATTTTATTTGTTACGGGAAATATCTTTAAGTTCAGTATATTTTTCCTTGTTGCCAAAAGCTTTGTCAACAGGGTATTTTACAGCATTTTTTGCAACTTTTTCTCTTATTATGGTGTCAAGGTCAATATTGCAGGCATCTGCAAGTAATATACAGTAGTTAACAGTATCTGCAAGTTCTTCCTTTATTCTGTCCAGCTTATCAGTGCAGAAAAGGTCATCACCGCTCCATTGAAAAATCTCCAGCAGTTCGCTTGCTTCAAGATTTACTGAGATTGCCAGGTCCTTTGGATTGTGAAACTGTTTCCAGTTTCTTTCATCACGAAATTTTGTCACCAGTTCAAATGTCTCTTTTGAAATCATATTTATACCTCTTTGTTTATATCAGAAACAAAATTATCAATAAGCTTATTTACTGTTTCAGGAACATCGGTGTTGGCATTGTGGCCTGCATCTTTGAGCCAGACAAGTTTGTGCCCGTCCTGCTTTGCCCATCTTCTGTTATAGCTTTTTGCACTTCCCGCACCATCTTTTTCTCCGCATAAAAGTAAAGCAGGGCAGGAGATGTCATAAGACTTATCCGCTTCAACGGCCTGTGCAAGAATGCGGTAACCGTGGTCTGCAAGGTTGCAGTATTCTTCTTTCTGATAATCTT
>JAFSAW010000062.1 GCA_017442085.1 Oscillospiraceae bacterium | reverse complement strand
TTTGTATATGTAAAGGAAAGCGAACAGCTTATTGCCGAAGCAAGACAGAAGGCAAGAAGCGTTCTGGAAAAATACAGAGACTACGAATACAAGGACTGGTCGGTTATCAAGTCAAAAATCAGGGAACAGGTTTCCCATGTGCTGTACCAGCGCACAAAACGCAGCCCTATGGTTCTGCCTATAGTTATGGAAATTTAACAGCCTGACAGAATTTGCTGTAAAACTGAAGGGTAAAGATTATGAATAAAAAATTTAAAAACAAGTTTATAAGTACAGACATACTGATACTGGTGCTGTCATTTGTGGCACTGGCTTTTGGCGGTGCACTGGCTTATTTTGAACCTGCCTATGCAGGATTTGTTGCTGTGGGTATTCTGATAATTACCGTATTTATATTCTGCAATGCCCATACTGCCAGAAAATTTGTAAAAAGCATATTTTACGGCAGCGGCAAACATTCCAATATGCAGCAGCTCAGCTTTGAAAAGCTCAATGTTCCTGTTGCAATTATAAGCAAGGACACTATTGTATGGTACAACGACAGTTTCCGCGACAGATTTTTAAACGGCAGGGATTCGTACCTTATCCAGCTTGAAAAGGTGCTTCCGGATTTTGACCTTGACCTCAGCTGCGAAGAAAGCGGTGCGGATATTGTTGTGGGCGACAGGGAGTACACTGTCTTCTCATCAATACCAAATGAAGAATCAAAGCTGTGGGTGAGTTACTTTGTTGACGACACACAGTACAAACTGGACCAGCGTGAATACCGTATGACACGTCCTGTTATCATGCAGATTGCGGTTGACACATATGATGATGTTCTCAAGGATTTAAAAGAAAGTACCCGTGCACAGATTATGGCACGTCTTGACCAGATGATAGAGGACGTTGTGCTTAACAATAACGGTCTGGTAAACAAATACGGCACATCAAGATATACAGTTGTGCTGGAGGACAGAAAATACCAAAACTTCTACAGCAATCAGTTCAAAATGCTGCAGGACGCCAAGGATATAGGCGGCGAATACAATGTAACGTTGTCAATAGGTGTGGGCAAGGACGGTGTTGACTTTGCCGAAAACGATATGCTGTCACGTCAGGCACTGGACATGGCACTTGGCCGCGGCGGCGACCAGGCAGTTGTAAAAACTGCTGACGGTTACGAATTCTTCGGCGGCAACAGCCGCAGTGTTGAAAAACGCAGCAAGGTGCGCAGCCGTATCGTTGCAAATGCCCTTAAAGACGTTGTGCTGCAGAGCGATAACGTACTTATTATGGGGCACAAGATGAGCGACCTTGACAGTGTTGGTTCCGCTGTGGGTATTGCAGCTGTTGTGCGCTGCTTTGAAAGACGTGCAAACATTGTTATCGATGAAAACAAAACCCTTGCAAAAAGCCTTATAGACTGGGTAAAACAGGACGAAGGTATGGAAAACCTGTTTATAACACCGGAAAAGGCAGCAAACCTTATTGAAAAGAATACACTTCTTATCATTACAGATACTCACACTGCCAAGATGGCAGAATCCACCAATATCTGCGAACTCTGCAGCAAAAAGGTTATCATAGACCATCACAGAAAGATGGTTGACTACATAACCGATACTGTTGTATCATATCACGAGCCATATGCGTCTTCTGCAAGCGAGCTGGTTACAGAACTTATACAGTATATACTGCCTACCAATGCAAAGCTTACACCTGTTCAGGCAGGAGCGCTGTTAAGCGGTATTATGCTGGACACACGCAACTTCTCTGAAAAGGCAGGCGTAAGAACATTTGAAGCAGCGGCATACCTGCGCCGTCAGTCTGTTGATATGACAAGAATTATGCGGCTGTTTGCAATTCCAAAGGAAATTTATTCAGCCAAAGCTGTTTTGGTAAACAGTGCCGAAACCTACAAAGGCGTTGCAATTTCAATGTCGGACGAATTCTCGCAGGAACTTTCCCTTGCGGTACCGCAGGCAGCAAACGACCTGCTTATGCTGGAAGGTGTGGAAGCCTCTGTGGTTGCGGTTCTTGCAGGTGATACAGTGCGCATTTCAGCGCGCAGTCTTGGTAGTATGAATGTTCAGGTGCTTATGGAATATCTGGGCGGCGGCGGTCACTTGAGTATGGCAGGTGCTCAGCTTAAAGACGTAACACTTGAAGAAGCAAAAGCAAAAATATGCGAAAGCATTGACAATTATAAAAAGTAAAAGGCAAAAGGAGAAAACTTATGAAAGTAGTACTCTTACAGGATGTAAAGTCCATCGGTAAAAAAGACCAGCTGGTAAATGTTTCCGACGGTTATGCAAGAAACTTTCTTTTTCCAAGAAAACTTGCAAAGGAAGCAACAGCAGGTGCAATCAATGACGTAAAAACAAAAGAAAGTGCAAAGGCACATCACAAACAGGAAGAAATCAATGCTGCAAATGAAGTTAAAGCAAAAATTGACGGCAAATCTGTTGTTCTCAAGGCAAAAGCAGGCAAGGAAGGCAAGCTTTTCGGTGCAGTAACTTCCAAAGATGTTGCAGCAGAAATGAAAAAACTTTTTGGTATTGATATCGACAAGAAAAAACTTGTTATGGACGATATCAAACTTTTTGGCAGCTATGACTGCACAGTTAAAATCTATCCTGAAATTACAGCTAAAATTACAGTCAGAGTTGAGGAGTAACTTTTAATGGACAAGCAATTGGATTTGGCGTTGGGTTCACTTGGTATCAATGAGCCTTACAGCATCGAGGCAGAGCAGGCAATTCTTGGTGCCGCACTTATCAGCCCCGAAACAGTATCCCTTATAATTGAACAGGTCAGGGCAGAGTATTTCTATTCAAGACAGAATCAGAAGATTTTTCTTGAAATACATAAGCTTTTCAATGCCAATATGCCGTCAGACTTTATCACTGTGCTCAACAGTGTTATTGCAAACGGTGTGTTCAGCGATGAAGCAGAAGCAAAAGTGTATCTCACCCAGCTTGCAGAAACTGTGCCAAGCTTGTCTAATGTTTCTTCATATGCAAAAATTCTCAAGGATAAATACCTTGTCCGTATGCTGCTCAACACATCTGCGGACATTATCAAGCAGACACAGACAGCACCGGGTGCTGATGAACTGCTGGAATATGCCGAACAGAGAATATACGAGCTTCGTCAGGGCAAGGACACTTCTGCTCTCAGCCATATAGGTCTTTCTGCAGCAGAAAGCTTTGACCGTCTGCGCAAGCTGTCGGGCAAGGACAGAGAAAAATATCTTGGTATACCTACCGGCTTCAGCTATCTGGACAAAATGCTTACAGGCCTTGGCCGCAGCGACCTTGTTATCCTTGCGGCACGTCCTGGTATGGGCAAAACCTCATTTGTGCTCAATATTGCAACAAACGTTGCCAAGCGCGGTCTGCCGGTGGCGGTGTTCTCCCTTGAAATGACAAAGGAACAGCTTACCAGCCGTATCATTTCTGCAGAAGCACATATAGACAGCCAGATAATGCGTTCCGGCAATATTCAGGCAGATGAATGGGATAATATTTCCCGTGCGGTAGGCGAAATTTCTGACCTGCCTATATATCTGGACGATACATCAAACGTTTCTGTTTCCGACATCAAGGCAAAAATACGCAGACTCAATCAGGACCCGAACAAAGAAAATGTGGGCGTGGTTATCATCGACTATCTGCAGCTTATGTCCACGGGCAAACGCAACGAATCCCGTGTGCAGGAAATCAGTGAAATTACCCGTAACCTTAAGATTATGGCAAAAGAACTTAACGTTCCGCTTATCTGTCTGTCACAGCTTTCCCGTAGTGCCGAAAAAGGTCAGGGCCGTGATGCACGTCCTGCACTCAGCGACCTGCGAGATTCCGGTTCTATCGAGCAGGATGCCGACGTTGTACTGTTTCTGTACCGAGATGCCTATTACAATCAGGAAGAAGACCAGACAAAAGCAGAGTGCATTGTTGCAAAAAACCGTCATGGCGAGGTAGGCAAGGTTTATCTTGGCTGGGACGGCGCACATACACGCTTCTACAATGTTGATTTTGTACACGAAGATGAATAATTTGTTTTTAGATACAATCAGACAATATAATATGATAAACAGAGGAGATACAGTTGCTGTGGGTTTGTCCGGCGGGGCAGACAGCATGGCGCTGTTTCACCTTTTGTATGCCAATAAAGAAAAACTGGATATAAAACTTGTTGCACTGCATGTAAATCATGGCCTGAGAAAAGAAAGTGACAGCGAAGAAGTTTTTATAACCGATTACTGCAAAAAGCTTGGTGTTGAATGTGTTGTAAAAAAACTTGATATGGGCAGCAGCGCAAAACCGCAGGGGCTTTCCACAGAGATGTGGGCGCGTAAGCTGAGGTATGAATTTTTTGAGGCCGAGGCAGAAAAATACGGTGCAAAAATTGCAACAGCCCATTCTTTAAGTGACAGATGCGAAACGGTTATATTTAACCTTTGCCGCGGTACCAGTCTTAAAGGTATGTGCGGTATACCTGCAGTAAGAGGCAACATTATCCGTCCTCTTATAAACTGCACACGCACAGATATAGAAACCTACTGCACAGACAATAATATTGGATATGTAACAGACAAAACCAATTTTTCCGAGGAATATTCCCGCAATAAAATCAGGCTTAAGGTTGTTCCTGTCCTCAGACAGATAAATCCTAAAACCGAACAGCTGATAGGCGATTTTTCACAGGAAATGGAACAGATATACACATTTTTAACCCAATTAAGTGATACATTGTATAGGAATTCCATTTCCCTTAACGGTTTTCACCTGGAAACAATACAAAAGCAGGACGATGTGGTTATAAAGTTTTTTCTGCGCAATATTCTTGACCGTTACGGATGCCTTTCAAAAGAGAATATAAACGATATTCTGCAGGGCATCAGGACAGGCGGCTTCAGCAGGCAGCTTTCAAAGGATATTGTATGCCAGATAAAAAACGGATATCTCACATTTTTTAAACCAAAAGTTTCTGTGAAGGAAAAGAATACGGAAATTATACCCATAGAAACGGGAGAAACAGCAGTTTTTATGGGTGAAGAGTATATTATCCGCGAAATTTCCATGCAGGAACTGGAAAAAAATAAAAAAATTGATAAAAACTATTTAAATAA
>JAFSAW010000061.1 GCA_017442085.1 Oscillospiraceae bacterium | reverse complement strand
GATACTTGAAATTTTTGCAGAACGTGCAACCACAAGCGAGGGCAAACTGCAGACCGAGCTTGCATTGCTGAGATACAAACTGCCGCGTTTGAGCGGTATGGGCGCAAGCCTTTCCCGTCAGGGCGGTGGCGGCGCAGGCGGTGGCGGTGCACGACGCGGTGCAGGTGAATCCAAGCTGGAATACGACCGCCGTCACATCAATCAGCGCATTGCACTCATTAAAGAAAAGCTGGAACAGGTGGAAAAACGCCGCGATATTCTCAGCGAAAAGCGCAAGAAAAACGATGTTCCTGTGGTAGCTCTTACAGGCTATACCAATGTGGGCAAATCAAGCCTTTTGAACAGAATCACCGACAGCGAAATTTTTGAAAAGGATATGCTGTTTGCAACGCTGGACCCTACCGCACGCAAATTTGTGCTGCCAAGCGGTCAGACCGCAATCCTTGTTGACACCGTTGGCTTTGTAAGCCGTTTGCCTCACAAGCTGGTTGAAGCTTTCAAATCCACCCTCAAACAGGCAAAATATGCCGACATCGTGCTCAATGTGTGCGATATTGCAAGCGAGGACAGAGATGTTCAGCTGGAGGTTACCCGCGGGGTACTTGATGAAATAGGCGTGGACAGAGAAAACATCATCACCGTTTACAACAAGTGCGACAAGGAACACGTTGAGTTTGTGACCGAAAACGGCATCCGAGTTTCGGCCAAAAGCGGTTTTGGCCTTGAAAGCCTGATGAATGCCATTGATGCAAAGCTGGCCGACCGAATGGAAGTGCTGGACATCCTTTTGCCTTACAGTCAGACAGCTCTTGTAAACACCATACGCGAAAATGGTGTGGTACACAGCGAAGAATATACCGCTGACGGCGTGGAAATAAAGGGCATTGTGGACAAAAAACTGGCTTATCTTTATGCACCTTACAAAAAACTGTGAAAATCAAAAAAATTTGTTTACAAGTTAAAAAAATAAGTTTATAATGATTTTAAGATAATTAAATAAATTTTGCAGAACGTTACAGTTTGCGATGCGGCATAAACTCAATATTTAATTCACAAAATGTACGTCATCATAAAACAACGGAGGCATACTATGGATAGTATTGACAAAAAGATTTTGGACCTTTTGCAGGACAACGGCAGAATAACTGTTAAGGAAATTACACAGACAATTTCACTTACCGCCCCTGCTGTAAGTGAAAGAATCAGACGTATGGAAAAGGAAGGCATTATCGAAGGTTATACTGCGCTTATCAATCCGCAAAAAATCGGCCGTTCGGTGCACGCCCTCATCAATGTTTCCATCCAACCGCAGGACCGCGAAAATCTGCTTAATCTTGTGGAACAGGAACCACTGGTGGTGGAATGTTATCACGTTACAGGTGATTACAGCTATCTGGTAAAGGTGGATGCCCGCGAAATCGGCGATTTGGAAAAACTGATTATCAAGTTCCAGAAAATGGGCCGCACCAGCACACAGATTATCCTTTCCACACCAATCGAACGCAAAAAAATGTCCTGGTAGATATCACAAATGCAAAAGCCGCTCACAGAGCGGCTTTTTTGTTTTTTTGATTTCTTTAAAATTATATACATTTACCTAAACAAAACAAGAGGTCTCTGCTAATGCAGAGACCTCTTTTATCAATTATTATAATTATTTAACGCCGTACTGTTCGTAGTAAGCATCGATTGCTGCTTTGATTGTGTCATCGATAACAACTTCGCCGTTAACTTCTTTGTTCCAGAGTGCTTCAACAACGTCGTTCATATCAACGATAGCTGATGTTTCAAAACCGTAAAGGTCTTTAACTTCGTCAAGAGCAACTTTTTCGCCGCCTTTGCCAACTTCCATACGGTTGAGAGAAACCATAAGACCAACGATTGTTACATCTGCTGCGCCTCTTACTTTTGGAACTGTTTCTTCCATGGATTTGCCGCTTGTTGTAACGTCTTCAATCATGATAACTCTGTCGCCGTCCTGCAGTTTGCTGCCAAGGAAGCTGCCTTTGTCTGCGCCGTGGTCTTTTTCTTCTTTACGGTCAGAGCAGTAACGAACTTCTTTGCCATACAGTTCGCTGTAAGCCATAGCTGTAACTACTGCAAGTGGGATACCTTTGTAAGCTGGTCCGAACAATACGTCAAAATCATCACCGTATGTATTGTGGATAGCTTTTGCGTAGTATTCGCCCAGTTTTTTAAGCTGGCTGCCTGTTACATAACCGCCTGCATTCATAAAGAATGGGGACTGACGGCCGCTTTTGAGTGTGAAGCTGCCAAATTTAAGCACTTTGCTGTCTACCATAAAATCGATAAACTCTTTTTTATACTGTTCCATAATTGTATTTCTCCTTAAATTCACGTTTTTAACCGCACATATCCGTGTATATTCACCACATAATCTGCGGTTTCAATGTTCACGCCGCTGCGGTGCAAGCCGCAGGAAAGCGCACGCTTTAAATGTGCAAGGCACATTCGGCGGGATTATCAGTCAGCAAAGTCTGCCATACATCTTCTGTAAGCTGCAACAGGGTCTTCTGCTTTTGTGATAGGACGGCCAACCACGATGTAGTCTGTGCCGATTTCCTTTGCTTTTGCAGGTGTTGTAACACGAACCTGGTCGCCAACATCGCCGTCAGCAAAACGAACACCAGGTGTAACTGTGAGGAAGTCCTTGCCTACAGCTTCCTTTACCATGCCTGCTTCCAGTGGGGAGCAAACGATACCGTCAAGGCCTGCTTCTTTTGCGTTTTTAGCATAGTGAATGATTGTGTCATTGATGGAAGCGTTGATAAGCAGTTCTTTCTGCATTCTTTCTTCACTTGTGGATGTAAGCTGTGTTACAGCAATAACAAGCGGACGTGTGCCGTCTTCGCGCACAACGCCTTCAAGTGCTGCTTTCATCATATCAATTGTGCCTGCTGCATGTACGTTAACAATGTCTGCACCAAGGCCGGAAAGGCTTCTCATGCCGCCTTTAACTGTGTTTGGAATATCGTGAAGCTTGAGGTCAAGGAACACATTGTGGCCACGGGCTTTAACTTCTTTAACGATGGATGGGCCTGCAGCATAGAAAAGTTCCATACCGATTTTTACAAATGGTTTTTCGTCTGTGAATTTATCGAGAAAGGACAGTGCAGTTTCAGCATCTTTAAAGTCCAGCGCGATAATAACATCTCTTTTCATTGGTGTGGTTCTCCTTTATATGATTTGTCAGATTTTGTTTATGTAGGGGCGGATGCCTGCATCCGCCCGTTATTGTTACAATAAACCTTGACGGAACGATGTGGGCATCGTCCTCTACAAGTTCAATTAGCCTTTAAATGAAGCACCGATGATATCATTGATATCCTTGATGCCGTATTTTTCCATTGTTGCAGGCAAAGCTTCGATAATTTCCTTGCAGGCGTATGGATTTTTGAGGTTTGCTGCGCCAACCTGAACAGCTGTTGCACCTGCCATCATCATTTCGATAACGTCTTCAGCGCTGGAAACGCCGCCCTGACCCATGATTGGGACGTTAACAGCCTTTGCCACCTGGTGCACCATGCGGAGCGCTACAGGGAAAATTGCAGGACCGGAGAAGCCGCCCATTGTGTTTGCAATGATTGGTTTGCCTGTTTTGAGGTTGCTGCGCATACCGAGCAGTGTGTTGATCATACTGATGCCGTCTGCACCTGCGTCTTCCGCTGCTTTTGCAATGGAAACGATATCTGTTACGTTTGGAGAAAGTTTGATATAAACAGGTTTTGTTGTTACCTCTTTAACTCTTTTTGTAACTTCGTAAACATTTTTAGGGTCAGTACCGAAAGCCATACCGCCGCCGTGTACGTTAGG
>JAFSAW010000060.1 GCA_017442085.1 Oscillospiraceae bacterium | reverse complement strand
TGTATTCAATCATTACCATGGCATCTGCACCTGCAGGCAGCATACCGCCTGTTGGCACATATACACATTCGCCGCTTTTTATCGTGCTTTTTGCAGGGTAACCTATTGCAACTTCTTCCACAACACGCAGAAATGTAGGTATGCTTTCGCTTGCGCCCTGAGTATCGGTTGCTTTTACTGCATAACCGTCCACGGTGGAACGGTAAAAACCCGGCACGTTTTCCTGTGCAAATGCGTCCTTTGCAAGAATACGGCCAACTGCATTTTCTATTGTTATCTTTTCTGTTTTTGGCAGTATATGCTGTGCATAGCCGTACAGCTTGTCCTGCGCCTGTGATATTGTATCTACTGTAAGTAATTTCATATATTAAATTCCTGAAAACTGTATTTTTCTATCCTTTAAAGGACACCTCTGTGCTTGCAAGATATTTTATAACCGATGGATTTGACGGATTTACAAACATATCGTGCGGTGTTGCCTTTTCGATAATATTGCCCTTTTCCATAAAATGCACCATATCGCAGATTTTGCGGATATGCACAAGCTGATGGCTTATGGTAATCCAGGTTATAGGGTCATTTTTCTGCTGTTCCAGAATAAGCCTTTCAAACAAATCGGCACTGTCGGGGTCAAGGTTTGACAGTGTTTCGTCCACTATAACCAGTTTCGGTTTAAATATAAGTGCACGGATAAAGCTTAATTTCTGCTGCTCACCGCTGGAAAGGGACAGCGCATACTGCTTTTTCTTATCCTGCAGCCCCGCCTTTTCCAGCCAGTAGTCCGCATAGCTCTCGTCTGTATTCTGCCCGCGCACCTTAAGAGGATAAACAAGATTGTTATACACGCTTGTGTGCATCAGATAAGGCCGCTGGCCTGTCATTGTTATATCCCGCGGGGTCAGCCCTTCATAGTCTATATTTCCGCTGTCATAAGGCAGAGTGCCCATAATTATTTTTGACAGTGTGGTTTTGCCGCTGCCGTTTGCGCCTATTATACCGTGTACTTTGCCGCTTTCAAACTGTGCATTTTTTACATCAAGCAGAAAAGAGCCCTGCTGTTTTTTCAGGTCAGTAATTTTCATCTTCTGTTGCCTCTTTTCTTATGTAATCTGCAAGTGACTGCACCATAAATGCCATAATCATAAGTATTATGCCCAGCACAATGCCTGCCTCAAATTCCCCTGCACTTTTAAGGGTGGAAATTGCTGTGGTCATTGTTCGGGTACGGTTTTTGATGTTGCCGCCCACCAGCATAACAGCACCAACCTCACTGATGCTGCGGCCAAAGCCCGTAACTATGGAAAAATAAATTTCGTTTTTGATTTCGCTTAAAATCAATTTGTCTGTCTGCCATTTGTCCGCACCCATTGTTTTTGCAAAAGCACGGATTTTTGGTGCTGTGCGCACAAGGTAGGAATAAACCATACCGCAGATAATAGGTGTGATAATAAGTGTCTGTGCCACCACCATACCCTTGATGGTAAACACCCACCGCAAATCACCAAACGGACCTTTTTTGCGCAGCAGAATATATGTGAGCAGACCTATAACAACAGGCGGTGCACCCATAAGTGTGCGGTTTATGCGCACCACCAGTTTTTTGCCCTTGAAATTATGTTTTTCAAGCATAATGGCAAGAAAAACGCCCAGGACAGAAGATATGGTTGTTGAACACACTGACATTATAAGTGTTACTTTTATGGAATCCAGCATACCAACGGTAAGTGAATAGTCGGAAAATAAATTTTCAAACATCAGCCTTATCTCCTTTCCTCGATGTTTTTGATGTACATTATTGTATCACATTTTGTCGTTCAAGACTACCTTTACAAGCAAAATAAGGCTACCCGCTGCAAAAAGCAGCAGGTAAGCCTTTGTTTCACATTTCAATTATTTGTTAGCATTTGGGAAGAACAGTGGTTCACCGTATTCAGCAACGCCGAAATCTGCGATGAGAGCCTGTACTTCTTCACTGCAGAGCCATTCGATGTAAGCGTTAGCACCATCGATGTTTGTGTCTGGGTAAACTTCTGGGTTAACTGCGATTACACCGTACTGGTTGAGAAGACCTGCGCTGCCTTCAACAACGATTTCCATTTCCGGGAAGTTTGCTTTTTTAGCAAGCCATGTACCACGGTCTGTAAGGCAGTAAGCATCCATTTCGTCAGCCATAACAAGTGTGTCACCCATGCCTGCGCCAGCAGAAACATATGCATCACCAAGTGTTGCTACGTCTACGTCAAGAGCTTTCCAGAGTTTGAGTTCTGCTTTGTGTGTGCCGGAATCGTCACCGCGGGAAACAAATGTAAGACCTTCGTCTTTAATCTGTGTAAGAGCAGCATCGATATCATTTGTGTAAGCAACTGCACCGCCTGTTGGGCCAACGATTACATAGTCGTTGTACATAACCTGGAAGCGTTCTACACCATTGCCGTCTGCAACAAACTGTTCTTCACTTGCTTTGGAGTGAACAAGGATAACGTCAACTTCGCCGTCAACGCCCATCTGGATTGCTGCGCCTGTGCCAACTGCTGTCCAGCTGATGTCGTAGCCTGTTGCTTCTTCAAAGTAAGGTTCAAGATAGTCAAGCAGACCTGTGTTGTCTGTGGATGTTGTTGTAGCCATAAGCAGCTCTGGGTCTGCAGGAGTTACAACTTCAGGTGTTTCAGGTTCTGTGTTTGGTTCTTCAGCTGGTGCAGAAGAGCATGCAACCATAGAAAGAGCCATAGCAGAAGCAAGAATAAGTGCTAAAAGTTTTTTCATAATTTTTCTTTCTCCTTTAATTTTTTAAATTTCAGGAAAAGAAATAACACAAGAAAATTACCAATAGGTATATTGGGGGTCATATATCTATAAAAATAATATAACCGGTGCAATTTCTTTCCAAAACGGGAGGCAAAGGCATTTCTGCCAGTACCCTTAGGGCAAAAACCCAGCGGCCGAAAGCTCATACTCTTTTAATGTGTTCCGTACTCTTCTCAGAACACAAGCGCTGCAGAGGTTTCAGCTCGAAATTACAGTTTTTGGACCATAGTACAAAAACTATGGTAAGTATATCATTATTATTATATACTGTCAATATTTACATTTCTCACAAATTAGTTTGTGCAAAATGCCGTTTTTTTTATTTTTTATTGCATGTATAATATAATTGTAGTAGAATATAGACAAAAGTAGAACGTAGTCTAATCTTTAGTCTAGTTTTTACCGAATAATCCAGTATTTACAAGGAGAAATGAGGGATTTCCAATGGCAACTCCATATGTATTCAACGTACAGAAATATTCCATTCACGACGGTGACGGCATAAGAACAACAATCTTTTTCAAGGGCTGTCCTGTAAACTGTGCATGGTGCCATAACCCAGAAAGCCAGAGATTTGACAAAGAGCTTCTCTATTTCAAAGATCGCTGCACAGGCTGCGGTAAGTGCATTACCAAATGCCCTAACGGCGCAAATACAATGGGAGAAGACGGCAAAGCAGTTCTTGACCGCAGCAAATGTACCGCCTGCGGTGTTTGTGCTGACTGGTGTATTGCTCAGGCAAGGGATATTGCAGGCAAGGAATATACAGTTAAGGAACTGGTTAAAGAAGCCGAAAAGGACAGACAGTTCTACGAAGAATCCGGCGGCGGCATCACCCTTAGCGGCGGTGAAGTTATGAGTCAGGATATGGATTACATAGAAGAACTGTGCAGAATTCTGTACAACAAGGGCTACAGCGTAAACATCGACACCTGCGGCTATGCACCGTACAAAGATTTCAAGCGCATTCTGCCTTATGTAAACACATTCCTTTACGACATAAAGGCAATGGACAAAGCAACACACGAAAAATTTATCGGTGTTGACAACGAGCTTATTCTTGAAAACCTTAAAAAGCTTTCCGCAGACGGTGCAAGAATAAACATCCGCATACCAACAGTTGTGGGCGTAAATGCAACAGAGGAATTTATGAACGATGTTGTTAAATTCCTTAAAGACAACAGCATAAGCGTTGCACAGGTAAACCTGCTGCCATACCACAACACAGGTAAGCATAAATACAGTAAACTGGACAGAGAATACGACACAGAAGGTCTGATGGAAAAACCTTCCGCTGAAAGTATGGAACTGTTCCAAAATATATTTGTCAAAAATGGTTTTAACAACACAAAAATAGGAGGTTAACTTAAATGGCAAAATTTGAATTCGATCCTGTTAAGCAGCGCGGCTCAACAGAAAGAACAAGAAGACTCAGAGCAGAAAGCATGAGCACACAGCCACATATCTACATTGAAAGAGCTGTGCTCGAAACAGAAGCTTACAAACTTTATGAAGGCACATGCTCTGTTCCTGAACTCCGTGCAAAAACACTTCTCCACTTCTTCCAGAACAAAAAACTTTACATCGGTAAAGATGAACTCATCGTTGGTGAAAAAGGTGACGGCCCACAGTCCGCTCCTACATTCCCAGAATTGTGCTGCCATACTCTTGAAGACATGCACAACATGAACGACCGTAAAATCGTTAACTTCACAGTAACAGAAGAAGACCTCAAAATCCAGGAAGAAATGATCATCCCATTCTGGGAAAAACGTTCCACACGTAGCAAAATCATTCCATCCATGACACAGGAATGGCGTGATGCTTACGAAGCAGGTATCTTTACAGAATTTATGGAACAGCGCGGCCCTGGCCATACAGTAGGTTCCAAAAAGAACTACGAAAAAGGCTTCCTTGATTATCAGAAAGATATCGAAGATGCGCTTGCAAAACTTGACTACATCAACGACCTTGATGCTGTTTCCAAGAGAGACCAGCTCAACGCTATGCACATTGCCTGTGAAGCTGTAATGGTTCTTGGTAAACGTTATGGCGAACTTGCAAGAAAAATGGCTGAAGAAGAAACAGACGAAAAGAGAAAAGCAGAACTTCTCCAGATCGCTGCTAACTGTGATGTTGTTCCAGCACACAAACCACAGACATTCTGGCAGGCAATCCAGACATACTGGTTTATCCACCTTGCAGTTACATCCGAATTGAACCCATGGGATGCTTACTCACCAGGTCACTTTGACCAGCATCTTGCTCCATTCTATGAAAAAGATACAGAAGACGGTATCCTTACAAGAGACTTTGCTCTTGAACTTCTTGAATGTCTCTGGGTAAAATTCAACAACCAGCCAGCACCTCCAAAAGTTGGTATCACACTTAAAGAATCTTCAACATACACAGACTTTGCTAACATCAACACAGGTGGTGTTACACCAGAAGGTCAGGACGG
>JAFSAW010000059.1 GCA_017442085.1 Oscillospiraceae bacterium | reverse complement strand
GATACATATAAGGGATATCCGCATATTCACAAACAGCATAAACAAGGCTGTGGGATTGATGAAATCTGCAGGCTTTGCCGCAAAGGTGGAGCAGAATATAACCGATACAGTGGCGGAATATAAAATTGTGATACCGCTGGAAAACCCGAAAGGACAAAACAAAGCTGCATCGGTGCAGACTGCCATTTAAGCGGCAGCGCGCAGCTGCGCTGCCCGGCGCAAGGCGCCGCAAAGCCGCAGGCGGCTTTGGCTGCCGCCCCCAAAGAAGCGGCCGTTTTAAAAACACCCGGGAGTACGGGCAGAAAATGCAGAAAAATAACCCTGCAGATATACTGCAGACAGAACACGATAACAACCTTTTATATAACCACAAAAGAGCACAAGGCATATGTACCTTGCGCTTTTTTGTTTGCGGAAATATCAAATATGTAAAAACAAATGTTCCACGTGGAACAAATTTGAGCTTTAATGGATTGAAAAGGGAAAAACAGGTTTTTTGTGTGATGACAGCCCATATATTGTGCAGACCGAGAGATTCTTCGCTTCGCTCAGAATGACAAAATATATGCGTTCAGAATGACAGAACGAAAGTTCAGAATGACAAAAAGGCTTTTACATCAAAGTTTGTCATACTGAGAGCACATCCAAGAGTATCTCTCGGTTTAATCAGTCTGCCGTCAGTCATTATATTGTGCGGGCAGAGAGATTCTTCGCTTCGTTCAGAATGACAAAATATATACATTCAGAATGACAGATTAATCAGTATGCCGTCAGCCGTTATGCTGTGCGGCAAATTCTGCTGTATAGAAATTCTGCTGTTTTTTTGTCATATTGTAGACGATATTTCCATTGTATTGATATAATTTTTGTGATATACTTAAATTTATGATAGTGCAATTGTGCCTATATTTAAAATTTTTATTTTAAAGAGGTAAAAGATGGCAAAGATTATAGCAGTGGCAAACCAGAAGGGCGGCGTTGGCAAAACAACAACAGCTGTTAACCTTGCGGCCGCAATAGGTGAAAAAGGCAAAAAAGTGCTGCTTGTGGACCTGGACCCTCAGGGCAACACAACCAGCGGCTTTGGCATATCCAAAAGAGAGCTGGAAAACAGCGTTTATGATGTGCTTATGGATGGCCTTGATGCAAAACAGGCTGTAATCAAAACAGAATTCAAGGTTGATGTGCTGCCAAGCAGTATGAAATTAAGCGGCGCAGGCATCGAGCTGGTTACTGTGGACAACCGCCACTCAAGACTGCGCAGGGCACTTAACCGTTTAAGCGATGAATATGATTTTATCTTTATCGACTGTCCGCCTGCACTTGACCTGCTTACAATCAATGCACTTTCTGCTGCCGACACAGTTATTGTGCCTATTCAGTGCGAGTTCTTTGCACTTGAAGGTTTAAGCGAACTGATGAACACAATCCGTCTGGTTAAACAGCACTACAACAAATACATCGATATCGAGGGTGTACTGCTGACAATGTTTGACCCACGTCTCAACCTTACAATTCAGGTTGTAAACGAGGTTAAAAAATATTTTCCAAACAAGGTTTACAAAACCACAATTCCAAGAAATGTCCGTTTAAGCGAAGCACCAAGCTATGGCTGCCCGATAAATGCTTACGACAAGGCAAGCCGCGGTGCACAAAGCTATGATGCTTTGGCAGAGGAAGTTATTGCAGCTAACAGATAATATGTGAACAGGCATATAAAATTATGTCATTCTGAGCGTTAGCTGAGAATCACGCTGTTATCACAGATAAACGGTTGGCATAAGTTTGGCTTAACCGGGAGATTCTTCAGTCGCAAAGCTCCTTCAGAATGACAGTAATATTAAAAGGAGTTAAGTTTTATGCAGTATAATTTTTACACTATAATGCTTCTTTTTCTGGGTGTTATCGGGGTGGTTTTTGTGATTATGGTGCTTTCCATGACACTGATAAACTATTTTGGTGCTATGTACTATATGAAAAGTGAGCAGAAGAAAAAGGAAAAACTTGGCATAGAATACTTTTTTCAGGACGAGGACGGCAACGAGCTGCCGCCGCCGATAAAAAACGAAGATTTTCAGCCTATGCCGGAAGATTTGTTTGACGAGGTTATCCGCGACAAGCAGGAAAAGGCAAGAAACGACCGCCGTGCAAGCTGGGAAGAAAAAAACAGCAAATATATCATCACCAACGAAGAACTGGTCAACAAAGAGGGTACGGCAATCCCTGACAGCGAGTTTGGCGAAATCAGCGATGACCTGTTCAGCCGTATAGAAAACAGCAAGAAGAAATAATTTTTATATATTAATAATGTATTAAAAGGAAATCAAAATGCCTGAATTTGTAATAGCAATGTTAAAACCAATGATGGTGGTTGTACCGCTGGGCGCACTTTTTGCAGCAACAACACTGTTTTACCAGTGGTTTAACAACAGAAAAAAATAGATAAAAGGGCTGTGCCCCAAACCCCAAAGTGTGTTGCGGCACATTTGGACACAAAACATAAGGAACAGATATGTCTTGTTCCGCAGAAAAGCAACGTTAAAATTACAGTATATATTGAAAATATACAGTATTAATCTTATCAGTAAAGGAGAGATGTTATGGCAAAGAAATCAGGACTTGGCAGAGGGCTGGACTCTTTGTTTTTATCTACAGAGCAGCAGATAAGTGATGCGGCAGTGTCCACAATCAGACTTGCTGATATAGATGTTGACCCCCACCAGCCGCGAAAGACCTTTGAGTCAGAAGCGCTGGAAAATTTAAGCCAGTCCATTATGGAGCACGGTGTGCTGCAACCTATTGTGGTTATGCCAAGCGGCATTGACCGCTATGTGATAATTGCAGGGGAACGCCGTTTCCGTGCGGCAAGAATGGCAGGTCTGGCTGAAATTCCTGCAATAGTTAAAGATGTTTCCACCCAGCAGGCAAAGGAAATTGCGCTGATAGAAAACCTGCAGCGAGAAAACCTGGACCCTGTTGAAGTTGCGGCGGGCTACAAAAGCCTGATGGAAAGCTTTAATCTTACACAGGACGAAATCAGCAAAAAGCTCAGCATTCCGCGTTCTTCCGTGGCAAACAGCCTGCGAATTTTAAACCTGCCTGCATCGGTGCTGGAGCTGGTTAAAACAGGGGAGCTCAGCCTTGGTCACGCAAAGGTTGTGCTGTCACTGACAGGCGAAAGCAGACAGCTGGCACTTGCACAGGAAATTGCCGAGAAAAACCTGTCTGTACGTCAGGCAGAACTGCTGGCAAAAAAGATGCAGAAAGAGCCTAAAGCACCAAGAGAGGACAAGGTGCCTACCTTGGTTAAAGAGATAGAAATTGCCCTCAGCGAAATGCACGGCACACCTGTAAAGGTAAGCTATAAAGACGGCAAGGGCAGTCTGACCATCACCTTTAACAGCGATGAGCAGTTTAAGGAAATTGCAAATTTATTGGAGAAAAAATAAAAAAGGCAAGTGAAAGCCGGGGTTTACAAAATCATTCTGCAGAGATGTCATTCTGAGCGAAGCGAAGAATCTCACCGTCTGCACAAAAGAATAAAAACCGCAGATTTTATCATAACGAGAGATTCTTCGGTCGCAAGTTCCCTCAGAATGACAGTAAAACGTGGCTGACAGCAAAGCCTTTAAGTAAATAGGAGTATATTATGTTAGACATCAAAAGAATCAGAGAAAACACAGAAGAAGTTAAAGCTGCACTCAAACGCCGCGGCACAGACTATTCTGACAAAATTGACGAAATTCTTGCAACTGACGAAGCAAGAAGAACACTTGCAAGCAAAATTGACGGCTTGAAAGCAAAACAGAACGAAGATTCCAAGCTTATCCCACAGTACAAAAAAGAAGGCAAGGACGCTTCCGCTCTTATGGCAGAAATGAAAGAACTTTCCGCAGAAATCAAAGAAGGTGCAGCAGAAGTTACACGTCTTGAAAACCTGCAGAAAGAACTTCTGCTTATGGTTCCAAACACACCAGACCCAACAGTTCCTGACGGCACAAGCGATGCTGACAACGTTGAAGTTAGAAGATGGGGCGAACCAAAACAGTTTGACTTTGAACCAAAAGCTCACTGGGATATCGGCAAGGACCTTGATATTCTTGACCCTGAAAGAGCAGCTAAAGTAACAGGCACTCGTTTCCATTTCTACAAAGGTCTTGGCGCACGTCTTGAACGCGCTATCTACAACTTCTACCTTGACCTTCACAGCACACAGCATGGCTACACAGAAATGTTCCCACCTTACATGGCAAACGAAGATTCCATGAAAGGTACAGGTCAGCTGCCAAAATTCAAGGAAGATATGTTCAAGCTTGAAGGCCTTGACTACTACCTTATCCCAACAGCAGAAGTTCCTGTAACAAACTACCACAGAGACGAAATTCTTCCAGGTAAAGAACTTCCTTACAAATACTGCGCATACTCTGCTTGCTTCCGTGCAGAAGCAGGTTCCGCTGGCCGTGACACACGTGGTCTTATCCGCCAGCACCAGTTCAACAAAGTAGAACTTGTTAAATTTACAAGACCTGACCAGGGCTGGGCAGAACTTGAAAGCCTTACAAACGATGCAGAACACGCACTTCAGCTTCTTGGCTTGCCACACCGTGTTGTAGCACTCTGCGCAGGCGATATGGGCTTCAGCTCTGCAAAAACATACGATATCGAAGTTTGGCTGCCAAGCTACGGCAGATATGCTGAAATTTCTTCCTGCTCTTGCTTCACAGACTATCAGGCACGCAGAATGCAGGTTCGTTTCAAAAACGAAGCAGGCGACAAAGCACAGCTTTGCTACACACTCAACGGCTCCGGTCTTGCAGTTGGCCGTACAACAGCAGCTATCCTTGAAAACTACCAGAATGCAGACGGCAGCGTAACAGTGCCGGAAGTTCTTGTACCTTACATGGGCGGCGTAACAGTTATCAAAAAAGGCGAACTGTAATCCAAAGTTTTCCACATATAAATGAATAATTGCCGATAATTAAACAGGCGATAAACCGGCAGATGCATTTGCATCTGCCGGTTTTTTGTATATAAAAACTATTATATATGGCTCCCTCGGACGAGGGAGCTGTCAGCAAAGCTGACTGAGGGAGAAAAAATTTTAAAACAAAAGGGGCGAACACTCATCGCCACTGCGGATTGCTGCTGCGGGTGTACAAAAACGGGAGGGTGTGGAACCCCTCCCCTACACAAGCTGGGTATTAAAATGCAAAAACAGTGTAATGCACGGCAATTATCTGTCATTTTGCCCCCACTTTGTCATTCTGAACTCCCATTCTGTCATTCTGAGCGAAGCGAAGAATCTCTATGTCCGCACAGTATAACGGCTGACGGCAGACGGATTGAACAAAGAGATGCTTCACTGCGTTCAGCATGACAAACTTTAATGTTAAAAACATCTTGTCATTCTGAACTCCCATTCTGTCATTCTGAGCAAAGCGAAGAATCTCTATGTCTGCACAGTATAACGGCAGACGGCAGACAGATTAAACAAAGAGATGCTTCACTGCGTTCAGCATGACAAACTTTAATGTTAAAAACATCTTGTCATTCTGAACTCCATTCTTGTCATTATGAGCGAAGGGCTGCAGGGGACGGCGTCCCCGACGTCCCGTTAAATCTCTCGGTTTTTTCAATCCTTCCACCGCAAGCGGTCCCCCTCCCTTTACACAAGGGAGCCTTAAGATCCTTCGGGCAAGCCATCAGCATGACGCATATTATCGGCAAAACAACAAAAATGCAAAGGGTGAAATAAAAGTCCTTATTGTGATAACCTAAATTTATTGCGCATATAAATGAATGTAAAATGTATATTATTCAATGCTGTTCATAAATTATTAAAATTTGGTAACAACAAATGTATAAAAAATGTATAATTGTGGCAGGGGAGTGCAAATATACACAAAATATAGGGGTGCTTGCATAAAATTGCATACAATTGCGACAATATACTGAATATTTTAAAAAATGTTGAATATTTTTTCTAAAAAATTGCAAAAAAATACTTGACATTGTGAAGAAGCGGGTATATAATACAGACATCAAAAACAACAACACCTCTTAAACCAGAGTTAAATAAATATACAGCACAGTTTAAAAGGCGAATACACAGAGTAAAAGGAGTTTACTACTATGAAAAAATTATTGGCTTTAGCACTTACATTGGCACTTTCACTTTCAATGGTTGCATGCGGCAGCAGCGAACCAGCACCGGCACCAGAAGCAGAAGGCACACCTTCTCTCACACAGGAAGCAGGCGTTCTCAAAGTTGCAATCTCTCCTGACTTTGCACCAATGGAATTCGTTGACCTTTCCAAATCCGGTCAGGACCAGTACGTTGGCTTTGACGTTTCCCTTTCCAAATACATCGCTGAAGAAATGGGTCTTGAACTTGAAATTATGCCAATGAGCTTCGACGCTTGTCAGGCAGCAGTTTCCACAGGTAAAGTTGATATGTCCGTATCCGGCTTCTCCTGGACAGAAGAACGTGCAGAAAACTACAACCTTTCCGATTACTACCATGCTGGTGACAACGAAACAGAACAGGTTACAATCGCTCTTAAAGAAAACGCAGAAAAATACGCAACACTTGAAGGCTATGCAGGTGCAGTAGTTGGCGCACAGTCCGCTTCCCTCCAGGAATCCCTTGTTAACGAACAGCTTGTTCCTGCAGGCGCAGAAATTGCAATCTACACAGATATCAACACAGGCGTTCTCCAGCTTAAAAAAGGTGACTTCCAGGTAATGGCAGTTGCAACAGGCAACGGCGACGCAATCATCGCTGCAAACCCAGACATCGCTCACACAGGCTTTGTATTTGAAATCGACCCTAAATACGTTGACAACCTTATCCTTCTCCAGAAAGGTGCAGACGACCTTACAGCAGCAGTTAACGACATCCTTGCAAAAGCAGAAGCAGCAGGCCTTTACGAAACATGGTATGCTGAAGCTGAAGAACTTGCAGGCATCGAATCCGCAGCAGACGTTTCCTACGACGAAGACGGCAACGTAGCACAGTAATTAAAGATAAAATCGATACAGATATTCACAACGAGCCGACAGCCTTTATCGGTTGTCGGCTCAAAAGTGTCTTAAGTATATACAGGTTTGCTGAAAATTTCAGCAAAGCTATATGTTTTTAAGGCAAAAGGCTTTTAAAATATAAAATGATATGTTATATTTAATAAGTTACATATCAAATTTGTTCGTATTAAATTTTTACAATAAACAGACAGGAGAAAAATTATGGATTTCGGCTTGATTGGTGCCAACATAGCAAAGCTGTGGACCAACTATTGGCACATTTACATTCTCGAGGGTGTTGCAATAACACTCAAACTTACATTTATCGCTGTTTTGCTTGGTGCGGTGCTTGGTGTTGTGGTTGCAATTCTCAAGATGAGCAAAAGCAAAATTATCCGCTTTTTAATCACAGTTTATATCGAAGTTATCCGCGGCACGCCACTTCTGCTGCAGCTGTACATATTCTACTTTGTACTGCCTGAGATACTGCCGATTTTTGACTTTAACGAATTTACATGGGTTGCAATTGCTTTGTGCATCAACTCATCTGCATACGTTTCCGAAATTTTCCGCAGCGGCATCCAGTCTGTTGACATAGGCCAGACAGAAGCTGCACGTTCCCTTGGTCTTTCCAGCAGTCAGACAATGATGAGAATTGTGCTTCCACAGGCTATCAAAAACATTCTGCCTGCTTTGGGTAACGAATTTATTATGATGCTCAAGGAAACATCCCTGGCTTCCACATTCTTTATCGGCGACCTTATGACAGCTCACCTTAAAATCAAAGGTGCAACATATCTTATGCTTGAATCCCTTATCATCACAGGTGTTATCTATCTGTGTATGACATATCCGCTGTCCAAACTTGTTGAAGCTTTTGAAAGGAAGATGAAAAATGCAGACAAATAATGAAATGATTAAAACAGTTGACCTGCACAAAAGCTTTGGCAAGCTGCACGTGCTGCAGGGTGTAAACGAAACAGTTAAAAAAGGCGAGGTTGTTACAGTTATCGGTCCGTCCGGCGGCGGCAAATCCACATTCCTGCGCTGCCTTAACCTTTTGGAAGTGCCTGAAAAAGGTCAGATTATCTTTGACGGCGTTGACATCACACAGAAAGGTGTAAACATTGACCAGCACCGTCAGAAGATGGGCATGGTGTTCCAGAACTTCAATGTATTTCCGCATCTTGACGTTTGCAAAAACATTACACTTACACCTGTTCTCACAAAGAAAAAGACACAGGCAGAAGCTGAAGAAATGGCAAAGGAACTGCTTAACCGTGTTGGCCTTATCGACAAGCTGCACGAAATGCCAAACAAGCTTTCCGGCGGTCAGAAACAGCGTCTTGCAATTGTGCGCGCACTGGCTATGGAACCTGAAGTTATGCTTTTTGACGAACCTACCTCCGCACTTGACCCTGAAATGGTTGG
>JAFSAW010000058.1 GCA_017442085.1 Oscillospiraceae bacterium | reverse complement strand
GTGTGTGTTTTGATTTTGTACTTATTCATGGAAAATTCCTCCTACCTATTATTTGTTGTGTGCTGGGGCAATAAACATAAGCATATTTCTGCCTTCAAGTTTTGCAGCTTTTTCGATTGTGCCGCCTTCGATTGCCTGACCAAAACGTTCCATAACGTCAAGACCAAGTTTGGAATGGGCCATTTCTCTGCCGCGGAAACGAATGGAAACTTTAACTTTATCACCGTTTTTAAGGAACTTGTTAGCCTGATTTACTTTAGTGTTAAAATCGTTTGTATCAATGTTGATGGACAGACGAACTTCTTTTGTTTCAACAACCTTCTGGTTTTTCTTGTTTTCTTTTTCCTTCTTCTGCTGTTCAAAACGGTATTTGCCGTAGTCCATGATTTTGCATACAGGTGGTACTGCTGTTGGAGCAATTTTAACCAAATCCATATCTGCTTCTTCTGCAAGCTTCAAAGCTTTGTCTGCGGACATAACGCCAAGCTGTGAACCGTCTGCGCCGATAACCCTGATTTCCTTATCACGAATTTCTTCGTTGATTTCAAGTTCTTTTTTTGTACTAATGATAAAGCACCTCCAAATTATTTTAGCAAAAACAAAAGCGCGTATCTGTAAATACGCGCTCAGAATAAACCGAAATTTCCCCTTGTTATAAGGGCTTTCAACTTTATTGACCCGACCGCTCATTTGCAGTACAAGGTGAGCACGTTTACTACGTGTCTACTTTATTGCCTTAAATATTATATATGCCCACGGGGTATTTGTCAACAGTTTATTTGCGTTTTTTTGTTTATTTTACTGGGTTTCTGCCATTTTTACCTTTTGCCTAAAAAGCGATATGTTCTCCAAGGTGAAAACTGTAGATTATACACTGTACATCGCTGATTTCATAAAGATATTTTGCCGCATAGCGGTAAAGCTCCAGCTGTTTTGAGTATCTTTCGTACAGTGTATGCATATCTTCAACCCTGTCGGTTTTGTAATCGATGACATATGCTTTGCCTTCCTTTATCGCAAGGCAGTCGATAACGCCCTGAACAAGAACAGTTTCGCCGTCATAGCTGCTGTCTTTAAGCGCCTCGTCTGCGCTGTACGGCACAAGAAATTCTTTTTCTTTATAAAGCCTGTCTGCCCCCAGCATTATTGCCGCAACATCAGAATTTACAAAGGTTTCTATCTGTCTGCGGTTGAGCAGCTTTTTGTCCACCACTCCTGCAGCTGCCAGACGTTCTATTTCGTTTTCAGTGTCTGTGCGCGCCAGCAGTATGTCGCTGTGCTGTGCAAACAGGTGCATCTGTGTGCCTTTCTGCGCGGCGGTTACACCGCGGCTGAGTGCAAAATCAGGCTTTTTAAGCATCAGCGGCGGCGGTGTCTTGGCAATTTCGCCCACCGAAACCTTTATTGGCAGTTTTGTTCTGGCAAGGTGCGGATAGACATATGCAAAATTTTCCTTTGCCTTTGCAGTGTCAAAACCGCTTTCCGCTGCAAGTTGTTCTTTCTGCAGTCTGTCCGCTTCAGCCTGTGTTTTTTCAGCTTCCTGCTGCGGTTTTTCCTCCCCAGCAGCATTTCTGTTTTCTGCCGCAGAATTTGTTGCTTCATTTATAATTTCATCGCCGTTCTCATCCACAAAGGCAAAGTGAAGCAAGGTTGAAAAATCATAGTCTTCCCTGATGGTGATATCTTCTTTTGAAACGCCCATTTTTTCAAGATTGACTTTTCTTTCCCTGTCGGTAATGCTTTCGTGATATCTGCCGAAAATCTGCGGATGATTGATAAAGCCCGTCAGAATCCACTCTATAGGTGTATTTGCCCTGTGCAGTGCATAGCTGTGCGGCTGGATGGAAGTTTTTCCCCATATTTTAAGAAAAGAATTGCGCGTAAACATATTTGTATACTGTGCTGTAAAAAACAGTTTATTTTTTGCACGGGTTGCCGCAACATACAAAAGGCGCATTTCGTCATCTGCATTGGCTGCCAGCACCTTTTTCTTTATGGCCTGTATGCCTGCAGTGGAACGGTTGTAGCCGAATTTTTCGTTGGCATAGGTTGCCATGCCCAGCACGGGGTCAATCATAAGGCGGTTGGCACGGTCCATTTTATTGAACGGTGTGCCAAGGCCACTGACAAAGCACACGGGAAATTCCAGCCCTTTTGATGTGTGCATTGTCATAATTGCAACGGTATCGGGCGGCTGGTGCATATTTTCGCCCTGCCCCTTGCCGCTTTCGATGCAAAGGTCAATATACCGCAGAAAATCCCCAAGATAGTTCTGATATCCCGATACATAATTTTTTGCAAACAGAATAAAACGGCGGATATTTTCCCTTTTTTCGCCGCCCTTTTCGCTGAAAGAGAGACGTGTGTAATATCCCGTTGCATTGATGATATAATCTATCAGCTTGTCGGGTGAATATATCTTTGCCGCAAAGGAGAAATCCCTGAGCATCTGCAGAAAGCTTTGTGCCTTTTCGTCCTCGCTTTGTGCAAGCAGTCGGTAAAGATTTTCCTTTTTATCGGTTATCTTCAGCTTGAGTATTTCATCAAGGGTAAATTCGAATATTTCGCCGAACATGCCTGCCGCAAGATACACCTCCTGCAGCGGATTGCTGATAACCTTAAGCAGCGAAACTATGCCTTGGATTTCGGGTTTTTCCAACAGAGGTTTATCATCTCTTGCAAAGGATTTTATGCCCTTTTCCTTAAGTGCCTGTGCAAACTCGTCAAAACGCTTTTTGTTGCGCAGCAGAATGCAGAAATCATCGTATCTGACCGCCCTTTCGGTGCCGTTTTCTGCAATTTTATATCCCTGCTGCACCATATCATAAATTCTTTTGGCAACGGTCTGTGCCTCGTTGCCGTCAGCAACAAGGATGTCCACGCCCGGCACGCCGCTGTCGGTTTTGCCTGGTGCAGGCAGCAGCTGTTCGCCAAATTTATAGTCTACACCGCCAAGTTCTTTTGTCATTATCTGCTCAAACAGATAGTTTACACCGCGGATGATATTTACTTCGCTGCGGAAGTTGTTTGGCAGGACAATGGTTGTTGCCTTTTTGGGATTTTTTAAGCCTATTGCCCTTTTTTTCAGCAGAATTTCGGGCGAAGCCTTGCGGAAACCATAGATTGACTGCTTTACGTCGCCAACCACAAACAGATTTGCTTCGTCATCCTTTGCAATTGCATTGAACACCATATCCTGAACATAGCTTGTGTCCTGATATTCGTCTTCCATTATCATTACATATTTTTCGCTCAGGGCCTTTGCAAGAGGTGTTCTTGTGCCTTTTTCGTCCACAAGAAGCTGAACGGCAAAATGCTCGAAATCGGAAAACTCAAAGGTTTTTTCCGCTTTTTTTATCTCCATAAGCTTCTGGCTGTAAAACACAAACACCTTGGTTATTGCCGAAATATATCTGCCTGTCTGCTGTATATCACTGCGGTATCTGTCAGCATCAAGATATTCTGCGTCCTGTGCAATACTTTTCAGCATTTCGCCTATAAGCTTTGCATTGGCCTTTGCTGCCTCGGAGTATTCCGATGCTTCGCCTTTGCCCACTCTGCCCAATGACGGCAGCTTTTCATTTGCTATGGATTTTATACCGGATATATCTTCTCTTTCATATGCCCAGTGAAGATTGAACACTGTTTCGCGTATCAGCTGATATCCGTTTTCGTATCCAGAAATATCGCCCCATATTATATGGCACATAAGCTGTTCTTCAAGATACTTTATATATTTTATCTGTTCACCTATATCTTTCCACAGATATCTGTAAATTTCACTGTTTTCAAATTTTTCACTTTGAGCCTTATCACAAAGCTGCTGCGCCTTCTGCTGCGGAAAAGGCAGTGCAGAAAAATACTGATACATATACTGCAGAAATTCGCGCACCTGCTTATCCTGGCTGGATTTGCCGAACAGTGTTACAAAATCGGCAAAATCAGGCAGGGTATAACCATATTCCATAGCCGCATCAATGGCCTTCTGATGTGTAAGCAGTCCTTTTGCCTCGTCACAGATTGTAAAATCCGGTGCGATGTCCAGGGCTTCAAAATTCTCCCTTGCCAGCTTGATACAGAAAGAATGTATTGTAGATATATCAGCTTTCTGCAGTGCAATTTTCTGTGATTTTATATAGGCGTTTTCGGGGTTTTTCTTTATCGCCTCGTTGATGCCCTTTTCTATGCGGTTTTTAAACTCTTTCGCTGATGCATTGGAAAAGGTAACGATAAGCAGACGGTCTGCCGCAGTTTTGTTTTCTTCGTCAAGCAGTATCCGCAGTGCCTTTTCAACAAGCACCGTGGTCTTGCCGCTGCCCGCAGCCGCCGAAAGCACCGTCAGCTTGCCCTGTGCCTCAATAGCTTTTAACTGCTGGGTTGTCCACTGTCTTTCAGCCATCTGCCTTATCCTCCTTTATTCTGAATGCCGCTTTCTCACGCGGTTTTGTTTCACCTGCCTGGCGGCATATTGCACGGTAGCCGCACCACTGACAGCTTGTATTTTCGCCGCCAAGGTCCATAGGCTGATTGGAAAAATCGCCGCCGTATACATCTTCTGCCATAGATTTTATTTTACCTTTTGTGTAGTCAAGCACCGCGGCAAACATTTTTTCGTCCACCACTTCGCTGCCGCCAAGGCTTTTTATTTTTTCTGTGCCCTTTATAACGCCAAATCTGCCCTCTGCTTCAGCATCAAAGCCTTTGGAAACCGTTTCGCTGTTTACCGCCATACCCACAGGGGTGTACAGTTCTTCGCTGCTGTCAAATTTAAAGGCGGCATCACTTGGCTGGTATATAACTGCCGCAGGTGTGGGGTTGTCACCGTAAATTCTGCTTTGCAGCACACTGTTCATATACAGCAGCAGCTGGCTTGAAAGGCCGTTGTATACATCATCAAGGCTGAATTTTTTTGTGCCAGTCTTGTAGTCCACAATGCGTATATAGTCCCTGCCGTTTTCGTGCATTACATCTATGCGGTCACACACGCCCACAATGCTTACCTTTTCGCCGCTGTCAAGGGTGATTGTGACAGGCTTGAGGTCACTGTCAAAGGCTATGCGTTTTTCAAAATCAACAGGGCGGAAACCGCTGTTCTGCTGTTCTGTGTGGATATATTGCAGCAGGTGCAAGGCATTGGCGTGCATACTGCCACTGAGAGATGCAAAACGTGCTGTCTGGCGCATTTTCTGCGGATAGTTTTCCTGCAGATAGCCGTCCACCACAGCAGCTGTAAAATCAGCAATCTCCTGCCAGTCGGTTTTGCCGTAGGTTTCACCATAATGTTCCAGAACCTGCTGTGCCACAGTGTGCAGATAGTCCCCTGCTTCGCGCTGGGACACCTGGGCCTTTTCCAGCGGGTAGATGTGCAGCAGATTGCGCACAAAATATCCAAACGGACATTTGTAATAGTTTTCAGATGCTGTAGGCGAAATTATCATATGTTCACCAAGCAGCTGTTTTATATAATCCCTGTTCTGTATTTCAAAGCATCTGTCCTTTGTACAGGGAGCTTCCATACCAAGTTTTTCAAGAATGGCCACACCCTCTGCGCCCATTGTTTCGCCGATATACTGGGTGAAAAACTGCGGTGTGATGCAGTAGTCTTCCGTTTCAAGCTGTGCAGCTGAAAGGGAAAGCGCTTCCCTTATGCTTTCAACTTCGGCCGACAGTATCTCCTGACTGTCTATATTGCGGTCTGCGCAGGATATAAACAATTTATCTGATGCTGTGGTAAGGGTTTTGTAAAAATAAAGATTTTCAAAGGCAAAGCGCTGTGAAAAATCAGCACTCAGTTCCATCTGATTGTCCCTGAGATACTGTATGTCGGCACCCGAAAGTATAGATGAAGAAGATACCAGTGCCGGAAATACGTCCTGTGATGCACCCAGTACAAATACTGCCTTTACCGCATCTGTCTTCATACGCTGTGGTGTGGAAACCATAACACAGTCCTGTGTCTGCGGTGCAAAGCCGATTTTTGTCCCCTGCACCATAAGCATAAACAGCTCCTGCACTTCCCTTGGGCGCATAACCATTTTGCCGCATATGCGGTAAAGCTGCTGCACACAGTCCACTGCGCATTCCCACTGGCGCACAAACAGGTCTGCCTTTTCCTTGTCGGCAGTCTGTGATATAAGCTGTGCGAGAATTTCTTCGGCCTTAAGGTCCCCAACTATGCCGTACATAGCGGAAAGGATTGTCTCTACCGTCTGTTCTTCTCCAAATCCGTACGCGGCATCAAACACTCTGTAAAGGCCTTTAGCCAGAGTGTTTATATTTTCAAGTATTTCTTTGTCACTTTCGCTTTCGTCGGCTGCTATGCCGCCGTAAGGCAGAGAAAAACCGTTTTTCCAGTCAAGCTGCTGGTCCTGCCATACAAACAGATAGTTTTCAAGCATATTTACAGTTTCGCTGTCAAAGCAGGTAAGCTGTGTTTTCAAAAGCGGCATAACGGTTTGTGCATTTACCCCTCTGTCCATAATTTCCAGTATGTTTTTAAACAGTATAACCGGTGCGGAAGAAAGGATAATTCTGCTCTGGTCAATAAAATAAGGAATACCCGCAAGGGTAAAACTTTCCTGAATCTGATGCTCGTATTTTGCAAGCTGCGGGCACACCACCGCTATGTCATCATAACGGCAGCCCTGCTTTGTAAGCTGTGCAATTTTTGCCGCAGCAAAGCTGACCTCGGCAAACTGGGTTGCAAAGGTTGTCACAAATGCGTTTGGCTGTGTTTCGCCGCCGCATATATCATAAGGCTGTGACAGTATAAAATTATCTATACTGCACAGAGTACTGTTTTTAAAACGGTGCTGTGTATCAAGCTTTACCGGCTTTGCCACCTTTACTTCGGCACGTCTTGCACGGTTTATAAGCTGTGTGGCCGTCTGCGCAGTATAGCTTAAAGGATGGGTGCCGTCCCAATGGTCAAAAACGTCCTGTGCGGTAAGCGCAATATAGACATCATCTGCCTTTTCCATAATCCTTGTAAGCACCGCATACTGCCCATAGGTAAAGCTTTCAAAGCCGTCAACAAAAAAATCTGTGCTGTCGGTATAGCTGACCGGCAGATTTGCCGCAAGGTCAAGATACATCTGCTCCAGGTCTGCACCGCCTGCTGCTATATTTGCACTGTATTCGCTGTATATCTGCGCTATATCCTTAAGCTTTCCGTTGATTTCGGGGGCTTTTTCCGCCGCTGTATACAGCTTTGTGCTGTCTATGCCGTTGCGCCTGAAATCTTCAAATATCTTTGCAAGCTCAAAGGCAAAGCCTGTGTTGTTTTTTTGATTTCCATAATTTGCAAGCTGACGGTGCACATTCTGCAGACTTCTTTTGGCAATAACCGCCTTGCCTGCATCGGTAAGCTGCGGCTGTGACGGCGCACCCTTCTCAGTCTGCACATCGCGCAGCAGAGAGGTAAAGCTGAACACGTTTACCAGACCGAACTGACTTTTTTCCAGTGCGGAAAAAATTTCGGCCTCACCTGTTTTGCTGAACTGTTCGGGAACTATCAGCACGCTTTTTTTGCCCTGTGCGGCATTCTGCTGTATTTTTTCTCTGATAAAAACACTTTTGCCCGTACCTGCCGTGCCTATAACCAACTGCAGCATTTTACCCCTCCGATAATGTTTTTATAATATTTAAGTATACCATATTTTATATATATTTAAAACAAAAAAGTCATCCTGACGTTTTTTCGCTCAGAATGACTTTTCTTTTAAAATTTATTTGTCACCGTAGTACATATAAAGCTGGCACGGAATCATACCGTTGTACAGCTTACGGCGTTTTTTTGCCTTTTTGCCAAAGTTGTTTTCAAACTCTGCATCGGCTGTGATGATATAGCTGGCTTTTACAGGGTTCTGTTCCAGACGGCGGGACAGTGTTTTTTCCAGCTGTGCGGCAGTTTCGATGTCGCCAAGGCGTTCACCGTATGGCGGGTTTGTGATAACCACTGCATCTTCCTGCGGTGAGAAGGATTTTACATCTGCTGTAAAGAAGCTTACAACGCCGCCTACACCTGCTTTTTCCGCGTTCTTTTTGGCAATTTCCAGCACAAACGGGTCAATGTCAAAGCCGTAAGCCTTAAAGGAAACATCACGGTTGATTGCCGCCCTTGCCTTGCTGCGTTCTTCTTCCCACACTTCTTTTGGGATAAAGGCATATTCTTCCGCTGCAAAACGGCGTTTGAGCCCCGGCGCAATATTGAGGGCTTTCTGTGCTGCTTCGATAAGCAAGGTGCCGCTGCCTGCAAACGGGTCCTGAATAACGCTGTCACTTCTTACCCTTGCAAGGTCTACAATGGCTGCTGCCAAAGTTTCCTTGATTGGTGCTTCACCGCTGTTGCGGCGGTAACCGCGCTTGTGCAGACCGTCGCCCGATGTATCAAGCATAACCGAAACAACGTCCTTTCTCAAAGCAACACGGATTTTGTAAAGGTTGCCTGTTTCGGAAAGGATTTTTGTATTGTGACCCTTTTTCATACTTTCAACAATAGCCTTTTTTACTATCTTCTGACAGGCAGGCACACTGGAAAGTGTGGAGGAAAGGGATGAACCCTTTACAGGAAACTGTGCATCCTTTGGCATAAGGGAAGCCCAGTCGATAGAAAACACACCGTCAAACAGCTCGTCAAAGGTTTTTGCCTTGAACTCCTTAAGCAGAATAACAACACGTTCGGCTGTTCGCAGGTTTATATTTGCGGCGGCGATGATGTGTTCGTCACCTTTAAAGGTCACCTTGCCGTCAGACACTTCAACGTCTGCTGCGCCAAGTTTTTTTACTTCGTAGCTGAGCACCGATTCTGTGCCGAAATAGCAGGGTGCAATTAATGTATACTGCATTTAAAACTCTCTTTCTTTTTAAAGGGATACCGTCTGCAGCCGGTATATGCGGGCGCAGCAGTATCCGTGTATATCTTAAAAATGGGGCTCCGAAAACGGAGCCCCTATATTATATTAGTTTATTCCGGTAAAAGCAAGCCGTATTTGCCGTCTTTGCGTTTATAAACCACGTTGATTTCACCTGTTACTATGTCTTTGAACATAAAGAATGTGTGGTCAAGCATATTCATTTCCAGAATTGCATCGTCTACAGACTGTGGTTCAAGGTTGAACACTTTTTTGCGAACGATTTCGTATTCTTCTTCCTCTTCTTCGCCTACAGGGAGAACAGGAAGTTCTTCGTACTTATAAGCGCTGCCTTTGTGTTTGCGTGAAATTTTGTTTTTGTTTTTCACAATCATGGATTCCAGTTTTTCTACTGCTGCTTCAAGAGCAAGTTCCATTTTTGGTGCGCTCTTTTCGCTGCGGAATGATGCATAACGGTCTTTGATTGTGATTTCAACTGTCTGCCAGTCTTTTTCAACGGTTACTGTTACATGTGCCTGCACTTCCTCAGGGAAGAACTTATCAAGTTTGCCAAGTTTTTCCTCCACATTGTTCAAAAAAGTTGGTTTCAATGTACATTTTCTGCCGGTTGTGTTAATCTTCATAGATTGTACCTCCTGAGGTGAAGTTAGATACCTGAGTATCTTGTAAATATATTAGCACAGTGCACATCTTTTTTCAACAGCTATATTTAAATTTTTAACAGTTTGTACACACATTTCTTTAAAAAAATAAATTTTGTGCCCTTCTATCTTTCGACAAACTTTTTTCTGCAAAGGTGATATTATAACTGCAAAGACAATCTGTTTTCAGGCTGACGGATTTGTCTTGCATTTCCTCATATACTTTTTCTCTTAACGCAAAGGAACCGTCGCTACGACGGTTCTTTTGTTTTTCATCATTTTTCCAACGTTTATCAGGAGCAAAAAAACACACCCCGGTTTTAACCGGAGTGTGTAAATACATTTTGTTATTCGCCCTGAATATCCTTGAAAACCTTTTCGTCAGGGTTTGCATAGCCAAGGCGCTGGCGTGCTATACGCTCTACATATTCTTCTTCGCTTTCATAGTCCAGAATGTACTGCACGTCGTTTACTTCCAGCTGTACACGGGCTTTCTGCTGCTCCAGGATTTCAAGCTGCTGGCGTTTGTTTACCAGCTCGAACTGGGTGGTTATAAGGGTGACTGCAAGATATCCCACAAGTACAGCAACAAGCAGAACTCTGATATTGAGTACCTTTTTCATATCTTACCACCCCTTTCCAAGTATTTTGTGTATATTTTTTGCATCCTGGGTACAACACACCATTATAGTATTATAAATTATACACCCAGTTATTATTATTTTTCAAGTCGGTATTTTCTGCCACCTTTTGCTCTTTTTTGTTTGTCCGTCTGATTTTCACGCCAAAACCACAAATTATGCTACGGGCTTTTTTAATCAGACACAACATCTTGTTTTTGATTATTTTTAAAATTTTTTCAGAAATTTTGTGGAAAATTGTGGAAAACTTAAAATCAAAGCCTGCAAAGCCAACTGCCGCCCCAAGCAGATGATATATGCGCACATCGGGGTAGTTTGCAAAGGATATCACATAGCTGAAAACCACCGCCGCAAATATAAACGCCGTCAGCATATCCCTTATCCACAAAGCCGCTCTGCCCCTGTGGAGAAAAACCGACAAAACACAGCTTATGCCCTTTGCCGCAAAGCCTGCCGCCATGGCAAAGACAAAATCCTGCAGCAGAAAGCAATAATTTACACTGTCAAAATTCATCGCAGCAGCTTTGCCAGACCGCTTTCGCTTTTTCCGCGGTTTGCCTGATACTGTATATAATTCACTTCACCCGTAAGCTCCATTGTTCTGCTTTCGGTGCTCATCTGCCCTGCCACAAGGTTGCGCCCCGCCACCGTCATTTTGCCAAAATCAGTACGCAGCACCACCTTGTACTCATCATAGGCTATCACCTGCAGCACACCTGTTATCTTAAGCTGTCTGCGGTTTTCCATATACACTGTATGTTCGCATAAAATTTTATCGGTCATATAACACACCCCTTTGTGCATTATATGACCGATATTATTTTTTTATTCTATAACTGTATACATCTCTCTTGCGCCGTCTTTTGTGTTTACATTATCAACACTGAGCACCTTTACCCTTACAGGTGCGGTGCCAAACATAATTTCGATTTCGTCACCGATTTTTACCTGATAGGAAGCTTTTACTTCACGGCCGTTGACAGAGATGCGGCCTGCATCCGCAACTTCGTTTGCAACTGTGCGGCGTTTGATAAGACGTGATACCTTTAAAAATTTATCGATACGCATTTTGTATCTCTCCTTTGCAAAAAAGCCGATACGGAGGTATCGGCTTTAAATGTTGCTTAAATTATTTTGCTACAGCGTCTTTGAGTGCTTTGCCTGCTTTGAAAACAGGTGCTTTGCTTGCAGCGATTTCCATTGCTTCGCCGTTTCTTGGGTTGTGACCCATTCTTGCTGCTCTTTCTTTAACTTCAAATGTACCAAAGCCTGTAAGAGCAACTTTTTCACCATTTGCAAGAGCTTCTGTGATGGAAGAAAGAACTGTGCTAACCATCATATCTGCATCTTTTTTTGTGATATTTGCTTTTTCTGCAACATTGTTAATCAAATCTGCTTTTGTCATTTTAACCTCCATATGCCAACGGGAATATCGTCCTGCGGCAAATATATTTTTATTTATTTTTTCTTAACACGCGAAGCCTATTGTACCAAATACAGAGGATAAATGCAATATAAAATTTGCTTATTTCACATCTGATTTTTTATATTTTTCAAGCATTTCTGCATTTTCAAAGGACAGCACTTCTTCTGCATCGTTATTTGTTGCACCTGCAAGGCCTACAGCATTGAAAAGCAGTCTGCCAACCAGTTGTGAAACATCTTTTTCTTCCGCCAGCGCTGCCTTTATGTCGTTGATATTCTGCTGCAGGGCGTCAAGTGCTTCGTCTGCTTTCTGCTGAATAAGGCCGCCTGCCTTTGCACGTTTCTGGATTTTCTGGGCATACATAAGTGCAGGGAAAGATTTTGGCACTGCATCCAGTGTTTCGCTTACTGTTTTCTGGCCTTTTTCCTGCTGTTTGATTTCTTCCCATTTCTGCAGAACGCCGTCAACTGTCTTGTTGTCATAGCCCGCAAAGATGTGTGGGTGACGCAGCACCAGCTTCTGCGCTGTGCCGTTTACAACATCGGCAAAATCAAACACATTTTCTTCGGCTTCAAACTGTGCGTGAAGCATAACCTGCATAAGCACGTCACCAAGTTCTTCCTGCATAAGTGCCTTGTCGTCAAGGTCGATGGCTTCTATGGCTTCGTAGGTTTCTTCAATAAAGTTTTTACGGATGGAAAGGTGTGTCTGCACCTTATCCCACGGACAGCCGTTTACGGGGTCCCGCAGCATCTGTACTATTTTTACAAGGTCGTTGATATCATATCTTTCTTTTATCTGAAAATCCATTTTAACATCTCCGTAACATATAAATTTTAAACTATTTATATATTACTCCATTAAAAATTATTTATCAACAAGAAATCCCGTGCAGGCAATCGCAAGCAGATATATACAGCCAAAAATTACACCGCAGAAAAACAGTTTTAAAAACAGCGGCAGGCTGTAAAGCTGTGCGGCGGCCAGCCCGTTTGCCATAAGCACAGCTGCTGCTGACGCCAGCAATGGCAGTGTAAAAATATGTGCAAAATCAAAGTCTATGCCCAGCTTTTTCACCGCCAGAATGCTCCGCACAAATATTATTGTGTAAAAACAGCCGCCTGATACAGCAAATGCCTTTATATTTATTTTGGGTATGCCGCAAAGCAGATATCCCACAGCAGATTTTGCCACACAGGCTGACAGCAGTATGTTAAACACCTTATCTGCCCTGCCTGCACCGTAAAGCACGGCATTGAAGGCACTGCCAAAACAGCAGAAAACACCTGTGATACACAGCATTTGCAGCAGAGATTCTGCCACGACAGTCTGCTGCGGTGTTGTGCCGAACAGAAGCTGTATTATTTCTGCCCCAAAGCAGAAAACAAACGTGTATGCAGGCACAGCGAGAAAGGCCGTTGCCCTGAAAAGCTTTGCAGTATGGCTGCCCAGCAGTTTTTTGTTGTCCGACTGCCAGCTTCTGCTTATCAGCGGCAGAGATGCCACACCAATGGAGGACACTATTGCAGGCGGCAGATTGAACACCGTAAGCACCATGCCCTGCCATATACCGAAAAGGTACATTGACATATCCCCTGCCCCCATAAATGATGCCCCGTCAAAGCTTTTTACTATTGCATCATAGGGCAGTCTGTCTATACACGGCAGACAGAAGGCCGTGTCAAAAAAACTGGTCAG
>JAFSAW010000057.1 GCA_017442085.1 Oscillospiraceae bacterium | reverse complement strand
CAACAGGTTTTTCAAGCGGAAGTTCCTGCACCTGTTTTGCTATCGCTTTTACACTGACTGTCGCCTTTTTGCTGCTGTCATTCTTAAGCGTTGCTGTTACTGTTGCTGTTGCGGATTTTGTGCCTGTGTAACAGCTTGTTACCACACCGTTTTCGTCAACTGTTACTGCCTTTTCGTTGGAAGATTTAAAGTCAAAATATTTTGCATCAATTTCTCCAAGTGTGCTGCCCACAATTGTTATTGTTCTGCTTTCACCTGTCTGCAAACCTTGTGCTTCTATAGGTTCATTAAATGATACTGTCAGTTTTTCTCCTTTTGGAAGTTTTACCAACACATCAACCGTTGCACTCTTACCACTGTTTGCGTCGGTAACAGTAAGCTGTACAGCATCAAGAGTTTTTACTTTTACAAGCTGTTTGCCTGCCTGGTCTTTTGTTATTTCAACAAATTCCTCAAAACCTTCTGCAGCTGTCCACACAGGGTTAATTGTGCCGTAGGCATTTGCAGGCACTTTTGTTACCGACGGCAAAGCTGTTGGTGTATTTATCGCCACTGTAATGGTTTCTTTTGTTGATATGTCGTTTAAAGGTATATAATCCAGAACATTTACAAACTGCAGGTTTTTAAAAGTATTTTTTACCGCTGTATTGTTACCTTGTGCTACATATATCTTTGCTGTTCTTGGTACACCTTTAAAGTAATCCTCTCTTGATATACCGGTTAAAGTTCTTATACCTTTAAAACTTAAAGGTATAAATATTTCTTCTATTGATGTACAACCTTCAAAGGAATTGCATGTTATTACCTCAACGCCATCTGACACAGTTATCCTTTTTATTTCTGTACAGTTATGGAAAGCTGGAGCAATATTGTAGTTTTCGTCCACACCTATAATGCCATAAATTTTATGGCCTAAAATTTCTGCCGGAATTATAATATGTTCGCTGATATTGTATTTACCTGTAACATAATACTGTCCGTTTACATCTATATAACCCCAGTCTGTTGCAAATTCAAATTCTGCATTTGTCAGACTTTCGTTGCCGCTGTAAAATTCCACTGCACCATTGTGCCAGTTATATTCTGATGGATAATATACCTTTTCAAGACTGCCGCAATCAGCAAATACGTTATTGTATATTCTCCACAGAGATTCCGGCAGGCTGATTTCTTCAAGGTTTGTACAGCCTGCAAATGCGGATTCAGAAATATATTCTACACCGTCTGCAATTGTTACAGATGTAATATCTGTATTGCCTGCCAAAGCATTTGCAGCTATTGCTACTACAGGGTTGCCTCTGAAAGATGACGGAATTTCTATTGCTCCGCTTGCATTGTACCAGTGATATAATGTGTATCTTCCTGTTCCTTCGTTATGATCTATAAGTTCCAAAAATACAGTACCGTTTCCTTTAAATTCGGTATTTGCTTTGGAAGGAACATAAGCATAAAGTTCTCTGTCATACCAATCCTGTGCATCGCCACTGAATATCACTGTTTCCAACGCACTGCAGCCTGCAAGTGCATTGCTGCCAATAGACATAAGTGTGGATGGCAATGTGATTGTTTTTATATTTTTACAGCTGTTAAATGCATTTACGCCGATTGATGTTACATTTTCAGGAACAACAACTTCTGTGATGTCATTGTTGAATGCAAACACAGCTTCGGCAATTTCTGTTACAGGCAGATTTCTGAAACTTTCTGCAACAACAACCTTGCCTGCTGCATCATCCCAGTAAGCAAGCACATAGCCTGTGCCTTCTTCGTTGAGTACATAGATAATTTTTTCGCCTTCAACGGTTACATTTACCTTGTCTGACAGCACAACATCACTGAAATTATCAAACCAGTTTTGTGCGCTACCGCCATAAACCAATGATTTAAGCGCAGTGCAGCCCCAGAAAGCTTCTGCATCAATTGTCTGAACATTCTGTGGAATTTTTATTTCTTCAAGAGATGTACAGTCTGCAAATGCCTGTGTGCCTATTGCTGTAACTGTCTGCGGCAGAACCACATTATGAAGTTTATCACAGCCGCTGAATGTATTTGCTTTGATTTCTGTTACACCATTTGGAATGATTATTTCTTCAATTGCTGTGCCATTGAAAGCATATGCACCGATTTCTGTAACCGTCTGCGGAAGTTCAACCACTTTAAGAGATGCATAGCCGCCGAACATATTAAAGCCTATGTAAGTTATACCATCCCCTATAACTGCTTCGGTGATATCTGTTTTATAAGCTTCCCAAGGTGCTGCTTCGTCTATATCTGCAAGTTCGCCGCTGCCTTCAATAACAATTCTGTCACCTTTACCGTCGTAGTCTGTATCGCTGACAGTCCAGGTTATATTTTCGCCGTATGTACCTTTTTCGATTTCTTTAGGTACAGGATTAAAATTAGCAGCTGCAAGTGTAAGCAATTCGTTGCCCCACATTGCAATTTCGTCTGCGTCATATATATACTTTACATCTGTATTGCCGATTGTAAACACATATCCGCTTTCAACGCTGCCGTTGGCTGTACCTCCCAGGAAAAGCTGACCACCGTAACCTATTGTGCCTGCATCAGAGTTTGTTATATCAACAATAAAACTGCTGTTACCAATTGGAACAATGTTCCACATATGGGCACCCGCACCTGTACCACCATACATCATACCTTTTGTGGTGTAACATTCAACCTCTGTCATATCACAAAGATACTGAAATGCCTTTGCATAACCTTCGCACACAACATTTGTTGCCGGGTCATTATCAAAAACATAAATCATCTGCCACGGGTTGCCATAAGACATATTTTCGTTTTCTGCCGCTTCGTGGTTATATTCTACCAGATTACAGATTTCGTTTTTAAAGCCAAGCATTTTTTCAAAATCTGATTTATCAGCATATTCTGCTGCTATGTTGTTGGCATTTTCAACCGCTGTTTTTACACTGGCAACATCACCTTTAACAGTTACATTATTGCCTGCCTGATAATCCGCTTCTACCTTAAATGCAAAATACATTTTTGCTACTTGAGCATTGAACAAACCTTCATTTGTACCCTCAAAAGACATTACTGAAGATATGCTCATACCTGCTTCTTTTGTTTTGTCAAACCAATAAAGTTCATATGGGCAGTCGTGCAGCAAAGCGATGAGAATATTGTGTGTATTGAAGTCATTTGCATAATGATTTTTAAATGCTTCCCATACAAGATTTGCATGTACAGGATTTACTGCACCGCCAATAACTTCAAATTTTTCAAGGCCAAGCTGCTGTGCAGTAATTATCGGGTTATCTGCAAAGCAATCTTCAACCAATATTTCAATTCCGTCTGTCTCTCCGCCCTCTGCCGCAACTTTTACTATATGTGCTTTAAGCACATCGTAGATTGCCTTTTCAGTTGCAGTAAGTCTTTCTCTTGCCTCTGTGCCAAAAACAGCCATGGCATTGCCATAAAACTGCTGTTCCACATAGGCGCCAAAAATTTCGTCATTGTCAGGCAGGTCACTGTCAACTGCAACATCTTCTGTTACTGATGCAGTTGTCTCCGTTACTGCCTGACTATCTTCTGCTGATGGCTGAACATCAGGCATTGTGTTTTCAGTCTGTGTTTCTTCTGTTTCCACAGTTTTTTCTGTTTCTTCCGCGGCAGGTGTTTCTTCTGAAACATCAGGCACATCTGCCTGTTCTTCAGCTTGAATTTCCTGCACAGGTTCTGTTTCATCCAGTGCATATGCAGCCGGTGCAACAGCTGAGAACATTATTGTCAGTGACAATACAGCCGCTGTCAAACGTTTTAACATAACCATTCTCCTCTTTGTTTATTGATATATTATTGCAGTAAAAAGGGTATACATATCTATGTTAAATTATAATACTTATGTATATGAAAAATCAATATAAAATACATTTTATCCAACTATTTTTAGCCAAACATACACAAGCAAAGTATTAATCCTGACCAAAGTTTTTGATGTTGTTACTATTATTTTTACAGAAACTTCTATATGATATTAATTTTCCATAACAAAAAAGTGACTACCATAAAAAGTAGTCACTTTTTTTGTCTTAACGTTTAACTTTGAGAGTAACATTGAGTGTCTGCGGTGCTTTGTTTGTCGCATTGCCCTCTGGGGTTACTGACAGTACAAGTTTGTAGGATTTGCCGTTTTTAAGCAGTGATGCCCTTGTCACTTCGTAATCGATTGTCCATGTGCCGTCACCGTTATCTGCTGCATCTTTGAACTCTACTGCATTATTAAGCACCGATGATGTTTTGGCTGTGTTTATCTGTATGCCGTTTTCT
>JAFSAW010000005.1 GCA_017442085.1 Oscillospiraceae bacterium | reverse complement strand
GTGTAGGATTTGCCGTCGATAGCCACTTTGTAGTTTGTGCCCATTTCTCTTTTGATGGATGCAACTGTACCTTCAGGGTTTGTGATAGCCTGACGTTTTGCAACCTGGCCTACAAGTCTTTCGCCTGTTTTGGAAAAGCCAACAACGGATGGTGTTGTTCTCATACCTTCTGCGTTAGCAATAACAACTGCTTCGCCGCCTTCCATAACAGCAACGCAAGAGTTAGTTGTACCAAGGTCAATACCGATAATTTTACTCATAATAGTAATCTCCTTTTTGATGTGTGTATATAAGTTGTATTTTTAAACTGAATTTATGATAAATGCAATCTGCATTTATAAACTTATTTGTTATAACGCAACGGTAGAATTAACATCCTTTGCAAACTACCCTTGCGTTTCAACGTTCACGCCGCCGTCGGCAATCCGACGGGAAAGCGCAAGCTTTAAATGTGCAAAGCTCATTCGGCGGGGTTGTTACTGTGCAACCACAACTGTGGACGGACGGATAACCTTGTCGCCCATTTTGTAGCCCTTCTGCAGTTCCTTTGTTACAAAACCGCTTTCAAATTCTTCGCTTTCTTCCTGCATTACTGCTGCATGGAAGTTAGGGTTGAATTCTGCGCCTACAGCTTCTATCTTTTCAACGCCCATCTTGCCAAAAGCGTTCATTGCCTGGGTCATAACCATTTCTATGCCCTTTTTATAGCTTTCGTCCTGGCATGGTGCATTGAGTGCAAATTCCAGAGTGTCAAGCACCGGAAGCAGGTCTGTAACTGCCTGGATTTTGCCAAGTGCAAAGTTTTCTGTCTTTTCCTTGGCTGTTCTTTTGCGGTAGTTGTCGTACTCTGCCAGAGTTCTCTGGAAAGCATCTTTCGTGCTGTCCAGTTCTTTCTGGGTGTCTTCCAGCTTCTTTTCTGTATTCAGAAGGTTTTCAAGAGTTTTCTTGATATCTACTTTTTTGTCCTTTTTCTTTTTGTCTGTCTTTTCTTCTGCCGCAGCTTCCACAGCTTCTTCTGTGCCAGGAGTGTCAATCTCCATTTCTTCCTGTGGCATATTTTCCATTTCGCTCATGTCTATTTCCTTTCAGTGATTGTCTGGGTAATAAGCTGTGTAAAGTACTGCATGCTTGCAAACAGCTTGGAGTAGTCGGTGCTGTGAGGACAAACCACACAGAAAGCGCCGCTTACTGCACTGCCCACATAATATTTTTTGCTGATAAAACATACATTTTCAATGTTTTTGATTGGCAGCTCGTCGCCAAACACAACGCTTATGCCGTCCAGCTTTGGTGTAACAATACCTTTGAGCACCTCTTTGTTTGCCAGCACCTTAAGCACATCTGCTATATTGCCGTCAAAGTCTTTGGTTTTAAGCAGGTACTGCTCGCCGCGCACATGTATATGCTGTGTGTTGGCTGCCTTGATAAGTGCCAGAGCTCCTTTGATAACCTGACCATAGGCCTTGTTTTCCTTTGCCAGCTCCTTGATGAGATAATCAAAGTAGTGTCTGTCAAAATCCTGCCAGGCTGTAAAGCACATTCTTGTGTTCAGCAGGCTTACAAGCTCCCGTATGTCATTGTTGTCCAGCTCGTTTGCAAGACGGATAACACGGGTGTGAACTTCGCCAAGGCCTGTAACGCCGATAAGCACTATGGCATATTTGCCGGTTTTCATAATGTTGAAGTTTACAAACTTCAAATCTTTATCCAGCGGCGGTGCAATGATGGTTGTAACCCCGAACATCTCGCTGAACAGCTCTGCAGCACCCTGCAGAAATCTCTGGCTGTCCTGGTCCAGCAGGTCAAAGCGTGCCTTTATATGTTCCTTTTCCAGTTTGCTTAAAGCATTGGAATGGTCAAGATTTTCAATATAGTATCTGTAAGCCTTGTTGGTTGGCACCCTGCCTGCCGAAACGTGAGGCTGGTTTAAAAAGCCCTGTTTGGTCAGATATGCCATCTCGTTGCGCAGTGTTGCGCTGGACAAAGCCATATTCAGATAATCCTGCAAAGCCGATGACGCAACGGGTTCTCTGTCATTGATGTACATTGATACGATTGCGTTTATTATGGCTTCGTGTCTTTTGGAGATATCCATTTTGTCACCTCTTTTCTATTCATTAGCAGTCTCAATCCCTGACTGCTAATTATATTCTACACCACTTTGCCTAAAAGTCAATAGTTTTTTCAACTTTTCACAAATTCTTAATATTTTTTCGCAAAATCTGCCTTTTCAGCCTGTTTAGCGCTGTATTTTTACATATTTTGCAGCTATAAATACACAAATATGTAATTTAGCAGTCTGTTTTTCACAACTGTCAGCCTTGCTTTTGCAACAAAAACAATCATATTATTAGCAGTCATCATCAATTTTAAACCATCGACTGCTAATTTGCTGTAATCTTTCTGCAACTTTTTTCTGCATGAATACAGTGCAAAAATATATCTTTATTTTTGCATCAGATTATGATAATATATATAGTTAGTAAAATATTTTAAATATCTACATCTATATATAAGGAGGAAATCCTTTGAAACAGGAAAATATCCGCAATTTTTCTATAATTGCTCATATCGACCACGGTAAATCCACTTTGGCAGACAGACTGCTGGAAAAAACCGGCACCGTTGAAAAACGCCTTATGGAAGAACAGCTGCTGGACAATATGGACATCGAACGCGAACGCGGCATAACCATAAAAGCCCGCGCCGTTACACTTAACTATACAGCAAGTGACGGAGAAACATACGAATACAACCTTATCGACACACCGGGCCACGTTGACTTTGGTTACGAGGTAAGCCGCAGCCTTGCCGCCTGTGAAGGTGCTATTCTTGTTGTTGATGCTTCCCAGGGTATTGAAGCCCAGACACTTGCCAACACATATATGGCTGTTGACCACGGCCTTGAACTGCTGCCTGTTCTCAACAAAATTGACCTGCCAAGTGCAGAACCGGAACGCGTAGCACACGAAGTTGAAGATGTTATCGGCATTCCTTGTCTTGATGCACCGCGCATCAGTGCAAAAATGGGTATCAATATAGAAGAAGTGCTGGAACGCGTTGTTACAGATATTCCTGCGCCAAAAGGTGATTACAATGCACCGCTGCAGGCACTTATCTTTGACAGCTACTACGACAGCTACAAAGGCGTTATTGTTTATGTGCGCGTTATGGAAGGCACACTGAAAGCAGGCGAACGCATAAGAATGATGCAGACCGGTGCCGAATTTGATGTTGTTGAAATTGGCAAGATGGGTGCGACAAACCTTGTGCCTACCGACAGCCTGCGTGCAGGCGAAGTTGGCTATATCACAGCTTCCATCAAATCTGTGCGCGACACACGCGTTGGTGATACCGTAACAAAAGTGGCACAGCCTGCTTCTGAAGCACTGCCGGGTTATAAAAAGGTTACACCGATGGTTTACTGCGGTATCTACCCTGCAGACGGTGCAAAATACGGTGACCTGAGAGATGCACTGGATAAACTGCAGCTCAATGATGCTTCCCTTGTTTTTGAACCTGAAACCTCCATTGCTCTCGGTTTTGGTTTCCGCTGCGGTTTCCTTGGTCTTCTCCACCTTGAAATTATCATCGAGCGTCTGGAAAGAGAATTTGACCTTGACCTTGTAACAACTGCACCAAGCGTTGAATACAAGCTGACAATGACAGACGGCACAGTGATAATGATTGACAACCCGACAAACTACCCTGACCCTGTTAAAATTGCAAGCAGCGAAGAACCTGTGGTTAATGCACACATCTACACACCAAAGGATTTTGTGGGCAGCCTTATGGAACTTTGTCAGGAACGCCGCGGCACATTTATTGATATGAAATATATGGACGAACTCCGCGTTGACCTGCACTACGTACTTCCGCTGGGCGAAATTGTTTACGACTTTTTTGACAGCATAAAGAGCCGCAGCAAAGGCTATGCAAGTTACGAATACGAATTCAAAAGCTTTATGCCAAGCAAGCTTGTGCGTCTTGACATTATGCTCAACGGCGAAGTTGTTGACGCTTTAAGCCTTATTGTTCACGCCGACAAAGCATACGAACGCGGCAGAAAAATTGCCGAAAAGCTTAAGGAAAACATCCCGCGCCAGCTGTTTGAAATTCCAATTCAGGCTGCAATCGGCGGCAAGGTTATCGCCCGTGAAACTGTTAAAGCCATGCGCAAGGACGTATTGGCAAAATGTTACGGCGGTGACATCACCCGTAAAAAGAAACTGCTTGAAAAACAGAAAGAGGGCAAGAAGAAGATGCGTCAGCTGGGTACTGTTGAAGTTCCAAGCGAAGCATTTACAGCTGTTCTCAAACTGGATTAAAATTAATATTTCAGATTACTGCAGGGAGGGGTTCCATCCCCTCCCAAATCATTTGCAAAACAACGGGAGGGCACAGAGGCCCTCCCCTACATCACAATAAATATATTTACAGTATGACAAACTTATATTTTGTTCGGCACGCCGAACCAAACTACAACAACCACGACGATATGAGCCGTGAACTTACCGAGAACGGTCTGCGCGACCGCTTCAAAGCAGCAGACTGGCTGGCAGACAAAAATATAAATCTGGTGCTGTCCAGCCCGTACAAGCGCAGTGTGGACACGGTGCGCCCCATCGCCGATGCCATTGGTCAGAAAGAAATTGAAACTTATTACGGTTTAAGGGAACGCACTGTTTGTGACGAATGGCTGTACTGCTTTGATGAATATGCAAAAAATCAGTGGAGCGATTTCACATACAAACTTGCGGGCGGCGAATGTATAGGCGAAGTGCAGGCACGCAATATTGCGGCAATAAACGAGATACTTAAAAAATATCCGGACCGCAACATCGCCATAGGCAGCCACGGCACAGCACTGTCAACAATCATCAACTATTACACAGGCGGCAAGTGGGGCTTTGATGACTTTCAGCGTATAAAAAAGGTTATGCCTTTTATTGCCCGTTTCACCTTTGACGGCGATAAATTTATCAGCTGTGAGGTTGTTGAAAATCTGTAATTTTGTATAAACCGTCATTTTTATTACAAACAGTATAATATAATTGCAAAAAATATGTCATTCTGAGTAGCATATGCGACTAAAAACCTTTTTGTTTAATCAAACATCAAGGTTTTTCGCTGCCACTCAGAATGACATTTTATTGTTTTGGTTATATTTTAATATTCTTTAAACACCAGGCTGCCGTCCTTGCCGCTGAGTGAAACAGAAAACTTTCTCACCTGCCCTGTTACATCGGCAAATTCAAAGCCATATGTTGTACTGTCACCGTGAAAAACCACACCCAGCACCAGAACATTATCCTTTGGCAATTCTGCCAGCTTATAGACAGGTTCTGACGCTTTATAGCTGCTGCCGTCAAAAGAAAGCTGTGTAAGCCTTATATTTTTAACATCATTGTCAATGCGGAAAGCTATATTCTTTGTGTATTCACTGTCTTCCACGTTGTATCTTTCGTAATAACCGCCGTCAAGTGTTGCCTTGTCAGCAAAATATGCCCATACCTGTGATTTTTCGGCAAAATATGTATCCTTGTCAGTGATATTCACCCAGCCCATACCCGACTTGAGCTTGCCCCACAGTTTGCCGTCGGCATCGGTTGATTCCTGCACAATTGTGTATGTGCCGTCCTGCCCTACCGACTGCACAAAAGCATAATCCCTGCCCGGACCGCTGTGCACCGGTGTGCTGCCTTTGAGTTTTACTGTATATGAAGGATCAGGTGTGGCAGTCGGTACAGGGGTCGGTGCCGGCGTGGGTTCTGCTGTCGGCGCAGGAGTTGTCACAGCCTGAATGTTTTCGCTTTCAGCTTTGTCTCCATTTTCCTCACTGTATACATTATCTTCTTCGCTGTTTTCAGCATCTTCGGTGATTATGCTGTCAGCATCTTCCGCATTATCACGGCCCTTCTGTATATCCTTGTATGCAGCAAAAAACAAAAGGCCTGCAACAAGAACCATCAGAAAACAAACTGTTTTTTTCATAGTACACTCCCCCCTATATCATATTCAGTTCATTATTTACAAATACAGGCTGGCCTGCAGCCAGCCTGTGTTTTATTTAATATCAGTCTGCAATCAGTTGAATGCAAAAATTCTGTTTGCTATGCCGTAAACTGTTGTTATTGCACGTCTGCCCAGCGGGCCGTCAAGCTGCACTCCAAAGCCCATAGCAGTTTTGTTCACTGCCTTGTAAAGCTTTTCGTCCTGGCGTTTAAAGTATTTCCACAGTTCGTCACGTTTTACAAGGTGGTCCCTTGTGCCGCCCTTTACCAGCATAACAGATGTAACGGAACAAATCATTGTAAGATATTTAATCATATATCTGCGCAGATTTTTGTTTTCCAGTGCCATAACATCACAGCAGTCAATCATAATCTTGTTCACCCTTATCTGCTGGTCGATACGGCCAATCATAACCTTTTCGTTAACCGACTGGTCTTCCCTGCCGATAAAATACTGATAAAGGTTGATATCCATATAGTACATTTTGTGCACATATGGCAGCGGCTGATAAACAAAGATATTGTCCACATAGAATGTGTGTTTAGGCAGCTGCAGATTGCATTCCCTGAGCACCTGTGTATTGTAGATTACACTGTGCATAAGCAGATTCTGGTGTGGCAGAAAACGTTTTACATCATCCCAGCCAAACACGCGGTTCTGTGGCAGGACATTGGTGTATCTGATAGGGCTCTGCTTGTTTTCACTTGGTTTGTTGTAAACATAGTTTGCAATAAACATATCAAGTACTGTGCCGTGAGCCTTGAGCTTGCGCAATGTTGCCGCAACCTTTTTGAGTGCTTCGGTATCAAACCAGTCGTCACTGTCCAGCACCTTAAAGTAAAGGCCTGTGGCGTTGGCAAGGCCTGTGTTGACCGCCTGGCCGTGACCGCCGTTTTCCTGATGGATACATTTTACAATTGTCGGATACTGTTCTTCAAAGTCCTTGCCGATTTCAAGGGTATTGTCCTTTGTGGAGCCGTCGTCCACAATTATAATTTCCACATCTTCACCCAATACAAGACAGCTTTCAATAGCCTTGTGCATATATGCGGCAGAGTTGTAGCAAGGAATAGCAACGGATAATAATTTCATATATAAATCACCTTTTAGTTTTCTTAATGTGTCATCAGGACATTCTATTACAATTATATTAAATCACAAATTTATATCTTTTTCAATAAAATGCCATTTATTCACTGATTTTTCAATTATATAACATATATACCATAATTGTGACAATATTTTGAAAAACCGCACAAAAAAACTGCCCTGCAAAAGCAGGGCAGCAATTTCAAACAAATGTCAAATTAAATTATTTAACAGCAATAACTTCAACTTCTACGAGAGCGCCTTTTGGGATGTCGTTGCCGCCGAAGCAAGCACGAGCTGGTTTGTTTTCGGAGAAGTATTCAGCGTATACAGCGTTGAATGCTGCAAAGTCGTTAACGTCAGCAAGGAGGCAAGTTGTTTTTACAACATCGTTAAGGGAGAAGCCTGCTGCTTCGAGAATGTTTTTGATGTTTGTAAGGGACTGGTGTGCCTGACCTGTGATATCTGTTGCTTCGATAGCACCTGTTGCTGGGTTAAGTGGAATCTGGCCGGAAACATAAAGTGTGTTGCCTGCAAGAATTGCCTGGCTGTATGGACCTACTGCTGCTGGAGCTTTGTCTGTGTGGATAACTTTGTTCATTGGTATTTACCTCTTTTCGTGTATTTGCCGATGCCGGTGCAGCATCTTCATTAACTATATAATAACATTATTTTTTTAACAATTCAATATTTATCAGTATACTTTTACAGATAGTACATAATTTTTTGCAGCTGTTACATCATCGGGCTCCAGATACGGAACACAATCTGGAATATGCGTTTCCACAGCGGTGTCCTTTTAACCTGCTCGACAGTAACCTTTCTGCACTGGCTCAAAGTGTTTTCAAAATCCGTTTTTACAGCCTTTACCATACTGCCGCCGTAAAAACTGCAGCAGTTTTCAAAATGCAGGTACATACTGCGGAAATCCATATTGGCACTGCCCACAATGGCCTGAATGTCATCGCTTACATACATCTTTGCATGGAGAAAGCCCGGGGTATATTCGTAAATTTCCACCCCTGCTTCCAGCAGAACTCGGTAGTAACTTTGTGTTATATAGTACACATACCATTTGTCAGGTATGCCCGGCACCATAATTTTTACATCTATACCGCTCTGGCTGGCAAGGCACAGGCTTGTTATCATCTCGTTGTCAATAACAAGATATGGTGTGGTGATATAAACATATTTCTGTGCATTGTTTATAACCCCTAAGTACGCGCTTTCGCATATATTCAGTTTGTCCAGCGGAGTGTCAAAATAAGGCTGCACAATGCCGTCGCTCTGTTTTTTCACAGTCGGCCTGTAGTTTTCATAGTTAAGCGCTTCACCCGTTACAAGCTGCCAGGCACGGATAAATGTGCTGGTCATGCCGTATACGCCGTCACCTTCAATGCGGAACGCTGTATCCTTCCACACGCCAAAACGGGTTATGGCATTTATATATTCGTCCGCAAGGTTAATCCCGCCGCCGTAACCTATATTGCTGTCGATTACCGTTATCTTGCGGTGGTCACGGTGGTTGAGCATAAGATAGTCGCCTATGTGCACACTGAATTTTACAGGGTTGAAAACCCCCACCTTTATGCCAAGGCTGCGCAGGTAATGGTCGTATTTTGACGGCAGGGTAACAAGTGTGCCAAAGCCGTCATACATCACCCTTACATCAACGCCCTCTTTTACCTTTTCTTTAAGCACATCAAGAATAGTGTCCCACATATAGCCTTCGTCCACTATAAAATAATGGATAAAGATGCTTTTCTTTGCATTTTTCAAATCCACAATATAATCCTTGAAGAAATCTTCCCCCATAGGATAATACTTTGTGGAGGTGTTGTAATAAGGTGTTGCCTTTGCGTAATCATCAAGAAATCTTGCCTGCTTTGCAAGGGCAGGGTTATATTCTTCCAGTTTCTGCAGGGCATCGCTGTTGATATCGTGAAATTCCCACGCTCTGTCACGGATTTTATTCAGTGCAAACCGCTGTTTTTTTGTAAGCTTTGTATCGCCCCAGAAAAAGTAGAACAATGCACCTGTAACAGGAAAGATAACCATAACCACAACCCACAGCAGTTTGTAGGATGGGTTGAGATTGTCCCTTTCAAACAGATACAGCATTATGCCAATGCTGAACATAATCAGCACAAAGTAGATTGTGGAACCCACTGTGTACAGCTGTGTGGTAAGCAGAAAAAAGCCAGTAATCTGTATCAGTGCCAGCAGTACAACAATAAATTTTTTTGAAAAGATAAATCTTAAAAATTTTCGCAACTAATGCGCCTTCTTTCGTATTCTGCAAAAATGTATATAAATTCAACCGAAACGGCGGCACCTTTTCAAGCACCGCCATAAAAGCACAACCGATATTATTCTATCACCGATATTTCTATTGTTTCGATAACAACATCTTCTTTTGGTCTGTCGTTTTCGTCTGTTTTTACATAGCTGATATCAAAGGCAATTTCCAGGCCTTCATAAACCTGACCGAAAACAGTGTGGCGGTAGTCAAGATTTGGCGCGCCGCCCGCCTGTTTGTAGGCATTTACAATCTCTTCACGCCAGCCTGCCTGTGTCATAAGCTCTGCAATTTCATCGGTGATGCTTTTCGGCAAAGCCGTAACTATAAAAAACTGGCTGCGGTTTGTATCTTCGCCGCTGTTTGCCATGGACAGTGCACCTGTGTAATGGTGCAGATTGTCGCTGAACTCATCGCTGAAAGGCAGCTCCCATATGCTGTTGCCGCCGTTGCCTGTGCCTTCAGGATCGCCCGACTGTATGACAAAATCTTCTATAACGCGGTGAAATATAACCCCGTTATAATATCCGTCCTGTGCGTGGGTAACAAAGTTTTCCACCGCAAGTGGAGCCTGCTTTGGATAAAGCACAACTTTGATATCCCCCATATTTGTTTTTATTGTCGCAACTGTATCACCTGCTGCAGGCTGTGCAAACTGAATTTCGTCCGACTCGACCTTTGCAAGATTTACGCTTTTCTGTCCGCAGCCGCACAGAGCACTGCAGACCAGAACAATACACGCCGCAAGGGCAAAAATCCTTTTTTTCATTTTAACCTCGGTATCTATGTCAATTGTATAATTCATTATCAATATTTATTTATTATAGCATAAAAACGGTTAAAAATATATGATATTTTTTCAAATTGTAAGTTTTAATATATTATATCTGCAATTTATGGCAAAAGTGTAAAATTGGCTGGCGGTCAGTTGACTGTTTTTACAAGATGTTGTAATATATTAATGACAAAATTAAACTCAAAAAAGCCAAGGAGGCTTATTATGCCAGACAATAAAAATATAAATGAAGAATATATGGCTGATATCATCACACTTGTTGACGAAGATAACAACCCACATTCTTTTGAAATTATGGACCATTTTGAATATAAGGACAACGCCTATGTTGCACTTGTTCCTTATTTTGAAAATCCTGAAGATGCCCTTAAAGAAGACCCTACCGTTGTGTTTTTCCGCGTAGGTCCTGAAGACGAAGAAGGGCTTGAAACCTTTGACGTTGTGGAAGACGACGAAGAATATTATGCTATCAGCGGTATCTTTGAAAAAAGATACGAAAAAATGATGGAAGAAATAGAAAAGGGCAATTTTGAATAATTTATTTCTTTCTGCATAAAATAGCAACACAGATAAGTTAAGATCTCCTGCCTTGTGCGATAAAATGCGGTTGTTTTTAATCCTACACTTATATTAATCGGAAGTTCTTGTCCTGACGGGAATTGCAGACCTCCCCCACCGGGGAAGAAGGGAGCGTGAAGCGTCGGCAGAACATATCCAACCTTGCTGTTAAAAGCCGGGTTTTAATATGACCGTATACGGCTTGGCGGGAGTTTTTATTTTTATTTTAATCAACTTTTGGATTTTTTATGCCTTAAAGCATTATTTTTTGATTGGCGGTGATTTTTTGGAATACACACAAAGAACCAGAATGGTGGTCGGCGACGCCAGCTTTGAAAAGGTTACAGACAAAAAAATATGTATTATAGGTGTTGGCGGTGTCGGCGGTGCAGCTTTGGAAGGTCTTGTGCGCTTCGGCTTTAAAAACATAGCCATTTTTGATTTTGACACAGTTGACATAACCAACCTTAACCGTCAGCTTATCTCCACCCGCGCCGCTGTGGGCAGGCCCAAAACAGAGGTTGCCGCCGAAAGAGCTGTAAGCATAAATCCGGATATAAACATCACCGTGCACAACGTTTTTATCGAAAAGGACAATCTGCAGCTTATCAAAAACGAAAAACCTGACTATGTTATAGACGCCATAGACAGCGTGAAGGCAAAGCTGGACCTTATTGAATTCTGCCACAGAGAAAACATCCCCGTTATCTCCAGTATGGGCACAGGCAACCGCCTTAACTGCACAGGTTTTGTGATAGACAAGGTGGAAAAAACCGCAGGCAACGGCTGTGGTTTAAGCAAGGTTATGCGCCAGGAGCTGCGCAAACGCGGCATCACAGGGCACACCTCGCTTTTCTTCACCCGCCCGCCTGAAAGCAAGGCGGTAAACAGCGCAAACGGCCGCAACGCCCCGGGCAGCTGCCCCTTTGCGCCAAACATCGCAGGGCTTGCAGTTGCACAGTATGTTGTAAGCCAGCTTATGTGACAGTCAAGGTACCAATAACATCAAATTACGCTAACAACAAGACGGACAAATATAAATATCATTTCAAAGATGTTATTCTGTCATTCTGAGCGCAGCAAAGAATCTCCTTGTCTTATCAAACCGAGAGATTCTTCGGCATAAATGCCTCAGAATGACATATTTCGTTAACCCGATTACACCGGTTTAAAAGTTTTATATTCCATAAAAAACATATTCCCCCGCAGTGTCATACTGCAGGGGAATTATTATTTTTCAGATATTTATCCAGCCAATATTATTTATAGAACATAACATCGTTATTAAGTGCAATAATGGTAAAACCGTCAAGGATTATAAGGATATTTACCACTGCAAGTGCAAACAGCAGTATTTTATCTATATTCTTTTTAATTGTAATATTTTCTCCTGACAATGCCATAACCAGCAGCGGAAGCACAGGAATAAAATATCTGCCCTGAATGCCAAACACAGTTTCGTAGTTTACAGGTGTCCAGGTGATGCATGCAGTGCAGAACAATGCCACAACACCAAGAGCAACAACAGTAGCCCACCATTTTGACACACCTTTGTACTGCAGTGTTTCTTCCTGCTGTTTAAGTGTGGTCAGGTATACAATAACCATAACTGCCATTACAAACAGCCAGTTGATGTGTACAGGAGAAAGGATAACTTCGCCAAGTATACCGCCGAATATCTGATAAATATACAACGCCGTATTGTCCTGAATTGTATTTACAATCAGTTTTACAGTCTGCGGAATGTGAGTGAGAATATATCCTGCCGAGAACAGATATCTGCTGTCACCGTTTTCAAGCAGGTCATCTTCCGGTGCAGGGGCAGGTGTGGGCTGCGGTGTCGGTTCTGCCTGGGCGGCCGCCTCAACACTTACAACTTCGGTAACAATCGCATCTGCCACAACTGTTACAGTATCTGCTGTGCTTTCTGCTTCTGCCGCGGCTTCAGCTGTCAGCTGCTGCTCAGCCGCTGTCTGCGGAAACAGACTTTCTTTAACCTGAGCAATAAAGGTCTGATTGAACGCCAGCCACATTGATGCGGATGCCGCCAGAATAAGCACTATATTTAAAATGTATTTCTTTTTGCTGCCAAACTTTTTCCACGGAATAATCAGCCCCAGTGCAACAATAGCCACATAAACCGCCTTTGCAGGAGCAATAAGTGCCGAAAGAACAACCAGCTTTACCGTGTCAGCCGCCGTCACCCGTTCCTTGCGGTATGCCAGGTCCATGACAATAGCTGTAAACAGGAAGCACATACCTATAACAAATGCATCATAGGTGAAGGATGCCGCCAGCTGCACTGCTATCGGTGTAAAGGCAACCGCTGCCATTGTAGTTTTGAAAAACGGCATACGGCGTATTGCAAAATATACAAGCGCCGTATACAGCACAAGGTTGCCAAGACGGCCCATGATATACATCTGCACCCTGCCCATTCCAAGCAGACGGGCAATGGTTATGCCTGCTGCCTGTGCCCAGTAAAGCGGCGGGAAATACCCTTCTGACCATCTGGTCCACACAGGAATAAGCTCTGTTTTGCCTTCGTCGGATTTAAAAAGGCCGTCGTAAATTTCTTTAAGCTCAAAAGCTGTGGAACTTGCAGGGTAATATGTGTCACCGTAGTCACATTCCCTCATCAGCAGTTTGCCGTCCTGATAGCTGTCCTCTATGCCCATCATAAGATTGGACTGATAGTAGCTCATGCCCATATGTGTATATTCATCAGGTGCCCCGCGAAGCGGAGTGAATATGCTGAAGATAAAGCCAAGGCCAAGAGCAAGGAATATAAAGGCATTGTGTACCTTTGCCTTTAAAACAAATACAACTATATATGCACCGATAAGAAATGCCAGCATAACCAAAGAAAGTATTCTGAAATACGGTGCAATTTCACCGTTTACATATTCGGTTATGTACTGACACGCCAGCACGCCATCATACTCTTTCCCGTCAATGGTCATAGGTTTGTACTTACCGTACAAAGTATCCCATGTTACCGAACTCTGCCACAGTGCAACTGCATCATCTTCTGTTGCAGGGTCAGAATATACATGCAGTATATACTCCCTTATCTCATTACTGCGGTCAATACGCTTATCAAACATAAACCTTTTGAAGTTGTCATTATATACAGTAGAAAGGTCTGCTTCAGATGTAACAACCAGATTTCCTTCAGTATCCAGCAGATCAACATAAACTGTCCCCTGGCAACTGCGGCCATAAGTATGGAATAATAGATTTATACCATATACATCTATGTTATCACGAATATACAGGTTATAATACAATCCATCCTTACCCGCTATAGGTTCTGTAACAGTATTATAATAATCGCTGTATAATTCCCTGTGCCACAAATCTGTGGCTTCATCCACTGTGTTTTCCTCTATCCATGCAAAGCATCCCAGGCTTACCGCCACTATCAGCGCTATTGCAATAAAATGTCTCAATTTATAAATCAAATTTTTAATCTTCATATTCTACCGCCTTAATATATAAGGTATACTATCTGCTTATTGTCAAACACCGTATCAGTCGATAACTTCCGGTTCGGTATGTGCAAGGGCCGCCGCCTGTGCAGGCACTGCAAAACCTATAATCAGCATTACAGGTATGCTTGCAGGCATAAACAGAAACTGTGCCGCAATAATCACCATGCCAAGCACAACGGAAATCAATGTTCCCTTTGCCTTTGCAAATACCATCGGCACTGCTTCCCTTACTGCTTCACCTACAGTTTTTTCGCTGACTGTAACCGTTCCATTATCAAAGTCTGTGCTTTCAAACACCAGCGGAAATGCGTGTATGGCAACTGCCCACACCAGAACCAGCAGAAGCAGCGAAAGTGATGCCATGGGCACATATACAAAGCTTGTTCCTGTCATTTTAAGATAGAAAGCAAACCCGAAAACCAACACAAAGTTTGCAAGAGTAAACATTATACCCGGCAAAAATATTTTTCTGCAGGCAGCTTTGAATGATGCAAAAAACCATTTTGAAGCGTTTATCTGCGGACGGTCATCCACAACCTGCAGGTTTGTGCAGTTGAGCAGTGCCGCTGCAGCAGGGGCTATAGTCACCACAGGCAGACAGCACAGCACAAACAGAAAATTCCATTTTGCAAGTGTAAACAGCCCGTCTGTAAACACTTCCCTCAGTCGCACCCTGAAAGCATATTTTTTTGCCATTTCTGCATCTGTTTCAAAATTATTGTTGTCAAACTGTTTTTGCACCTGCAATCCTCCACTGCTTAATTTACATATCTATACATAATATACTATAACCAAATCCCGACTTTTTTGCAACAGAAAGCCTGTTTATCACAGTAATTATCCTGCAAATATGGACTTTTTGACACTATTTTGTAATATTTAATCTCTGTTTTGCACAAAAATCCAAAAAACATTTTGTCAACTCAGCCATTTTTGTAATTTGTTATAAAATCATCTTGAAATATTGGTTAAAAAGTAATAAACTATTTAATGTAATAAAACTGGAAACGTTTCCAGTAAAATAAAAGGGATTGTGTCCCACAAAAAACACAGGAGGATATATTATGAAAAAATTATTGGCTATGCTTCTCGCTGGCGCAATGGCTCTTTCTATGGTAGCTTGCGGCTCCAGTGAACCAGCACCAGAAGCTGAAGGCGAAACAGGTTCTGTTTACTACCTCAACTTCAAACCAGAACAGGATGCTCAGTGGCAGGCTCTTGCTGCAGCATACACAGAAGAAACAGGTGTTCCTGTAACAGTTGTTACAGCTGCTTCCGGTGAATACGAAACAACACTTATGGCAGAAATGGGCAAAGACGAAGCTCCAACACTCTTCCAGGTTAACGGCCCTGTAGGTCTTGCTAACTGGAAAGACTACTGCTACGACCTCGCAGGTTCCGATGTTTATGCACAGCTTAAAGGCGATGACTTTGCTCTTATCGAAGACGGCAAAGTTTACGGTCTTGCTTATGTTGTAGAAACATACGGTATCATTGCAAACACAAAACTTCTTGAAGCTGCTGGCTACACAGCAGAAGAAATCAACAGCTTCGCAAAACTTAAAGAAGTTGCTGAAGACATCACAGCTCGCAGCGAAGAACTCGGCTTTGCAGCATTCTCTTCCGCAGGTATGGACGGCTCTTCCGACTGGAGATTCAAAACACACCTTGCAAACCTTCCACTTACATTTGAATATGCAACAGAAGGTATCACACCAGGCACAATCAAAGGCACATACCTTGACAACTACAGAGACATCTGGAATCTCTACATCAACAATGCAACATGTGATCCAGCTGAACTCGCAGGCAAAACAGGTAACGACGCTGTAGCAGAAATGATCGAAGGCAAAGCTGTATTCTACCAGAACGGTACATGGGCAGCTGGCGACCTCGCAGCTATCATCGACGATCTTACAATGATTCCATTGTACATCGGTGTTGGCGACGAAGCTAACCAGGGTCTCTGCACAGGCTCCGAAAACTACTGGTGCGTAAACAGCCAGGCTTCCCAGGCTGACATCGACGCAACACTTGCATTCCTTAACTGGTGTGTAACAAGCGACACAGGTCTTAACGGTATGTGTAAAGAAATGGGCTTTGTAATCCCATTCGCAAAAGCTCTCGAAGCAGACAACAAATTTGTTCAGGAAGCTAACGCTATGATCGCCGAAGGCAAAACTCCAGTTGGCTGGAACTTCCCAACAATGCCATCTGAAGAATGGAAAAACATGGTTGGTTCCGCTCTTACAGCTTATGCAGCAGACCAGACAGACGACAACTGGGCAGTAGTAGTTAAAAACTTCGTTGACGGTTGGGCAGCTGAATATGCTCTTGCTAACGGCTAATTAATTAAATTATTAATTTATCAGGCATTATTACAGAAATAATAAGTTAATACTTTAAAAACGCAGAGACAGCAAGACACCCTTGCTGTCTCTGTTTGTTTTTTAAGAGAATTTTATATTGAGAGGAGCGTTTTTATGGAAAAAGCGTTGAAGAAATATTCTCCAATATTTGTGCTCCCAACTTTACTTGCATTTACCATTGGCTTTATTGTTCCGTTTTTTGAAGGTCTTTACCTGTCCTTCTGTCAGTTTACAACAGTTAAAAATGCCAAATGGGTAGGCATAAGCAACTATCAGAGAGTTTTTGCTGACCAGTCATTTTTGCACAGCTTTGGTTTTACTGTTAAGTATGCCGTTGTTGCAATTATCCTTATCAACGTAATTGCTCTTTGTCTTGCACTTTTGCTTACGCGCAATATGAAAGGCACAAACATTTTCCGTACAGTATTCTTTATGCCAAACCTTATCGGCGGTATCGTATTGGGTTATATATGGCAGATTCTTATCAACTGCGTACTCAGCCTTGTTGGCCAGCCTTTGCTTGCACTCAACAGTCAGGCAGGCTATTGGGGTATCATCATCCTTACAGCATGGCAGCAGATTGGTTATATGATGATTATCTACATCGCAGGTTTACAGAACGTACCTGAAGACCTTATTGAAGCAGCACAGATTGACGGTGCTACACAGTGGGAAACATTCTGGAAGGTTAAACTTCCTATGATTATGTCTTCCATTACAGTTTGTGTATTCCTTACACTTACAAACTCCTTTAAGCTGTTCGACCAGAACCTTGCACTTACAGGCGGCGAACCAAACCACCTTACAGAAATGCTGGCACTCAACATCTATCAGACATTCTACGCACGCGCAGGTATGCAGTGGAAAGGTCTTGGCCAGGCAAAAGCTGTTCTGTTCTGTCTGCTGGTTGTAGTTATCAGCTTTGCACAGCTTAAAGCAACACGTTCCAAGGAGGTACAGCAGTAATGAAAAAAGCAAAAGAAAAACGTTCAAATGCTATATGGTCTGTTATCCTTGGCATTCTTTCCGTTGTTTATATGTATCCGATTGTAATGATTCTGTTCAACTCTCTTAAAGAAGAACGTGCAATCAGCACAAATACAGCATTCAAACTGCCTACAGCAGAAACCTTTGCAGGCCTTGCAAACTATGTAAACGCCATCAGCGCACAGGGCTTCCTTAAAAGTCTTGGCTACAGCCTGTTTATCACAGTTTCTTCCGTTGCTGCAATTCTTTTGTTCTGCGCAATGTGCTCCTGGTACATCACACGCGTAAAAACAAAGATTTCCAACGGCATCTATCTGCTGTTTGCATTCTCCATGGTTGTTCCTTTCCAGATGGTTATGTTCACACTGTCCCAGACAGCTGATATGCTCAACTTCAACACACCTTGGAACATCTGGATTATCTACCTTGGCTTCGGCGCAGGTCTTGCAGTATTTATGTTTGCAGGCTTTATGAAATCCATTCCTCTGGAAGTTGAAGAAGCTTCAATGATTGACGGCTGCAACCCGCTGCAGACATTCTTTATGATTGTTATGCCAATGCTTAAACCTACAATGGTTTCCGTTGGTATTCTTGAAGCTATGTGGGTATGGAACGACTATCTGCTTCCTACACTTGTTCTTGACATCAAAAAATACCGCACAATCCCAATGCTTATCCAGTACTTCCGTGGCAGTTACGGTCGTGTGGAAATGGGTCCTATGATGGCATGTATTATGCTTACAGTTATCCCGATTGTAATCATCTACCTTGCAGGTCAGAAACATATCATCAAGGGTGTTGCGGCAGGTGCTGTTAAAGGTTAAGCCTTATGGCCATAACTATAAAGGATATAGCAAAGGAGTCCGGCTACGCTGTGGGGACTGTCTCCCGAGTGCTTAATAACCGTCCTGACGTATCTGATACAGCCCGTGAAAAAATTATGGAAGTGGTGGACAGACATCACTTTAAACTCAACAACAATGCAAAACATCTTAAGCAGCAGGCCGTAAAAGGCATTGCCATTATCATCAAAGGTTCGCACAATATGCTTTTTGCTCACATTGTGGAACAGATGCAGGGTATGCTTACCGAAAAAGGCCTTGACTGTCTTATCTACTATATCAACGAAAAGGAAAACGAGGTTGAAACTGCCGTGCGCCTTTGCGCAGAACGCAGACCTGCAGGAATTATGTTCCTTGGCTGCAACCTGCAGTATTTCCGTGACAGATTTGGTGCAATCACCGTTCCCTGTGTGCTTGTAACCACATCTGCACAGTCCCTTGGTTTTCCAAACCTTTCCAGCGTATGTATCAACGACACCGAAGCCGCAAAAGCGGTTATACGCCGTCTTATCGAAAACGGCCACACCGAAATCGGTGTTCTTGGCGGATACATTGAACATTCAAAGATTTCCTACACCCGCTATATGGGCTGTCTGGAATCCTTTGAACAGCACAACGTTGCTTTTGACAAAGAAAAACAGTATATGGAAACATTCTTCAATATGGCAGACAGCTACAGCGCCATGCAGGTGCTTATGCAGAAGATGCCGGAAATGACAGCTGTTTTTGCAATGTCGGACGTTATGGCAATAGGTGCTATACGCGCTATAACAGACAGCGGCAAAAAGGTGCCTGAGGATATTTCGGTTGTAGGCTTTGACGGTCTGGAACTGGCCGAATATCTGTATCCTAAGCTCACCACCATCAGACAGAACAGGGAAAGAATAGCCCAGCGAAGCGTAGAAATTCTGCTGGACTGCATCGACAACGGTGCGGCAGCTGTTCACGAGACAGTGCCTTTCAGCATTATTGTCGGTGAAAGTACAAGAAAACTCTAACAGGAGGATAAAATCAAATGGCAAGTATCACATTTAAAAACGTGGTAAAAACATATGACAACGGCGTAACCGTTGTACCAGACCTTAACCTTGAAATCAGGGATAAGGAATTTATCGTGCTTGTTGGTCCTTCCGGCTGTGGTAAATCCACAACACTGCGTATGATTGCAGGCCTTGAAGACGTATCCAGCGGCGAACTTTATATCGGTGACAGAGTGGTTAACACTGTTGCACCAAAAGACAGAGACATTGCAATGGTATTCCAGAGCTATGCTCTTTATCCGCATATGACAGTGCGCGACAATATGGCTTTTGCACTTAAACTGCGCAAAGAACCACAGGAAGAAATTGACAAAAAGGTTAACGAAGCAGCAAAAATCCTTGAGCTTGAAAAATATCTTGACAGAAAACCAAAGGCTCTCTCCGGCGGTCAGCGTCAGCGTGTTGCTCTTGGCCGCGCTATGGTTAGAAAACCTGCAGTTTTCCTGCTGGACGAACCACTGTCCAACCTTGACGCAAAACTGAGAACAGAAATGCGCAGCCAGATTGCTGCACTGCACAAACGCCTTGAAACAACTTTTGTTTACGTTACACACGACCAGACAGAAGCTATGACAATGGGTGACAGAATCGTTGTTATGAAAGACGGTTATGTACAGCAGTTTGATACACCGCAGAACCTTTACAACTACCCTTGCAATATGTTTGTTGCAGGCTTTATCGGCTCTCCACAGATGAACTTTATGAACGTTACTGTTGAAAAAGACGGCAACGGTCAGGCTCTTGTTATGGGCGAATGCCGTGTTCACGTTGAAAAACCTGAACTTGAAGCATACATCGGCAAAGAAGTTGTTATGGGCGTAAGACCTGAAGATATCCACGCAAACAACAACGCTCACGTTGGCGCACCTGCAGAATTCAGCGCATTTATCAACCATATGGAAATGATGGGCAGCGAAAACTATCTCTACCTCAACGCATATGAACAGAAAATGCTTGCAAGAATTCCTGCACGTTACGAATTCAGCGAAGATACAACAGTAACACTTTCCATCGATACAGGCAAAATCCACGTGTTTGACAAAGAAACACAGAAAATCATCTGCCACTAATTCCGCGCACAGAAAAGGATGTGATTTTTTATGAGGAGTAACGGCATTCTGATGCACTTATCCTCTTTGCCATCCCCTTACGGAATTGGCAGTATGGGCAAAACCGCCCGCGAATTTGCCGACTTTCTCAGCCTTGCAGGACAGAAATACTGGCAGCTGCTGCCAATCTGTCCTACAGGTTACGGAGACAGCCCTTATCAGTCCTACTCCACCAATGCTGGCAATCCATATTTTATCGACCTTGAAACTTTATGCGAAGAAGGTCTGCTGACAAAGGCAGAAATTGAAGCTTACAGCTGGGGCGATAACGAAGAACAGGTGGATTACGGTGCACTTTACAACGGGCGCTACCCTGTTCTCAAACTGGCTGCTGCACGCTTCTGGCAGAATCCTGACAAGGAATTTGACACATTCTGCACAGAAAACGCCTTCTGGCTTGATGACTATGCACTGTTTATGGCTCTTAAAAAGAACCTTGGCGGTACACCGTGGTACAGCTGGGAAGCACCAATCCGCAACCGTGAAGCTGCAGCCCTTGAAGCAGTAAAGACAAAATACGCCGATGAGGTTAAATTCTGGAAAACAGTACAGTACATATTCTTTAAACAGTGGCACAGTCTGCTGGACTATGTAAACAGCAAAGGCATCAAGGTTATCGGCGACCTGCCTATCTATGTTTCCCTTGACGGCGTTGACGTATGGAGCAACCCGGAATTGTTCCAGCTGGACGAAAACAAGGTGCCGAAAGAGGTTGCAGGCTGTCCGCCTGACGGTTTTTCTGCCGACGGCCAGCTGTGGGGCAACCCGCTGTATGACTGGGATTACCACGAAAAAACCGGTTTTGAATGGTGGATTAAGCGCATAGATTATCTCTGCAAGGTTTATGATGTGCTGAGAATTGACCATTTCCGCGGCTTTGACACCTACTATGCAATACCTTACGGCGACACAACCGCAAAAAACGGCGTGTGGAAACAGGGCCCGGGTATGAAACTTTTCAATGCTGTGGAAAATGCTATAGGCCGTCAGCCTATTATTGCAGAAGACCTTGGCTATCTTACCGATACAGTGCGAAAACTGCTCAGCGACAGCGGTTTCCCTGGTATGAAGGTGCTGCAGTTCGCCTTTGACACAAGAGACGAAAACAGCCACGAATATCTGCCATGGAAGCACCCTGCAAACAGCATAGCCTACATTGGCACCCACGACAACGATACAGCCTGCGGCTGGATTGAAAGTGCCTCCCCGGAAGATATTGCCTTTGCAAAGGAATTTCTTGGTCTCAACGAAACCGAAGGCTACAACTGGGGTATGATACGTGCACTGCTTACAAGCAATGCTGATACCACAATCATTCAGTTCCAGGATTTGCTGGGCCTTGGCAGCGAAGCCAGAATGAACACACCGTCATCGGTGGGCACAAACTGGCTGTGGCGCACCAGAAAAGGCAGCTTCAACAGCGAACTTGCTGCAAAACTCCGTCACAAGATGGAACTTTACAGCAGAATATAGCAAAACATATAGCACTCCATTAAGATATTCCCATGGGAAAAGGGCAGGTGTAAATCACCTGCCCTTTTCCCTTTTATACCATATTACCGACAAACAAAAAAGGATGTTCGTCTGAACATCCTTTTTGCTTTAATTAATTGTTTAAAGTGCTTTTCAGCCATACGCCGCCAACGTCAAGTGCGTCGTACAAACCGCTTCTTTAAACCCGTTTCTTCAATTCCTTATACCATCGGTCAATCTGCTGCAGTCTGAATTCATATTCTCTTCTCTCTTTGTGCTGAATTGCCGACAGAATAAGACCTGCAAACAGAGAAATTATAGCTGCAATAACACTAAATCCGCAAACTATAAGTGTAGGAAACTTCAACACTATCCCTGTATGAATATACGCATTAAATACAGGAATGAAGAACACCAAAGCTAACAGTGTAAGAAACACTGATATAACACCGAAAAATTGCATAGGTCTGTAATCGCAATAAAGATGCAATATTGTTTTAATAACCTTCAATCCATCCTGAACTGTATTAAGTTTGGATTCACTGCCTTCCGGTCTGTCACGATAAGTAATAACCTCATTTTTTATGTGCATATTTTTATCTATCGCATGTATTGTCATCTCTGTTTCTATTTCAAAACCTGCTGAAACCACAGGGAATGACTTTACAAATCTATAGCTGAAGGCACGATATCCTGTCATTATATCCTGAATATCATTATTGAACATCTTATTTATCGACATTCTTACAATGCTGTTGCCAAAATTATGAAAAGGTCTTTTATTTTCCTGAAAATATGTTGATGACAGCCTGTCGCCAACAACCATATCAACACCTTTGTCCAAGACATCATTTGCCATATCTCTGCCATTTTCTGCAGGATATGTGTCATCACCGTCTATCATAATGTAGCATTCCGCATCAATTTCCTGGAACATGCGACGAACAACATTACCTTTGCCCTGTTGTCTTTCGTATCTGACAATTGCCCCTGATTTTTTTGCAATCTCGTCTGTACCATCAGTAGAATTATTATCATAAACATAGATTACAGCCTCTGGCAAGGCATTTTTCCAGTCGTTGACTACTTTGCCAACTGTTTTCGCTTCATTGTAACAAGGTATTAAAACAGCAATTTTATCCATTGTTTTTCTCCGTTTTCTCGTCCGAAATAGTTTTAATCATTGTAGTTATAAGCACCGGCACACTTATAATAAGAGGATATGTATACCTTATTATTGAACACGGACCGGCCAATAAGGTCAATATATAAAACCAAAAAAAACTGCCAATAAACAGATTGGTCCATCTTTTTGCTTTTATCATCTGAATAGTGTATAAGGCCAGAAACCACAGATAAAATGCAGGTGCAAACAACAAACTTATTGCAGGGATATACTGGTATTTATTTTTAGTAAACCCATTTTCCATCAATTCTTCCAAAACAGGAATTTTACTGTTTGTTTCCACTCCATACCCTTCATATACTCTCGTCGACAGATATCCAAATCTGTCATTTTCATCTGTACCATAAATTTCCGCATGGGACAGGTCGTTTATATCCCAGTGTCCCTGTGTCAGATATACAACCGATTGTACTGTAACCAGCGGATATCTTTTAAACAATTCCAGAGATGTTTTAAAATATTCAATAAGATTTTCAGAACTGTCGACATTTTTTATATACTTTTTCATCATATCAGAAATATGCTGGCGATATATGGCCTTATCCATATCGTAAAAGTTTTCTACAAGCTGCATTGTTCCTTCGTCGCCAAGCTCTTCAGCTGTATAGTACACCCTGCCAAACTGCTGTGTAGGAACACTCAGCATTTCACCTATAGACCCTTGTTTTGCATTGAATGCGCGTACTAAAGCAGCATCCGCTCCTTTATATGCAACAATGGCAACCAACATAAATATTATAATATTTTTACTTTTTCGCTGTAATCTGACAAAGCAAACCGCCACAAAAAGCATCAGTACAAAAGCATAAAATGCATTATTTCTAAACAGCAACATACCCACTGTAGCAAGCATCAACACTGCTGCAAAACATTTACCTTTTCTTTTTTCTTCAATATATTCCAGCAAAAGAATGAGGCTCAAAAGCACAAGTCCTGAAAAAATCACATCTTTTGTCGTGCTTATTGCGAGAATTGAATTCAGTGGAAAAACGGCAAAAAACGCCAATACAACCGCACAGAATATTTTTGATGATATATGCTTTTTTATATAAACATAACTGTATGCGAATATGCCCGCCATTATGCTCATCTGCAAAAAATCATATATTATAATTCCGGTAACAGCATTTCCGGTTTCCAAGCCTATCTTATACAATCCACCAAAAAGCAATGTATGAATTATAGGATGATGTGTTGTATATTCACTATTAAGTACCTGCTGTATCTGTTCGTGATCATAATTTATAAATCCGGGATAATATGCCAGCCATACAACAGTCCAGCATATCATTATTATTGCAAAAGCCTTTATCCATAATTTTGTTTTTTCCTGCCTGTTATATGTTTTACAGTCTTTTGCTTCACATATAGCCCATCTTTTTAAAAGCTCATACAATTGAGTAAACATCGCTTTATAAACAGACGTAAGCCCACCTATAGAAAAAACAAACATTATCAGCACTTTTGCCGTTATAACTGTTTCATATGTAAAATGATATCCCAGAACAACTGTTGCCGAAAACGCAGCAGACATAATCCACACAAGTATATCGTTTGCAATATCTGTTTTTTTACTTATCCCATTCTTTACAAGGCAATAAAATCCAAACAATGTATACAAAACAAAATTACCAAAATTTGACATATTGAAATTTGCAAATTCAAACGAAATATACGCAAATGCTGTCAGCCCATATATCGTCAGCAATACATTCAATAATCTTGTTTTTTTACTCATAGATTTACCCTTCAGAAAATAACATTAATAAATATTATATTTTTTTAAGTATATCATATTTATACAACTTCTGTCTACGATTGTTGACATTTTACTCTTTTTGATATACGCAGGGCATTTTGTTCGGTTCTCTATTGTGTTACAATGTAAAATTCTCCACAAATCAGGTGTCTCTTATTAATATCTAAACAAAAAAGGATGTTCGTCTGAACATCCTTTTTGCTTTAATTAATTGTTTAAAGTGCTTTTCAGCCATACGCCGCCAACGTCAAGTGCGTCGTACAAACCGCTTTTTACGCCCTGCTTTTTAATGCGCTGCATAAAATCAAGGCTTGTGTCGGTGGAGATTAATGCTACCTGCACTTTATCGGCAATTTCTTGCCCGTCCACTTGTTTTGTGCTTACAACATTCAAATACACAATGTATTCTTTTGATGGGTCACCGTAGTAAATTTCGTTGTTGTTTCTTACAAGTGGCAGTCCTTTATAGGTCACTTTTGTGTCCATGGGGATTACCTCCTTTTACTTGGTGCCTCAACAAACAAACTTAAGCCAGATAATATTTAAGTACAGCCTGCAAAATATCGTCGCGGTCAAGTTTTCTTATTTTGTTTCGTGCACCCTGATGTGTAGTGATGTAGGTTGGATCTTCGGACAGAATATAGCCAACAATCTGGTTGATAGGGTTGTAACCCTTCTGTTCCAGTGCATCATACACTTCTTTTAAAATCATTCTGATTTCGTTATCCTTTTCGTTGTGTACAGAGAAAACAGCTGTTGCGTCGTTCATCCTACATCCCTCCTTTATTTGCTACTTTATATTGTACATTATTTTGTATTTTAATTCAATAGAAATATCCTATGTTCTTAAAAATACACCAATTTTTTGCAAATTATTCAAAATATCGCCTGTGCATTTATCTGCAATTGCATCTGTAAGTGTTGCGTTTTTGTCGCGGAGCACAAGTGCATATGCAAGAGATTTTTTGCCTGCTTCCAGTCTGTCGCCTGTGTAAACGTCAAAGAGTTTTACACTTTCAAGATATTCGCCGCAGCTTTCCTTGATAATGTCGATAATCTGGCCGTTTTCCACGGATTTGTCGCACACAAATGCAAAGTCACGTGTCATAGCAGGGAATTTTGCAAGTGCCTTGTACTGTTTTACACCGCCGATATGGCCAAACAGCTTGTCGCCGTCAAGGTCACAGATGCAAACTTTGGCCTTGATGCCGTAATTGTTGAGCACTACAGGGTGAAGTTCGCCGATAGTTGCAACAACTTCGCCGTCAACAACCACGTCTGCACATCTGCCGGGGTGGTATGTTGTGTTTGTGCGGTTGCGCACAAATTTTACATCTTCGATATTGAGTGCCCAGAGAATTTTTTCCAGTGCGCCTTTAAGGAAGAAAAAGTCCTTGCCCTGACCATAAACAGCCATAACAAATTTTTCAATTTCCTGTGGCAGTTCTTCGCCTTCAATCACGCGGTATTCTGTTGCATTTTCAAAAAGGGAAACTGCATCGATACGGCTGTTGTAGTTTCTCTGCACAACGTTCATCATGGAAGCAACTGCTGTTGTTCTCATAACAGAAGTATCTTCGCCCAATGGGTTAGAGATTACAACAGGGTTTCTCAGGTCGCTGTCTGCAGGGATATTGAGCAGGTCAAAGTTCTTTGGAGAATAGAAAGAGAATGTTTCAATTTCGTAGAAGCCAAGACCAAGCAGATATTTTATAACGTTTTTAGTGAAAATCTGACGTTCTGTAAGGCGTGCTGTTGCTGTGCCTTTCATAATTGTGGAAGGCAGCTTGTTGTAACCGTACATTCTTGCAATTTCTTCGGACAGGTCGTTGTACTGTGTAACTTCATCCTTTGCAATATCATAGCGGTGTGTAGGCACAATAACTGTATCATCTTCAACTTTGAAGCCAAGGGATACAAGTGTTTTTGCCATATCCTCTTTTGCAATTTCTGTGCCGAGAATTTCGTTGATTTTGTCAGCGTTAAGCGGCACCTTGCGTTCGTATCTTGGTGATGGATAAACATCGATAACTCCGCCGATAACATCGCCTGCATCAAGTTCCACAACAAGTTCCATAGCTTTTGCAAGAGCAGGCATACAGTTGTCCGGATTAAGGCCTTTTTCAAATTTGCCGCTTGCTTCGGTACGCAGACCAAGCTGACGGGAAGCATATCTTACCTTAGGGCCGTCAAAGCAGGCAGATTCAAACACAACCATATTTGTGTCTTCGTAAACGCCGCTGTACTCACCGCCCATAACACCTGCAACTGCAATTGGTTCTTCGCTGTCAGAGATAACAAGCATATTTTCGTTAAGCTTTCTCTGCACGCCGTCAAGTGTCATGATTTCTTCGCCCTGTTTGGCAAGACGAACATCGATAAGGTTGCCTTTAACGTATTTGTGGTCAAATGCGTGCATCGGGTGACCGTACAGAAGCATTACATAGTTTGTGATGTCAACAATGTTGTTGATTGGTCTTACGCCGCAAACGCGCAGTCTTTCGCGCAGCCAGCGTGGAGATGGTTTAACGCGAACGTTTTTAATCATAGCTGCTGCATAGCGCATACAGTGGTCTGTGTCGCTGATTTTAACAGACAGATAGTTGCTGATATCATCTTCGCCCTGTGGCATAACAGGTTTTGGTTCGTTGAATGGAACGCCAAAGGTTGCGCTTGCTTCTCTTGCAAGGCCAAGCACGGAAAGGCAGTCAGGACGGTTTGGTGTGATTTCAAATTCCACCATATAGTCTTCCATGCCAAGTGCCTTTTCGATTGGTGTGCCAAGAGGCCATTCTTCGTCAAGAACCATAATGCCGTCTTCGATTGCATTTGGGAAATCGTGTGTTGTAAGGCCAAGCTCGCCCAGAGAGCAAAGCATGCCATTGCTCATTACACCGCGCAGTTCGCCTGCGTGGATTTCCTTGCCGCAAGGAAGCAGGCTGTTGTCAAGTGCAACAGGAACAAGGTCGCCTACTGTAAGGTTTTTTGCGCCTGTAACAATAACAATTTCTTCGCTTCCGATATCGATGCCGCAGATTGTAAGCTTGTCTGCATTAGGGTGTTTTTCAAGAGAAACAACCTTGCCCACAACAACGTTTCTGATTTTGTCCTTTTCTGTGGAATAAACTTCCACCTTGGAGCCGGACATTGTCATATCTTCTGCAAATGTTTTTATGTCGCAGTCGAAAGGTGCGTATTCTTTTAACCAGTTAAGTGATACATCCATTGTAAATTACCTCCTTAGAACTGTGACAGGAAACGCATGTCGTTTTCGTACATGAGTCGCATATCGTCAATGTCGTAACGCATCATTGTAAGTCTTTCAAGACCCATACCGAATGCAAAGCCGGAGTATTTTGTACTGTCGATGCCGCAGGATTCAAGCACAACAGGGTTTACAATACCGCTGCCCAGAATTTCAATCCAGCCTTCGCCTTTGCACAGACGGCAGCCTTTGCCGCCGCATTTGAAGCAGGTCATGTCCATTTCGGCACTTGGTTCTGTGTAAGCAAAGTGATGAGGACGGAAACGAACCTTTGTTTCAGGACCAAACATATTTTTTACAAATGCTTCTAGTGTGCCTTTAAGGTCTGCCATTGTGATATTTTCATCAATAACAAGGCCTTCAATCTGATGGAACAGTGGGCTGTGTGTTGCGTCAACTTCGTCAGCACGGTAAACACGGCCAGGTGCGATAATGCGGATTGGCAGTTTTTCGTTAAGCATTGTTCTTACCTGCACAGGAGATGTCTGTGTGCGGAGAACGATGTTTTCGGTGATGTAGAATGTGTCCTGTGTGTCACGGGACGGATGGCTTTTTGGCATATTGAGCATTTCAAAGTTGTATTTGTCCAGTTCAACTTCAGGACCTGCTGCAACTGAGAAGCCCATACCCAAAAAGATTTCTTTAAGTTCGTCAAGAACAAGCTGGATTGGGTGACGTTTGCCCATTTCAAATTCATTGCCCGGCAGAGTGATGTCAAGTTCTTCCTCTACAAGCTGTTTTTCCAGCAGTTCTGCTTTGATTTTTTCAAGTTTTTCTTCAATTGCCTTTTCAACTGTTTCTCTCACTTCGTTTGCAAGAGCGCCCATTACAGGTCTTTCTTCGGCAGAAAGTTTGCCCATCTGTTTCAGGATTGCTGTCACTTCGCCTTTTTTGCCGAGAACACGAACACGGATGTCGTCGATTTCAGCAGGTGTTGCAGCTGCAGCAATTGCATCCAAGGCAGAAAGGCGGATGTTTTCAAGCTGTTGTTTCATTTTTATACTCCTTCATTTTTGTATTGGGACGAAGGTTATCAAATAAAAAAGCCCCGTCCCTTAAATCAATAAGGGACGAAGCATAACTCCGTGGTACCACCCAAATTTCTGTGTTTTTGCAACACAGACACTCAAGACCTTTTAACGCAAGGAATACGGCGATGCCTACTTATTGCTGTTCAGCAAAGCTTCTGTCAGGGGAACTTCCCGTGCAGGTTTCTGTTTTCCTTTCAGCCTTGGGAAAACTCTCTTTTTCAAAAACGGTACAAGGTACTTTTCCTGATAAACGAATTTTATTTAATACTAAAATATAATACCATATACCGCGATTAAAAATCAATAGCAAAATTATTGGTATTGCGGTAACAGCTTTTGTGATGTACTCTTGGCCAATCCAAGGTTATTCCTGAATATACACACCGTCACCGCAACAGCAGCATAATATGCCCGAATCAACACAAAATAATGCCGAAAAACAGCAGTGATAATTTCACATAATATTTACCCCAAAAGCCTGTTGACAATAAAATGTCAAATGGTACAATTATATTGATACAGTATATAATGCAGTGGTGCATGCACTGCCTGATATCAATATATAACACACTGAAAAGGAGATTATTTCCTATGGCAAAAATGATGGATGCTCTGGTTAAACCAGAAAAAGGCCCAGGCCTCGTATTGACTAAAGTCCCGGTACCTACTCCTGGTCCGGGCGAAGTATTGATCAAAATCCGCAAAACTGCAATCTGCGGTACAGACGTTCACATCTACGAATGGAACGGCTGGGCAGAAAAAAACATTGTGCCGCCAATCACAATCGGTCACGAATACATCGGTGAAATCGCAGAACTTGGCGAAGGTGTTACAAACTTTAAAGTTGGCCAGAAAGTTTCCGGCGAAGGTCACCTTGTCTGCGGCCATTGCTACAACTGCCGCACAGGCAACAGCCACTGGTGCAAGGCAACAAAGGGTGTTGGCGTAAACCGCAATGGTGCTTTTGCTGAATATCTTTGCATTCCTGCAACAAACGTTATCGAAATTGAAGATGACCTTGACGAAGAAGTAGTAAGCTTCTTTGACGCATTCGGCAACGCAACACATACAGCTCTTTACTGGGATCTCGTTGGCAAAAACGTGCTCATCACAGGTGCAGGCCCAATCGGCATTATGGCTGCAGCAATCTGCAAATATGCAGGCGCAAGAACAGTTGTTATTACAGACGTTAACGAATACCGCCTTGACCTTGCACTCAAAATGGGCGCAACAAGAGCAGTTAATGTTTCCAAAGACAGACTTGGCTATGTAATGCACGAACTCGGCATCAAAGAAGGCTTTGACATCGGTCTTGAAATGTCCGGTGCTCCTGCTGCATTCAACCAGATGCTCGACAATATGATCTGGGGCGGTAAAGTTTCCATGCTTGGCCTGTTCGGCGGCGATGTTGCTATCGACTGGAACAAAGTAATTATGTCCGGTCTTACAGTTCAGGGCATCTACGGCAGAAAATGTTCCAGACATGGTACCAGATGAAAAACATGGTACAGGGTGGCCTGGATATGTCCGGTGTTATCACACACAGATATCACTACACAGACTTCCAGAAAGGCTTTGAAGCTATGATAAGCGGCAAATCCGGCAAGGTTGTGCTTGACTGGACAGAAAAGAAATAATCTTTCCTTTGATTTTTTGCCTGTCCCTGTGACGTTTGCAGGGACAGGCCTATATAAACAGTTTACAATCTGAAAGGGGTAATTCCAATGAATACAAAAGAAGCTCTTGGCTTTTTTGCTTCTGAAGTAGAAGCTATCAAAGAAGCCGGTACATTTAAAGATGAAAGAATCATCACAACAGAACAGAAATCCCGTATTGACACAACAAAAACAAGCGGCGTGCTCAATATGTGTGCAAACAACTACCTTGGACTTTCCAACAACAAGGAACTGATTGAAGCTGCAAAAGCTTCCTACGACAAATGGGGCTTTGGTCTTTCCAGCGTACGTTTTATCTGCGGTACACAGGAAATCCACAAACAGCTTGAAGCTACAATCTCCAAATTCCTCGGCACAGAAGACACAATCCTTTACTCTTCCTGTTTTGATGCAAACGCAGGTCTTTTTGAAACACTTCTCGGTCCTGACGATGCAATCATCTCCGACGAATTGAACCACGCTTCCATCATCGACGGCGTACGTCTTTGCAAAGCAAACCGTTTCCGTTACAAAAACAACAATATGGATGACCTCCGTGCAAAACTTGAAGAAGCAAAAGACTGCCGCATCAAGCTGATTGCAACAGACGGTGTATTCTCCATGGACGGTTACATTGCAAACCTCAAAGGCATCTGTGACCTTGCTGATGAATACGGCGCACTTGTTATGGTTGATGACAGCCACTCCACAGGCTTTATCGGCAAAACAGGCCGCGGCACAGCAGAATACTGCGACGTAATGGGCCGTGTTGACATCATCACATCCACACTCGGCAAAGCATGTGGCGGCGCAAGCGGCGGCTACACATCCGGCAGAAAAGAAATCATCGCTCTTCTCCGCCAGCGTTCCCGTCCATACCTGTTCTCCAACACACTTGCTCCAGCAATCTGTGCAGCATCCCTCAAAGTATTTGAAATGCTCACAGCTTCCACAGCACTCAGAGACAAAGTGCACGAAAACGTTGCTTACTTCCGTGAAGGCATCAGCAAACTTGGCTTTGATGTTCTCCAGGGCGACAGCGCAATCGTTCCTGTAATGCTGTACGATGCAAAAGTTGCCGGCGAATTTGCAAAGAGAATGCTTGACAAAGGCGTTTACGTTATCGCTTTCAGCTATCCTGTTGTTCCACAGGGCAAAGCAAGAATCCGCACACAGATTTCTGCAGGTCACTCCAAAGAAGACCTGGACTTTGCAATCAAATGCTTTGCAGAAGTTAAAGCAGAAATGGGTCTGTAATATCTGTTAAACACAAAACTTAATCGGTGTCCGAACTTTCGGGCACCGATTTTTTTGTCCCAAACTGCATTTATGTTGCAGATTTCTGTATTTAAAGTGAAATGCATTGATTATCCCCCATAC
>JAFSAW010000056.1 GCA_017442085.1 Oscillospiraceae bacterium | reverse complement strand
CACAGACGCAAAACAGCCGAAGCAAAAATCGGAAGTGCAGAAGATGAAGCAAAAAGATTAATCAATGATGCTATTAAGACTGCAGAACAAAAACGCAAAGAAGCGCTTTTAGAAGCAAAAGACGAGATTTTCCGCATGAAAGCCGAAAGCGACAAGGAACTTAAAGAACGTCGCGGCGAAATTTCCCGTCAGGAACGCAGATTGAATCAGAAAGAGGAAAATCTGGACAAGAAAACAGAAAACTTAGAACAGAAAGAACTTGAAGCAAAACAGAAGCAGGAACTTATCGAAGCAAGACTTGCAGAGATTGAACAGATGAAGCAGCGTGAGATTGAAAAGCTGGAAGTTATCAGCGGCCTTTCCACAGAAGCTGCAAGGGTGATGATTCTGGAAAAGCTGGACGAACAGCTTACCCACGAAAAAGCACTGAAAATCAATCACTACGAAAATCAGCTTAAAGAAGACTGCGAAGAAATGGCAAGAGATTTGCTGACACAGACAATTGCAAGATGTGCTGCAGACCATGCACAGGAAGCTGTTGTAAGCGTTGTTCCTCTGCCAAGTGACGAAATGAAAGGCCGCATCATCGGCCGTGAGGGCAGAAATATCCGTGCCCTTGAAACTGCAACAGGCGTTGATGTTATCATCGATGACACACCTGAAGCAATCACTCTCTCCAGCTTTGACCCTGTGAGAAGAGAAGTTGCAAGACAGACCCTTGAAAAACTTATTGCAGACGGACGTATCCACCCTGCAAGAATTGAAGAAATGGTTGAAAAAGCCCGCAAGGAAGTTGAACTTGCAATCAAAAAAGAAGGCGAAAAAGCTATTATGGACGCAGGTGTTCACGGCCTGCACCCAGAACTTGTTAAACTTATCGGCCGTCTTAAATACCGTACATCCTACGGCCAGAACGTACTCAAACACTCATTGGAAGTAAGCTTCCTTTCCGGCCTTATCGCAGGCGAACTTGGCATGGACGTTACCGTTGCAAAACGTGCAGGTCTCCTTCACGACATCGGCAAAGGTCTTGACCACGAATACGAAGGCACACACGTTTCCATCGGTGTTGAAATTGCAAAGAAATACCGCGAAAGCAACGCAGTTATCCACGCAATCCAGGCACACCACAATGACGTTGAACCTTCCACACCACTTGCATTTGTTGTTATGGCTGCAGACGCTATCAGTGCTGCAAGACCTGGTGCAAGAAGAGAAAACCTTGAAAACTACATCAAACGTCTTGAAAAACTGGAAGAAATCTCCAACAGCTTTAACGGCGTAGAAAAGAGCTTTGCAATTCAGGCAGGCCGCGAAGTGCGCATTATGGTTAAACCTGAAGTTGTGGATGACGACCAGCTTACAATCCTGGCAAGAGATATCGTTGCAAAAATCGAAAACGAACTTGATTATCCGGGCCAGATTAAAGTTAACGTTATCAGAGAAAACAGAGCAATCGACTTTGCAAAATAGTTTTCATTTAAAACCGCAAATTATGAGCAGGAAGCAGTTCCTGCTCTTTTTGTTTGCCTGTTTTTGTGATATACTGTTATCAGAAAACCGCATTACCCCTCCGTCAGCTTTGCTGACAGCTCCCTTTGCAAAGGCAGCCAACCATACGAAATGAGGTATTTATATGAAAATTCTTTTTATAGGTGATGTTGTAGGCGAAAACGGCCAGGATATGCTGGCAAAGGCACTGCCGAAGCTTAAAGCCCAGCACAAGCCTGATGTGACAATTGTAAACGGTGAAAACAGCCACAAAAGCGGCACAGGCATAACCGAAAATGACGCCCGTTTTCTTTTTGGCTGCGGTGCCGATGTTATCACGGGTGGCAACCATTCTCTGCGCCGCTGCGGCGTTGATTTTTATGAAGAAAACGAATTTGTCCTCTGCCCTGCCAACTTCAATGTGGTCAATGACGAAAAATGTGGCGTATGTGTTGTGGATATGGGTGCAAATCAGCTTTGTGTTGTAAGCCTTATCGGCACGGTTTTTCTTGATGCAAACCGCAGCCCGTTTTTTGAGATGGATAAAATACTGAAAAAATATGGCAATATGCCTGTTTTTGTGGATTTTCACGCCGAAGCAACCAGCGAAAAATACGCCCTTGCCCACTATCTTGACAGCAAAGTGAGTGCTGTTGTGGGTACCCACACTCATGTGCAGACAAACGATGACCATATTCTGCCGGGCGGCACAGCATATATCAGCGATGCAGGCTGTGTATGTGCTCTGGACAGTGTGCTGGGCATGGACAAAAAAGCCTGTGTGACAAAACAGAAATATCTTTGCCCTGTAAAGTTTGAGGTGACAAAGGGAGAAGGCTTTGTAAACGGTGTTGTGATTGATATCGATAAAAAAAGCCGCAAAGCCGTCAGCATAAACAAAATTCATATAAAGTTCAACTAAGATATCTTTTAAAAATCTTCATTGGCATTTATAATTATATTGTGATAAGTTACTCAACAATCCACCTTACAATTCTGCTTATCTGCAATATAAACTTCCCAAGGAGATTAATATAAGTGGATATTTTAAAGGTTTCTTCCAAATCCAATCCTGTTTCTGTTGCAGGTGCCATTGCGGGCATTATCAGAGAAAAACAGATTGTTGAAGTGCAGGGCATTGGTGCAGGAGCAGTTAATCAGGCGCTTAAATCCATAGCTGTAGCAAGAGGATATCTGGCACCCGCTGGCATTGACCTTGCGTGCATACCTGCTTTTTCCAGTGTTGAAGTTGACGGTGAAAGCAAAACAGCAATGAAATTGATTGTCGAAATTAGATAAACAAAAAAGGACACTTTAGACTTTGTTTTTAAAGTGTTCTTTTTTTATTCATTTTTATCGGCATTTTGCACATAATTACAAAATGGTTACAATTTTTATATGGTTTTTACCCCAAAAATTTGAAAAACACTATACATATTTTTTAAAAAGTAGTATAATATCCTATATATTATGGGTTAATATCGGAACATATGGCCTGTTGCCCATAATAAACTATCTATGAAAATCAAAGGAGCGGCGTTATGATTAAATTTTACACTCCCCTTGGCAAAATCAGCCTTACAAATGATTATTTTGCAAGCCTTGTAGGCAATGCTGTTACAAGCTGTTACGGCGTTGCAGGCATGAACTGTGCTGGTGCAGCTGACAGTGTGAGAACACTTGTTTTCGGCAGCAATATCCCTGAAAAAGGTGTTGTTGTAAGCGAACATGACGGCGAACTTGTTATTGATTTGCATATCAAAGTTCTTTACGGCCTTAACATCGCAGCAATTGTGCAGAGCATTACAAACAAAGTGCGCTACGTTGTTGAAGAAGCCACAAATCTTAAAGTACACAAAATAAACGTTTCTGTAGACGATATTGTTGCAGAATAATTCTTTTTAATTTTATAAGGTGGAAACAAAAAAATGATAACAGGTAAAACTCTCAGAGACAGTATTATCTCCGGCGCAAATTTACTTATCAGCAAAAAAGGCAGCGTTGACGAACTTAACGTATTTCCTGTTCCTGACGGTGACACAGGTACAAATATGTCCATGACAATCGGTGCTGCAAAAAGAGACCTTGCAAATCTCCCTGATGACTGCACAGTTGAAAAGGTTGCTTCTCAGGCAGCTTCCAGCATGCTGCGCGGTGCAAGAGGCAACAGCGGCGTTATTTCTTCCCTGCTGTTCCGCGGTTTTGCAAAGGCTTTGACAGGCAAGACAGAAGCTTCCGCACAGGACCTTGCTGCAGCTCTCCGCAGCGGTGTTGACGCAGCATACAAAGCAGTTATGAAACCAACAGAAGGTACAATGCTTACAGTTGCACGTGTTGCCTGCGAAAAAGCAGAAACACTTACAGAAGAAAACGACGAAGCAGTGCTTTGGGAAGCAGTTGTTGATGCAGCACAGGCAGCACTTGACTATACACCTGAACAGCTTCCTGTTCTTAAAAAAGCAGGCGTTGTTGACGCTGGCGGTCAGGGTGTTGTTTACATCTTCCGCGGTATGCTCAGCGTGCTCAAAGACGGCGTAATGGTTGAAGGCGAAGCAGTAAGCGAAAAGACAAGCGGCCAGACATATGCACCAAAAGGCATCTACAGCAAAGACCTTTCCGAAAATGACGGTGAAGACGAACACGGTTACTGCACAGAATTTATCGTTTACAAAGGCAAAAACGCTTCCGCTGAAAGACTGAGAGCTTACCTTGAAGCTATCGGCAACAGCGTTGTAGTTGTTGAAGATGAAGAAATTATCAAATGCCATGTTCACACAGAAGACCCTGGCCGTGCACTCAGCGAAGCTGTACGCCACGGTGCTATGACAAACCTGAAAATCGAAAATATGGATATGCAGGTTGAAGCTATTGAAGAAAAAGGCAAAGGTCTTGAAAAAGAACAGGCTGATGCAGAAAGCGACAGCAAATTTAAATACGCAGCAGTAGATGCTGATGTTCCGTTTGGCTTTGTTGCAGTTGCAGCAGGTGAAGGTCTTGAAAACATCTTTGCAGACCTTGGCGCAGATGCTGTTGTAACAGGCGGCCAGACAATGAACCCATCCACAGACGACATCCTGCAGGCTGTTCAGTCTGTTGGTGCAAAAACAGTTTTTGTTCTGCCTAACAACAAAAACATCATTATGGCTGCAGAACAGGCAGCAAGCCTTGCAGACAGAGAAGTTGTTGTTCTGCCAACAAGAACAATTCCACAGGGTATCACAGCTATGCTCAACTTTGACCCTGAAAGCGATGCAAAACAGAACACAATCAATATGAACATCGCTTCCCAGAATGTGCAGACAGGTTCTGTTACATTTGCAGCAAGAGACTCCGACTTTGACGGTCACAAAATCAAGGAAGGCGAAATCCTTGCACTTGAAAACGGCAAACTGAGCTTTACATCCAACAGCATTGAAAAAGCTGCAGTTAAGCTGACAAGAAATATGGTTAAAAAAGATACCAACTTTATCACTGTTATCTACGGCGAAGGCATCAGCGACGAAGATGCAGAAGCAGTTTGCGAAGGTATCCGTGCAAAAGTAAACAAAGGCATTGAAGTAAGCGCACTCAAAGGCGACCAGCCGGTTTACTACTACTTTATTTCTGTGGAATAATCAAACAGAATGATACAAAATGGACCATCTGCCGATGGTCCATTGTTTTTTATATAAAATAATGTTAATATTATTTATATATTTTTACCGCAAAGGAAACAGATTATGGATTTAAACAGTGAAATCCGCTTTTTAAAAGGCGTAGGCGAAAAGAGAGCCCAACAGCTTAACAGGCTGGGGGTTTATTGCCTGCGCGACCTTTTGTATCTGTTTCCACGCAGATATATTGATTATTCCTCCCCCTGCGAAATCAGCCTTGCCCCATATGACGAACCCTGTGTTGTAAAGGCCACTGTGCTTAAAGTGTCGGGCGGCGTGCGCATAAAGGGTGGCAGAACGCTGTTTAAGGTTATGTGTGCCGATGACAGCGCAAGGCTGGAGCTGGTGTTTTTCAACAGCGAGTACACCGTTAAAAAACTGCAGGTGGGCTGTGACTATCTGTTTTACGGCAGAGTCGGCGGCAATATGCTGACAAGGGAAATGGCAAGCCCCATATTTATCCCCGCCGACGAAGCAAGCACACAGCAGCCTGTTTATCCTCTGACCCAGGGGATATCTTCGGCAATGATAAGCAAATTTGTGGCAGCCGCCTTTGACAGCATTGACTGCATTGAAGAATTTCTGCCACGGGAAATTATAGAAAACTATGACCTGCCCGACCTTGACCTTGCTTTGCGCAATATCCATTTTGGCAGGGATAAGCGGGATATCAGCCGCGCCAAAGAACGTTTGATTTTTGACGAATTCTTTATGCTGCAGCTTGGTATGGCAGTTATGGGCGAAAACACCGAAAAGCACACCGATGCGGTGATTGAAAGCGCCGATATTTCCCCTTTTATCAGTTCGCTGGGTTTTACCCCTACCGATGCACAAAACCGCGTTATAGATGATATATTGCAGGGGTTTAAAATCGGCACCGCACAGAACAGACTTGTGCAGGGCGATGTTGGCTGTGGCAAAACCCTTGTGGCCGCTGCCGCCTGCTTTGCCATGGCGCAGAACGGCTGGCAAAGCTGTGTGATGGTGCCTACCGAAATACTGGCAAACCAGCACTACAAATCCTTCTGTGATTTCTTCAGAGGCTTTGATATAAATATTGCCTTGCTGACAAGTTCCACAAAAGCAAAAGAGCGCAGAGAAATACTTCAGCAGCTGAAAAACGGCGAAACCGATATTATAATCGGCACCCATTCGCTGATAAACAGCGAAGTGGAATTTGCAAAAATGGGGCTGTGCATTACCGACGAGCAGCACCGCTTTGGTGTGCGGCAGCGCACCTTGGCAGGGCTTAAGGGGACAAATCCCCATATTATTGTTATGAGCGCCACACCTATCCCCCGCACCCTTGCCCTGATAATCTACGGCAATATGGAAATTTCGGTTATCGACCAGATGCCAAAAGGGCGAAAACCCGTTGAAACCTATTTTGTGGGCACCGACAAGCGTGCAAGAATGTTTGGTTTTATCGACAAGCATATAAAAATGGGCAGACAGGCATATATTGTGCTGCCCGCTGTTGACCCAAGCGAAAATATAACCGAGCTGCAGAGCGTGAAACAATATTATGATGAAGTTGTCAGACCTTTGCTGCCTGATGTCAGGGCAGAGATACTGCACGGCAAGATGAAAGCAAAGGAAAAGGACGATATTATGGCACGTTTTAAAAAGGGCGAAATTGACCTTTTGTGCAGCACCACCGTTATTGAAGTTGGCGTGGACGTGCCCAATGCCGTGCTTATGATAATAGAAAATGCCGAGAGATACGGCCTTTCTGCCCTGCATCAGCTGCGCGGACGTGTGGGCAGAGGCAGCCACCAGAGCTACTGCATTCTTGTATCCGACCACAAAAGCGAAGCTGTGCGCCAGCGGCTTAAATTTATGTGCAGCACACAGGACGGCTTCAAGGTAAGCCAGTACGACCTTGACCACCGCGGCCCGGGCGACTTTTTTGGCAAACGGCAGCACGGCCTGCCTGACCTTGATATTGCAAGTATGTCGGAGGATATTGCCACGCTGGAAAAATCGCAGACTGCCTGCAGACAGCTTTTGTCCACAGAAAACTGGCAGCAGAAATATCCTTTGCTTATGGAAAGGCTTAAACTGCTGTTTGAAGGCTTTGTGCTGTAAAAGCAATAATCCGTAATATTTCCAACCTATCTGTCAGACCATAACGGGCAAACACAGTTTGCCCCCTTACATATATAAAAACATTATGAAAAATATCAGACTTATTGTTACCGACCTTGACGGTACACTTTTTACAACCGACAAACGCCTGCCACCCGATTTTGATGAGGTGCTGGCAGAACTTAACCGCCGCGGCATTGCCTTTGCCGTTGCAACGGGCAGAAATTTCAAGGGCATAGACCACTATTTTACCGATAAAATCAAGGATATGTACTTTATCTGTGACAACGGCGCATTTATCATGGAACACGACAGGCTTTCTCACTGTGTTACAATAGACAGAGATTTGTGCCACCGTGTTTTTGAAGCTGTAAAGGAGAAAGGCGACATTGACGTGCTTGCCTGCGGTTTAAAGGGCACTTATTACACCCACTGCTGTCCCGAAATGCAGTATACTATGGATAACTACTATGCACCTGTTACCTTTGTTGAGGATATGTGCCGTATTGATGACCAACTTTTTAAAATAAGCTACAGCGATTTTAACGGCGGACCTATTGCAAGCGGCAGCTATGACTATATGGTGGAAAATTTCGGCAACGAACTTTCCATACATCCATCAGGCGGTATATGGATGGACAGTATGCACAAAACCATAAACAAAGGTGTTGGTGTTAAAGCCCTGCAGGAGATGCTGGGCATCACCGATGACGAAACCCTTGTGTGCGGCGACTTTTACAACGATATACCTATGCTGGAAAATGCAAAGAATGTTTTTGTTGTTGCAGGTGCACCTGACGATGTGAAAAAGTATGCCACAAAAGTGGTGAAAAGCAACGACGAATACGGCATTACCGAAGCAATAAAGGAATATATACTTAAATAGCCTTTATTTTGCAGACAAAGCGTTTCTTCACCCGCATTAATAACAAATTAACATTACAATACAAAACAGAACAGCACCCCTTGCGGAGTGCTGTTCTGCTTTTTTGAGAAGGTATTTAATGGTATATTTAAAAAGTGGTTAAGCAATTTAATTATTCAATGGTGCACACTGTACCCATAAAAAGCGGCAGATTGTTCTGTGTGTCGATTATCATATACACAAACGGTCGGTCGAGATAAACCTGTTTTGGCCGTTCTTTAATAGCCATGGCACCCTCGGCAACCATTTCCACCACTGTGGCAGCACCAGCCTGTGTGCCCTTTTCGGCAACGCGGATAAAAGCCTTGTGGATAACGCGGTTGATGCAGACATTTTCCCCTTCAATCTGCGCTGTGCCCATCCTTGAAAAATCGGCAGAGAGATAATCAAAGGCGTCGGTCATACCAAGATTTTTAAAAATCTCGCTCATCTCGGTATCATAGGTGGTTTCAAACTTAGGGATTTTTGTCTCCACTTCCTGCTGTGGATTAATGCCGTTAAGCAGATTTGTTATCTTTTCGCCGTTTAAGCTGTTTATATATTCATCAATTTTAACATTTTCGTCCGGCAGCAGACCCACAAAGGCATATTTTCTGCCCTTGTAATATTTGATAAAACCTGTGGTGTTTTCATCTTCAAGATAGCCGTTTTCAGACATATACATAAATTCAGCATCCTGTGTTCTGCCGTCAGCTTTGGTAAATGTGCCGCTGCTGACACTGTATTCGTCATAGTCATTAAGCCAGTCTGCTTCAAAATTAATGGCATTTACCAGATACATAACGGCATCGGGGTCAATTTTATCAAGGATATTCTGTATCTGACCGTTGGTTTTATGTGTAACCCAGCTGTTGATATCCTTTAATGTCTGCTTGTCTGCAAAATCGGCAGAAAACACACCTGCATCGTAATAGCTTTTAACTGTCCGCAGAAAATCTTCGTTAACTGTAAATTTGCCGCTGTCATCGGTTATCCAAAGGCTGTTTGCAATATCAAAGTCGTAGCCTTCGTCACTTGGCAGAAGTGACACGGTACTGTGCAGATAGTTGTTCAAAGTTTCCATATCCATACCGAAAACTTCTTCCATCTGCGCCAGAGTTTCGCCGTCTGCACCGTTGGCCGTCATGGCAAGGGCGTACAATACCGATATCGGCGAAACAACAACGTTGCCATTTTCGCTTTTTGTGTTTTTTACAATATCTGCGGCAAACTCTGCAACCGCTGCCTGCTGGTTTTTATCAAAGTTGCTGTAAACAGGCACAGCACCGGGTTTTATGCCGTCTGTAAGATTTTTGCTTTTAACCGTTGCGTCACAGCCGCTGAATACTGCAGATGTAAAAAATGTTGCAAGAATTGCCGAAATAAAACGCTTTTTCATACTGCGCCCCCCTTTTGTATATTAAAAACACTGTATATAAAATGTTTATCTGCCTTGTTTAATTTTATAATACTGTAAAATTGTGAACAAACCGCAAACAAAACTGTTTTTTAACCAAATTGTAATAAGTGCTGCAAAGCGGATAAAAAATTTGTGAAAATAAACATTGCTTTGCAGTTACTTATATGATATCATAATGATATCAAAAAGAAACGCGTTGATTTTTGAACAGTACGATTAAAAGTAAAAAGGAGTTGTGATTTATGACCGAAAAAGTATTAAAAGGTAAAAAGAACGGTATGCTTGTGCTTATACTTACACTTGCATTGTATGTTGTGGCAGGCCTTGGGCTTGCATTGGGGATTAATATGTCAGACGAAATTATTGGCATAGTCCTTATTGTGATATGTGTGGCATATCTTGCACTTGGCTGGATTTTGCTGTGCGGCCTTAAGGTGCTTAAACCGCAGGAAGCTTTGGTGCTTACCCTGTTTGGCAAATATATGGGCACAATCAAAGAAGAAGGCTTTTACTTTGTAAATCCGTTTTCTTCTTCCATCAACCCTGCCGCCAGAACAAAGCTTAACCAAAGCGGCGATGTAAAAACAAAGGGCATTAACCCAAATGAAATTGAAATGCCAAGCAAAAAGCTGTCTTTGAAAATTATGACACTCAACAATGCAAAGCAGAAAATAAACGACTGCCTTGGCAACCCTATCGAGATAGGCATTGCTGTTACATGGCGCATTACCGACACAGCAAAGGCTGTTTTCAACGTTGACAACTATAAGGAATTTTTATCTTTGCAGTGTGACAGCGCATTGAGAAACATTGTGCGCATCTATCCTTACGACGTTGCACCAAATGTGGACACAACAGGCGACGGCCATGCAGACGAAGGCAGCCTGAGAGGTTCAAGTGAAATTGTGGCACAGCGCATTAAAGAAGAAATTCAGGCCAGAGTTGACGAAGCAGGCATTGAAATTGTGGAAGCAAGAATTACACACCTTGCATACGCACCTGAAATTGCTGCAGT
>JAFSAW010000004.1 GCA_017442085.1 Oscillospiraceae bacterium | reverse complement strand
TACTTTTCTGATAAAATATGTTATTATTTTATAGTTATAACAGCAATATGCGCTTATAGCTCAGTTGGATAGAGCGTCAGACTCCGACTCTGAAGGCCGCTGGTTCGATTCCAGTTAAGCGTACCAGACAGATAAATCCGAACCTTTTACCAATCGGCAGAAGGCTCGGATTTATTTTTGTATACAAAACAAATCTGCAGCTGATAAATTAAAATTTCTGCAAAAAATCAGAAAAATTTCACTTTTGAATATTTTTTGCATATTATATATCAGAACGTTTTCCCTGTGCATAAAATTGCATTCCGCAAGAAAAACAATGCAAACATCATTTTAGTTTTCTAAAGTATACTGTAGTTTTACTTAATTTCTTTCTTTTAAGACGGTTTTGTTCTATTGACAACTTTATTTTATTAAGATATATTGTACATAGGAGGTACACTGTCCTGACAGTAATCGCTGTAAAAATCCCATAAGGAAATTCCTTTTTTTACAGAATCTGACCTGTTGTCATAGCATAACCTGCTTATTGCATTTTTACAACTTCAAAATTTAATAAAACCAATTTACCCCCCGTGCGTAAAGCTTCTTACACAGCCGCTATATAGCAGGACCCGAAGCAACGTGCTGGCATGTAAACATACCAACCATTGTTAATACATCGACGACTATGTATCTAACTTTATGTTCAAGGAGGGATTTTGATGAGGAAAAACCTAAAGAATTTATTGAAAAAAACCGTTTCTGTGGTGCTGTCAGCCATGCTGCTTATAACAGTGCTGCCTGCTGCAGCCCATGCAGAAGAAACCACACCACCGGCTTCCCCCGCTGCTGACACATCTGTTCAGAACACAGCACCAAATACCGAAAGTTTTGAAAGTTCTGTTAAGGTAGAGGGAGAAAATATTGAAGTTACAGTTACGATAACACAGGATGCAGAAAATCCGGGCAATGCCACACGAGTAACCGAAACCCAGCCTGAAGGAGTTATAGCTCCAAGCGGTGCCGAAGTAAATTACAAAGAAACCGAAGAAGGTTCTTCACGTGTTAACAACGACGGCACACAGACCGTTACAGATGTTATTGAAGGTTCCTACACATACGAGGCAGACGGCACAGAAACCGCCCCTGACGTTACACTGGAGCTTATAACAGAGGGTGAAGAAGTGGAAAACCCTGCTGCTTCTGCAGACGGCAATATATTGCCTGAAAACCTGCCGGCTGACGAAGAAACAGGCGAAGTTATCCTTGATGAACCTGTTGAAATGACAGGTGACGATGCAATTTACGGAGAAACAGGCAAAATTTATGACAACCAGACTGTTACAGGTCAGCCCGACCGTGTTGTTACTGCAGATGCAGATGCAACAGGTGTGGCAATAACCGAAGGAAACTATGATGATGAAAATCTGGGTGACGGATATGACTACCGCTTTGTATCCAGCAATCACCCTGACGGTGACAGTTCAATAGTATTCTATTACAAAAAGGCAAGCAGCGATACATGGGATTATCAATATGCAGCAAGACAGATTACAATAGCAGATATCAACGGTACACCTGATGACAAATCTGACGATGTTCTGTTTGACACAGCGTACTGCATAGACGAAAGCACAAACGTGCCTGCAAAACCTCTGCAGAGCGAGCTTAACGGCACAGATGTTCTTTATCGCCTTGCAAACCTTGAAGACAGTGACTACTATCCTGAAACAGAAAGCGGCATAATGGCCGAAGACCATCTGCGTTATATCGTTACAAACGGCTACACATTTACAAAACCTGCAGAAGACCAGACAGAAGTTTCTGTTGCAGCAAACACAGACAGTCTTAATGCAGTTATTGAAATGATGAAAAACGCCGTTGACGAAAACGGGCAGCCGCTTTACCCTGACGTTGATTTTTCCAAGCTTACAGCAAGAGAAGCTGCAAATGCAACTCAAATGGCTATCTGGCGCTATGGCAATCAGGAAGGCGAACTGTATGATTTCCAGGCAAGACATACAAATTCTTCCGATGAAAATCTGGCTGCTTCGGCAGCACGCATCAATGCAGTGTACGAATATCTTATAAAAGGTACACTTTCTGATGAACAGGCAGCAGAACAGAACCAGCACAGCACAGAAATTATCAACGAAGACAAGTTTATCAAAGACCTCAGCATTACAGTGGGACAAAAATCCCAGGCAGAAGAACACAAAGCAGTCAACACCGATAACAACAGCGACAATGACGTTTACAATGTAGACCTTACATTTACACTGTACGTTGAACCGGGTGACAAGGATGACCTGGTTGTAAGTATTGTGGATTCCAGCGGTAACGTTGTAAGAAAAGCAAGAATTGCCGGGGATGATTCCAATGACGATGCAAATATCTTTGTAAAACTTTTCAGAAGCAGCGAAAAACCTGATTCCTACACATTCAAAGACCTTCAGCTTGCTGAAAACTCTGATATATCCTTCGACCTTACACTTGAAGGTATACAGCATCTTAAAGAAGGCGTATACATCTACAGACCGATGGGCTACACAGCTGATGACGGCACTGTATACAAAGACGGCGAAACATCCCAGACTTTTGTTACAAAGCGCAGCGGCACAGCAGATGTGGACGTAAAAGCAACAGTTAACCTGAAATTTGATGTAAAGGAAGCAAACGTAAAGATTGAAAGAGAATGGAAATACCAGGCTGAGTATGATCTTCAGGTAATCAATGACGAAGACCCAACAGATCCACCTAAAGAAGACCCGAAAGATAATCCGAAAGACGACCCTAAGGATGAGCCGAAAGATGACCATAAAGAAGACGATCCGAAAGAAGAAATCTTACTTGGCACAGGCGGCGGAAACATTGATACAGGCGACCCTTCCGGCGGAAAAATGGCACTTCTGATTCTTGTAAATCTTTTGTCCGGCGGCACAGCACTTTTGCTTATACGAAAACGCAGACAGCTTAAAGAAAATTAAAAGGACAAAACAAATTTTATGACTATCGCATCACATTGACTGCCCTCTTTGACGGAGGGCAGTTTTCTTGTACAGAAAAACAATATATAAAAAGGAGTTATCCTGCTTTAAACGGCAGAATAACTCCCTGTTTGTATTAAAATATTTTTTACCAGTTGTTTACTGCAAGTTCGGCAAAACTGTAGACCTTTTCTATATCCAGCTTTTTGCCGTCATCCAGAATTACCCAGCCTTTGAATTCGCCAAACATCTGATGTGTGCAGTTGTCAATCCACAGCACCTTTGCAGTTGTTGTGCGGTCATAGGTAGGATAAAGGGTAAGCTCCAGGCGGCCATCGTCATCGCGGATTGTCCATGGTGCCATCCAGTCGCTGCGGTTCATATCAAAGGTAACATTGCCAAGCTTGTGGCATTCGCCTTTGTAGAAGATTATATTTTCGGTTGCTTTTGACGGATTGCCAAAACCGCAGCCAAGATTGAAACCGAACATCTCCCCATCCACTTTGCCTGCACCGTTTGACCAATACCACTCGTTGCTGAATGGCCACACTCCACGGCCCCAGTCCAGAATGCCGTAGCTGTCTGCAGGGTCAAATTTATATTTCTTATCTCCGTTTTTAACCCAGCCTTCTGCTGTCATGCAGTTGATTTTGTGGTTGTAATAGAACTGTGTAGGCTTTTCGTCAAAAGGAATGTTGATAACAAGACTGTGTGGCATTGTGGTGTTGAGCACAATTTCGCTTTCCACCTCGTCGCATCTGCATTTAAGGGTGCGCACACCGTCCTTGGTGATAAACTCCATATACATACCGCCCTTGTCGTATTTGAGCACACTGTCCTTTTCGGCATTGGAGTTCATGCCCATTTTGCTGAAAGGCAGAGGAATAAGGCGTTCCTTGTACAGTATTTTTTCACCTGTGACAAAGTTGAACAGCATAATGCTTACCTGACCTACATAGCTTGTGTGGCCGATTGTAAACTGCAGGCACAGTTCTTCGTTGCTTATCTGATAAAAATCCCATTCTTTAATGCGGTATGGAGGCGCTTTGATGGCATTTCTGTCGTATGTAAGTACACTTTTTGTGGAATATCCCGGATATGGGCGGCCTTTTTCGTCCAGCACGGGACCTGGGGTTGTATGCATTATCTGTTTCATGGCAAAGCACCTTTCAAATGTATTTTATACTATTAATTTTAACGTAAAAAGCGCTGTTTTCACAGATATAAAATACACAAAATCACAAGCGTAAATATGTGCATATTATCGGTGTGCTCACTACATACAGCTGATCAATACACACATATACTTATTTACTTATTATTGTTTTTGTGGTATATTTATTAAAATAGGATTATTATGTACAATTATGACTTTTTATATATGTGAGGTATGTACTTATGATAAGATTCAACGTACCGCCTGTTGCAGGCAAAGAAATGGAATATATCCGTCAGGCTGTGGAAAGCCACCACATCTGCGGTGACGGCCCGTTTACAAAAATGTGCAACAAATGGATTGAAGAAAAAACCGGATGCAGAAAAGCCCTGCTTACCACCAGCGGCACACATGCACTTGAAATGGCTGCTATGATGTGCGATTTTGAAGACGGTGATGAAGTTATTCTGCCAAGCTATACATTTTCTTCCACTGCAAACTGCTTTATTCCTGCAGGGGCAAAGCTTGTTTTTGTTGACGTTGAACCGCAGACAATGAACATAGACCCTGACCTTATCGAAAAGGCAATAACAGACAGAACAAAAGCAATCTGTGTTATGCACTATGCCGGTGTTGCCTGTGATATGGACAGAATTATGGATATTGCAAACCGTCACAATCTTATTGTTATTGAGGATGCAGCACAGGCAGTTATGAGCGAATATAAAGGCAAAGCCCTTGGCACAATAGGCACATTTGGCTGCTACTCTTTCCACGAAACAAAAAACTATTCCATGGGTGAAGGCGGTGCACTGCTTATCAACGACCCTGCTTTTGTGGAAAAGGCAGAAATACTGCGTGAAAAAGGCACCGACCGCAGCAAGTTCTTCCGCGGCCAGGTGGACAAATATTCCTGGAGAGACTATGGCTCCTCCTATCTGCCAAGCGAACTTAATGCAGCATATCTGTGGGCACAGCTTGAAATTGCAGAAGAAATAAACGAAAACCGCCTTGCAAGCTGGAGCAGATACTATAACGCACTTAAACCTCTTGCAGACGAAGGCAAAATTGAACTTCAGCTTCACCCTGAAGGCTGTGTGCACAACGCACATATGTTCTATATCAAACTGAAAAACCTGGAAGAAAGAACAGCTTTTATCGCACATATGAAAGCAAACGAGATTCTTACAGTTTTCCATTATGTGCCGCTACACAGTGCACCTGCAGGCCTTAAATACGGCCGTTTTGCAGGTGAAGATGTTTACACAACCAAAGAAAGCGACCGTCTTGTGCGCCTGCCGCTTTACTACAACCTGGACGAAAATGACCAGCAGAAAGTTATTGACACTATTTTAAGTTTCTGGAAGGAATAATTCTTTTATGAACGTTACAATCCGCCCTATAACCTACGCCGACACCGACAATATTGTGCGCTGGCGCAACAGCGATTTTGTAAACAAACGCTTTTTGTACCGTGCTCTTTTCACCCCCGAAAGCCACAACAGCTGGATGAAAAATATGGTTGAAACCAAAAAGGTTTATCAGTTTATCATAAACTGCGACGGCAAGGATGTTGGCAGTATTTATCTGCGGGATGTGGATTTGCAGAACAGAAAAGCAGAATACGGCGTGTTTATTGGCGAAAAGGATTATCTTGGCAAAGGTGTGGGCCAGGCTGCAACAAAGCTTATACTCAACTTTGCTTTTACAGAGCTTAAACTGCACAAGGTTTTTCTGCGTGTACTGAGCGACAATATCGGTGCAATAAAAAGCTACGAAAAAAGCGGATTTGTGCAGGAAGGTTTTTTTAAAGACGAAATTTTTGCCGACGGAAAATACGAATCGGTTATCTTTATGGCAGTATTCAGCGGGGAGGATTGTTAAATGCTGATTTCCTATGTTATACCATGTTACCGCAGTGAACAGACTATAAGCGGTGTTGTGGCTGAAATCAAAAAGACAATTACAGAAAACACAGACTACAGTTATGAAATTGTTCTGGTGAACGACTGTTCTCCTGACGGTGTTTACACAGTTTTGCAGCAGCTTGCTGCAGAAGACAGCAATGTAAAGGTTATTAACCTTGCCAAAAACTTTGGACAGCATTCCGCCCTTATGGCAGGGCTTAACCGCACAAGCGGCGATGTTGTGGTTTGCCTTGATGATGACGGCCAGACTCCGCCAAGCGAAAGCCTTAAGCTGATTGATGCTCTTGGCGAAAATGTTGACGTGGTTTATGCTTCCTATGACCTTGACGGCAAAAAACACAGCGGGTTCCGCAATTTTGGCAGTATGGCAAACGACCTTATGCTGCAGAAGCTGCTGGGCAAGCCAAAGGACCTTAAGGTTACCAGCTTCTTTGCCGCAAAAAAATATATTGTAAAAGAAATGTGCAAATACCACCACTCTTTTCCTTATCTTATGGGGCTGGTACTGCGCAGCACAAACAAAATTGTGAATGTGCCTGTTCACCACAAGGAAAGACTTGTGGGCAGAAGCGGTTACACATTGAAATCTCTGCTTAAGCTGTGGATTAACGGTTTTACCGCTTTCAGTGTTATTCCGCTGCGCATCTCTACCGTTGGCGGTGTTGTATTTGCCTGCTGCGGTTTCCTTTATGGCATTTATACAGTTATCAACCGCCTTGTTAACCCTCTGGCACCAATGGGCTATGCTTCTCTTATGAGTGCCCTGCTGTTTATCGGCGGCATGATTATGCTTATGCTGGGTATGCTGGGCGAATATATAGGCCGAATTTACCTGAGCATCAACAATGCACCGCAGTTTGTGGAGCGCAACACAATAAACTTTGAAGACAGTGATAATTAAGGATATAAAAATGTCTGATAAATCTTTTATTAAAAAATGGAAGGATTATGCCTTTCTGCATATAAGCATACTTATCTATTCCATAACAATCGTATTGTCCAAGGTGGCTTCTGACTTTGCATTTCTGTCCCTTGGATATATAATGTGCTATGGCAGTATGGTTGCAATTCTGGGCATTTACGCTATACTGTGGCAGCAGGTTATCAAACGCTTTGAACCGTCTGTTGCATACAGCCACAAAAGTGTGACTGTTATATGGGCTTTGCTTATCAGCGGCTTTCTCTTTGGCGAAAATATAACATTGGGCAACGTTATCGGCACAATACTTATTGTGGTTGGCGTTGTAATGGTGAGTCAGGATGAATAATATATACATACTTTTAGTGCTGCTCACTGCCTTTATGTCCGCTGTATCCCAGGTGCTGCTGAATGTAAGCAGTGAAAAACAGCACAAAAATTTTATATTTGAATACCTTAACTGGCACGTTATACTGTCTTATTTTATCCTTTTCTGCACACTGGCACTTAACATTGTTGCACTGCAGCATCTGGAGGTTAAAACAGTAAATGCCGTTGGCGCCTCCTGCTATTTCTTTCTGCTGCTTTTAAGCCACTTTATACTGAAAGAAAAGGTTGGCAAAAAGAAACTTATCGGCAATATACTGATTATTGCAGGTATTGTGATATTTGTTATTTTATAAAAATGTTCCGCAGAAATTCTGCGGAATTTTTTTGCATAAAAATATCCCCCTTGAAACCAAATAATGTATTAAGTTAACAAAAAATATGTCATCCTTAGCGCAGTGAAAAATCTCTTTGTCTGATTAAAACGAGAGATTCTTCGTCACTTGCGTTCCTCAGAATGACATTTTTACTGTTTAAAACCATTTTTGCAAACAAAAATCCCATTGGCATAACACCAATGGGATTTATTTTTATTAAGCAAGTGTGCCTGTTGTTCTTGGGAAAGGAATTACGTCACGGATGTTGGAGATACCTGTGATGTACATAATAAGTCTTTCAAAACCAAGACCGTAGCCTGCGTGTTTTACGCCGCCGAATCTGCGAAGGTCAAGATACCATTCGTAGTCTTTTCTGTCAAGACCGCATTCTTCCATTCTCTGCACAAGAATATCGTATCTTTCTTCACGCTGGCTGCCGCCGCAAAGTTCGCCAACGCCAGGAACAAGCATATCTGCTGCTGCAACTGTTTTGCCGTCATCGTCAAGACGCATATAGAAAGATTTGATTTCTTTTGGATAGTTTGTAACAAAAACAGGTTTTTTGTAAATCTGTTCTGTCAAGAATCTTTCGTGTTCTGTCTGAAGGTCTGTGCCCCATTCCACTTTGTACTGGAATTTGTCGTTGTGAGGTTCCAAAAGTTCGATTGCCTTTGTATATGTGAGACGAACAAATTCGCTGTTTACAAGGTTTGTAAGTCTTTCTTTAAGGCCTTTGTCTACAAACTGGTTGAAGAAATCGATATCCTGAGGACAGTTTTCGAGAACATAACCGATAACATATTTAATCATAGCTTCTGCATTGTCCATATAGTCATAGAGGTCTGCAAATGCCATTTCAGGTTCCATCATCCAGAATTCTGCAGCGTGGCGAGGTGTGTTGGAGTTTTCTGCACGGAATGTAGGGCCGAATGTGTAGATTTTGCCAAACGCCATAGCCATAGCTTCACCTTCAAGCTGACCGGAAACTGTAAGATTTGCTGCCTGACCAAAGAAATCCTGGCTGAAGTCGATTTTGCCGTCTTCTGTTTTTGGAATGTTGTTGAGGTCAAATGTTGTAACCTGGAACATTTCACCTGCACCTTCACAGTCAGAACCTGTGATGAGTGGTGTGTTCATATAAACAAAGCCGTTTTCGTTGAAGAATTTGTGGATTGCAAAAGCTGCCGCACTTCTTACGCGGAATGCTGCACTGAACAGGTTTGTTCTTGGGCGCAGATGTGGCATTGTGCGCAGATATTCAACTGTGTGGCGTTTTTTCTGCAGTGGGTAGTCACTTGGGCATGTGCCGATAACTTCGATTGCATCTGCGTTGATTTCAAGTGGCTGTTTGGCTTCAGGTGTAAGAATAACCTTGCCTGTTACTGCAAAAGCTGTGCCAACACCGCTTTTTGCAATTTCTGTATAGTTTTCGATTTTAGCCTGTTCAAAAACAATCTGTACGCCTTTGAAGCAGCTGCCGTCGTTGAGTTCGATAAAACCGATGTTTTTGCTGTCACGAACTGTTTTTGCCCAGCCTTCCACAGTAACCACTGTGCCGTCTGCAGGCATGTTCATAAACAACTGTTTGATTTCTGTTCTTTTCATAAAATTATCTTTCCTTTTAGTAAAGTATTAATAAAACCTTAACTTATATTATATAATTTTAAAAAGATATAGTCAATATTATATACAAAGGATAATACCGATTAAAAAGCGAAAATCCCCTGATTATTCAGGGGATTTTTCAGTTTTGTAAAAACCTGTTAACTTTTAAGTCTATGACTAAGCATTTGCTTCATCTTCTCTTCTTCTGTTAACAAGGATAACCAGTACAAACCATGCGCTCATAGCCATTGCTGCAACATAGAGTTTTATGTTGGACATATCGCCTGTGTTTGGAACAACAGGGTCTACTGGGTCTTTTGGTGGGTCAGGAACATATTTCTTGCCGCTGTATTCGTTATTGAAGTGAACGGTAACATCTTCGTCCTCTGCCTGACCGTTAAGTGTGATTTTTGTTACAAGTTTGCCGTTTTCAGCTTTAACTTCAACAATAACAGTATAAACTCTGCCGTCATATTCCATATCATTTTCGCCAAGGTCTGTTTCTGTTATTTCGTAGATAAATGTTCTGCCAACATCAGTTTCATCATAGATAAGTGTCAGTGACGCATTACCATTTCTGTCAGATGTCAGTGTTGGATATGTTTCGCCTGTAGTAACATTTTTAACCACAAATTCAAAGCCTGCAAGAGTATGGTCTATATCGCCTTTGATTGTCAGGTATTTCTTGATGTTGAACTTGACTGTGCCTGTTGTGTATGTGTTTTCAAATTCAACATTGCCATCAAGATAAGTTACTGCTGTTTCAAATTCAACTATACCGTCACCATCTGTATCGCCCTTGTCTGTTACTTTCACAGAAACTCTGTATTCTTTGCCTGTGTCATAAGACATAATTGGGTTTGTACCCCTTGCCTCTCTCACTACAAAGAAGTATTCGCCAGCCTGATCAAATTCCGGTGTTGTGATTGTGAATGCTGCACCGTCATTTCTTGCTGTGCTGCAAGGTACTGTTTCTCTTGTCCATACATCATCTGATGTATCTGCAGTGCCCTTGTCGTCCACTGTTGCTCTGTAAAGGCGGAATTCAAATGCATTTTTGAATTTATCTGCTGTGATATCACCGCCGATAAGTTCTTTTACACCGCTAATCTGTGCTGTGATTGGTTCTGTATTGTATACGTTTACAAATTCAATCTTATCTGTCTGTACAACTGTTTCTCTTGTAAAGATACCCAGAATTTTTGTAACTGTTACCTTTTCGATAGCAGGTGTGCCAAATGTAAATGTACCGTCGCCATTGTCTGCTGCAGAAACTGTAATTCTGTATTCTGCTGTGTCGTAGGTCATTGTTGTTTCAGCGCCTGCTTTTTCTTTTACAACAAAGTAGAAGATATCGTTTGTATCATCACCGTCAACAAGAATATCGCCTGCGATGTTTTCAACTTTAAGTTCAAATGCTTTGTCTGCGTCAGAACCTTTAACAACATCTGTTTCCACAGGTGTGAGACCTTCAGTATCAAATGTAGCATTTGTCATATAAATGTCAAATGTAAATTCATCTTCATCTGTGCCACTTGTTATCCATTCGCGGTTTTCAAGTACCTTGTCGCCGCCGATTGTAAAGCTGCCTGTTGGAACATAAGTGTTGTTGAACTCGATATCTGTGATACCGTCGTTGTTAAGGTCAACAGGGTTTGTGCCAACTTTGTCTACAGAAACTTTTGCAACAAGTTCGTCCATAACGCCAACTGTACCATTGTCAATGTTGTCAGCAGCATCTGCTTCCACAACAACTGTTACACGGTATTCGCTTGCATCATAAGTTACGCCGCTAATGTGACCTGCAACTTCTTTTACAATGTAGCGGTATGTGCCTGCCTGAGTATATGTGATAGGTTCGAAGATGAACTTATCGTAGTCACTGCCTGCTGCACTGCTGTCAACTTTATGGTCGTTTGCTGCACGTTTGAGATATGTACCTGCTGCATTCCAGGACGCATCTGCCTCGTAAAGGTAGAAGATAAAGTCGCTCATCAGTGCATCGTGGCCTGTAAGCTCTTTTCTGCCGTCCAGTATTACTGTTACAGGGTTAAGTTTATATTCGTTTGTAAATACTGCTGTGCCACCTGCTGCAATTGTGCTTGCACCTCGTTCAAGTGTCACATCTTTTGTTGCTGTAAGTTTGCCGTCCACAAATTCCAGTTTAACAACCACTTTGTACACTGCTACATCATAATCCATACCAGGTGTATGACCTGCTGTTTCCTTGAGGTAGTAAGTATATGTATAGTTGTCTGCTGCTGCAGCTTCGTACATTGTATCGTTGAATACCAGTTTGATTGCGGAACTGCCGCTGCCTTTGATTGATGCTGCTGCAAGCAGGCCTGTTGCTGCAGGAACGCCGTTTGCGTCTACATATACAGGTATTGTGCATGCTGCATCTGTGTAAAGTGCAAATCTGAATGTTTCTTCAGGGTTAACACCTGTTGTGTTAACAAGGTTTTTCTGAACTTTGATTTCAAACGGATCAGATTTTTTCTCTGTATATTTGTTGGTGAATTCTGCCACAGTCTGTGCACTGCTTGCAGTTGCTTCGCCGATATACAGTTTGTTGTTTGTGCTGTCGAAGCAGAAATTTGTATTCTCTACAAGGTTCTCAACTACATTACCTTTTACTTTCTGTACAGTTACTTTTTTAACATCATAATCGTTTACATTTATAAAATGTGTATCAACTGTAAGTCTGTATTCTGTTGTATCGTAGGTAATTGTTGGATTTGTACCTTTTATTTCTTTAAGCACAAAGTGTTCGGTATAGTCACCGCTGCTTGTATGATACTGAAGTGGAACACCTATAAACTGTACATTGTACTTGTTAAGATTTGTGCCGTCTTTTTCTTCATTTTCAACACGCATAAGCGGTGTTGCTTCAGTTGTCCAGTTACCCTGTGAATCAACTGTTGCTTCATACAGTGCAAAGTCAAATTCTTCTTCATGTATTGCTCTGCCTTCAAGCACCTTGTTTGCAAGAATATCAAATGTTGTTCTGCCTTCAAGTGCAATGTTGTTGAATACTATTGGTTTGCTTACAAATCCGTCAAAGCTTGCCGGTTTTTCGCCATAGATATATGTAACCTGTGATGCCACCTTAAGATTTTTAGTTGCACCATTGCGTTCTACTGTTATAACAGTTACATACTGTGTACCATCGTGGATAATATCATCATATGTTTTACCGCCGCGGATTTCTCTTGTTACAAAGTAGTATGTACCAACTTTGTCAAATGTAAGTTCAGAAACATTTTTGAGTGTGGCTGTCTCTGTTACAGCATTGCCTGTAAATTTAAAGTTTCTTGCACTGCTTGTGATTGTTGCAGATTCAATCGGGTCAGGATAACCGTCATTGTTTTTGTCTGCTACATCAGCATAGTTGCCAAGGCTGTCTGTCTGATACAGTGCAACATTAAATTCTCTTGTGCCCCATTCAGCAAAATCATTCTTGTAACCGCTGATTTCAGCTGCTACAGGTTCAAGTGCAAATGTGTTTTCAAATTCTGCTGTTACTGCTGCAGGGTGATGTGCTGCGTCACTGCCTGCAAATTCAGTTGCACCAATGTACAGTTTTGGTATTGCAACAAGTGTGCCGCCATTGTAGCTGAGTGCAATTTCAACTCTGTAAACTGTTGCATCATATGTTACTGCTGCATCTGTGCCCTTTGTTTCTGCAATGTAGTAAACTTTTGTGTTTTCTGCTGCAGATTTTGTGTAATCATAGTCTGCATCAGTAAAGTTGAACTGAAGCTGTGCATAGCCTGTTGTGTCTGTTACTACTTTGCCGCTTGCATCTGTTGTACCCGTTGTAAGCTGAATTTTTGCATCATTAATTGCAACTGCCTGTGTGCAGGCTTCATCTGCGTAAACACCAAAGTTAAAGTCTGTAAACGGTATTGTGATACCTGTGTTGTTTACAAGTGTCTTGTGGATACCCACTGTTGTGCTTGCAGATTTTGGTGTGTAGATATTTGTGATTTTTACGCTGTTATCATTTTCACCGTTAACTTCGTCGATATTGTATCCGAGAACGCCCTGTGCATTCTGGGTTACAGTAATTTTCAGGTTGTGTTCGATATCAGAGTAAGTGATTGCCGGGTCACTACCTTTAACTTCTTTTACAACAAAGTAGTAAGTGCCTGCATCAGCAAATCTGAGAACATCATCTACGCTATTTACATCACCTGTAAATTTAAATGCACCATTTGCATCGTTTGCAACAGTTTTATCTGCTGTTGCACCTGTTGCAATTTCAAATGTTTCGCCTGTTTTGTACAGCCCGAATGTAAATTCGCCATCTTTGACTGTTCTGTTAAGTATCTTTTCACCGCTGATTTCTGCAGCAATTGGTGTTGGTGTAAATTTGTTGTTGAAATTGATTTCTTTGTTTGTGTTTTCGGTGTGTGTTTTATTGCCGAGAACAGAAACAACTTCTGCAACCAGTTTACCATTGCCGTTTTCTGTAACTTTAACTGTTACCTGACGGCTTGTATCATCATAAGTAATGTTACCGTCTGTGCCTGCTGCTTCTTCAATGATGTAGTAATATGTGCCTGCCTGTGTGTATTTGAGCAGTGTTGCGTCTGCAAATTCGAATGTATCGCCGATGTTTGCAACTGTTTTGATTGCGTTGCCTGCTTTTGACCATACACCGTCTGCAGCTACTGTTGCGTTGAACAGATTGAATGTAAATTCACCATCATTAATCTGTCTGCCGTCCAGAATCTTTGTACCGCTTATTGTTGCATAAGCAGGTTCGAGATTGTAAACGTTTGTAAATACAAGGTTGCCGTTTGCAATTGCAGAACTGCCGCTGTGAACAGCTGCAGTTGCTGTTACTTCAAGCACGTTGCTTACATATTTTGCTTCTACAGTTACCTTGTAAACTGTCGGGTCATAAACCATGCCGTATACTGCATCTTCAGGTTCGTTGTCAATATTGTCGCCGTCTTTGTCAGCGATAATTTCCTTGATGTAGTATGTAAATGTGTTGGATACATGGTTTGGAACATCATCATCCTGATATGTAAATGTAAAGTATGCTTCACCGTTTGCATCTGTTGTTGCTGTTGCAACAGGCTGACCGTTAAGGTCTGTATACATTGCAAACTTGTAGCCTGCCTTGGACATATCAAGACCTGCGTTGTTTGTGATATTTTTAATCACTTTAACAACTGCTGTGTCTTCCTGTGATGTGTAGATATTTCTGAATTCAGGGATACCACCATCTGCAAAAGTTGGTATCTGCCCTTTGCTGTCAACAATATTCATTATCAGGTTAAGGTTACCTGCACCGTCATCTGTAATAACTGCCTGAATATTGTAGAATATGCCGTCATAACCGATTGTAGGCACTGTGCCTGAAATTTCACGCAGCACATAATAATGTGTGCCAGGTGTATCATAGCTGAATGTAAATGCAAAATTGCCGCTTGCATCATTTGTAACTATAGTTGGTGCAACTGTTTCGTCAATTACATATCTTTCGTCTGCTGTATAAAGTGCAAATGAGAAGTCGCCTCCGTTGATGGTCATTGTATGACCTGCTGCATCAACATAAGCTTTGTCACCTGTAAGTGTTCTGGAAACAGGTGTAGTGCTGTATGTATTTTCGAATACTGCACCATCTGCATCGTATGAAACTATTGCTTCAATACCGCCTGTGCCATTGTCCACAACTGTTACTGTTACAAATTCTGCAGGTGTTTTATCATAATGAACACCTTTGTATACATATTCACCATTTATCAGAACCGCTCCTGCAGGAATCTGTTCTTCAATTACATAGTAATATGTGCCGATATCTGTCTGGGTATATTTAATTTCAGAGAATGCAATTATACCATTATTTGCAGAGTTGCCCACAGTTTCGATTGCAGGGCCAGTTATTGTTCCATTTACATCAGCAGGATAGAGTGTAAACTGGAACTCGTTCTGTCTGAGCTCACGGCCATCAAGTTTCTTTACTGCTTCAATCTGTGCAGATGTGTCGCCTGTTACTGTATAAACGTTTTTAAAGGCAATATCTGCCGGATTTGTAGAGCCAAGTTTAATAACTGATGTGTCTTTAACCTCAAGTATACCTGTTTCCTGGTTTGCATCAACTTTTACAGTTACATGATAGATTGCATTGTCGTATGTTACACCGTCAACTGTGCTGCCGCCGCCATTTTCTTTAACTACATAGTAGAATGTGCCGGCTTTGTCAACCTGAATCTGCATTGCAAAGTTTTTAGCTGCTGCACCTGTGCTTGCACTTGTTACTGTTGCTGTTGCTGCAGGGGCTGCACCACCTGCCACAATAAAGTCTGCTGCTGTTGCATAAGCAGATACAGTATAGTTATCCACTGCACTCCAGTCACGACCGGAAATTTCTTTTGTGCCATTGAGTGTAAGCACTGCAGGCACTGTTACATTAACTGTGTTGTTGATAACAGCTTCTGTTGCACCTGCACCATAGTCCACAGATGTGTTCATCACACCGTTTTCGTGTGTGATTGTAACCTGAACTTTAACAGGGTCTGTATTGTAGTAAATCCAGCTCAAATCACCTGAAACTTCTTTTACAAAATAGGTTTTTGTTGCGGATACAACTGCATTTGCAGGGTCCTGTGTAATTGTTTCTGTTACAACTGTTTCTGTTTCAACCTTTTCAGGTGTTGCTGTTGGTTCAGCTGTTGGTTCAGCTGTTGGTTCAAGGTCTGCAAGAACTGCTTCAAGAGGAGGAATTGTAGGTTCTGCATCTTCTGCAGGTACAGCTTCTTCCACAAATTCCATTGGCATGAAATTCAATGTTGCCGCAGACATTTTGAGTGTTTTTGCTTTTGCCTTGCCGTTTACCAATGGCAATGACATTTCTGCAGGTTCTGCTGGTGGTTCTGCTGTTGGTTCAGCTGTTGGTTCAACAGTTGGTTCAGTTGTTGGTTCAACAGTTGGTTCAGTTGTTGGTTCAACTGTTGGTTCTGCTGTTGGTTCAGTTGTTGGTTCAGCTGTTGGTTCAGTTGCTGGTTCAGCTGTTGGTTCAGCTGTTGGTTCAGTTGCAGGTTCTGCTGTTGGTTCTGCTGTTGGTTCAGTTGTTGGTTCAGCTGTTGGTTCAGTTGTTGGTTCAGTTGTTGGTTCAACAACCACAGCATTGGAAGCCTGCTGACTTACAACATCAGCTGAAGATACTGACTGTGTGCCGAATACATTATCATATTCATATGAAAGATTAAATTCTGCACCGCCAACATTGTTGGATGTTACAGGGCCGCTTACCATCTGGTCTATGCCCTCGTCATATGCGCCATTGCCGTTTGTATCTTCGTAAAGAACAAACTGGAACTGGTCAAGGGCAACTGTTGCACCTGTTGGGTTTGTAAGGGTTTTTCTTACATTGATTTTTGCATTTGCAGGCTGGTCAATGCCGTATACGTTTGTATATGTCATAACAACATTATTGCCTGTCCACTGGTCATATACGCCACCGGTCTGTGTGTTTTTGAGGACTTTGGTTACAACAAGACCATCTGTTGGATTGTACCCCACTTCAACACCGAAGATGTATTCAACAGGGTCATATTTTACACCGTTTATTGTCTGGCCGCTGTTCTTTTCTTCAACTTTATACCAGTATGTACCTATATCTGTAAGGTCATCTGTGAACAGGAATTCCAGTGTGCGTGTCTCTGCATCAACCACAGTATATGTATCACCTGTGTTTACAGTGCTGAGAGCTTCTGTCTTGCCGATTGTTCTTGTCAGTCCTGAAGATACCCATGTGCTGTTTGCTTTGTCCCATCTGAAAAGTTCAAACACAAATGTATCTGCATCTTCCCATGTGCGGCCTTTGAAAACTTTTGTGATTGTGTTTTTAAAGTTGATATTGTCAACTTTTTCAGGTGCGTATTTGTTTACAACCTCTGCAGTATTGTTTGTATCTGCAATTATTGTGCCCGAAAGCGCTTTGCTTGCACCGGTATCAAGTGCAAAGCCTTTCGGCAGGTTTGTTTCTGTTATTGTGTAGGTTGTGCCTACAGGCAGTGTTGAGATAGTTACAGATTCGTTATGTTTAAGAACAAATGTAACCTTGCCATCTGCATCTGTTGTATATGCGCCGCTGAGATTTGTTGTGAGTGCCTGGTTTGCCAGAGGGTTGCCCAATGCGTCTTTAAGTTCAACTGTGATGCTGAATTCAACGCCTTCAGGAACTGTATATTGTGTGCTGTCGGTTGTAACCACTTTGGAAACAACAAGGTCGCCTTCTTTGCCTTTGGCATCATTGGTTGCCACAATATTGTTGATAACATTGTCTGTTACAACGCCATTGCCGCTGTCTGTGATAAATTCAAGAACATAACCGCTGTGTTCAGCTTCGGTTACTGTGTATTTTGTGCCAGGTTCAAGACCTGTGATGTAAACAGTTTCGTTTTTGTCGATAACAACTGTTATTTCTTTTTTATCTGCAGAAACAAAGTATTCACCGCTTGTATCCGCATCCGCAAGGGCAGCAACTTTTGTGTATGCAGCTGTATTGTAATCTGCATCTGTTACTGCAAAATTGTCGCTTGCTGCTTTATCAAGTGTGATTGTAAACTTGAAGTTTTCTGCAGGTTCTGTAGCATGGTCGGAAACAACTGTCTTTGTAAGTTTAATCCCCTGTGCAGGATAAACTGTAAGACGGCCGTTGTTGCCGTGGAATGTATAAAGCTGATATTCTTCATTGCCTGAGTTGATAATCGGGTTATCAACGTAAGCCAATGTTTCAGTCACATTAGCATCTTTAGGGTCTGCACCGCGTGTGGAATGACGGTATGGTGTACCCATAGGGATATACCACACCTGTTCGTCACCGTCATACTGTGCAAGTTCAAGTGTAGATGCCGCAATATCAACCATTGTCAGTTTTACACCGTTTGCGCCTGTACCAACGATGGTTTTGAGTGCATGTTTATAGGTGCCGCCGGATGGTTTTGCCGCACCTTTGTATACACTGCCGTCAGCATTGTAAACTATGCTGTCCTCTGTGTAGTAGTAGCGTTCGTTTGATGCAGACGGATGATACTGAGAAACTGTTGCACTGTAACCGTTAGGGTCCTGAACAACAATGTCTTCACCTTCAACTGTTTCGTGTTTAACGCCCCAGCTGTTGGAGTAGAGATAGTATCCGCCGTTTGGCGCATCGTGGTGATGGCCTGCTTCCATTTTTTCCGCAAGGTTGATTGGTGTAAGTTCGTCAACAACACCAACTTCGTAAAGCAGACGGATTGGGCTGTGTTCAACTTTTGTCAAAGCTTTAACATTTGTATCATCATCAAGTACATTGCCGTCAATTTCAACCTGATATTCCACAAGCGGAACAAGGCTTGCAGGCACGCGGAATGTAACTGTCTGGTGGCCTGTTGCAATTTCTTCGTAAACCTGTGACACAATGTGAAGCATTTCACAGTCGTGCAGATTGCTTAAAGAATTGTTGATTGTGCCTTCAAACAGATAGCTGTAACCGATGTATTTTGCGCCTGCCGGATAGTCGGCTTCTGTATGATTCATACTGTGGAAGCCAAGGTTTTCGTTTTCAGCACTTACATAGTAGCTGATAAAGTTGCTGTATTCACCGGTTATGCTGTCATAGTCAAGCTGGCCTTCCTGCCATGCACGCTGCATAAGTGTGATGGCCTGGTCGTCTGTAACGTTGAGACGTTCACCAATGGAACGCACAAGTTCCCAGCCTTTTTCTGTGTATGTATTTCTGTTGCCGTAAGCACCGCCGTTGGTTGTCATCTCTTTAACAAGATGTTCACCACGGAAAATTGTGTCGCCCAGCACGATACCGCGCACGTCTTTAACTTCCATCCATGCGCCAAGTTCGTCAACTATGGAAACATAACCGTCCATATCATAGTTGCCGCTGCTAACAAGTGTTGGATAGTATTTGGACTGAAGGATAATTTCCTGTACGATGTCAGCAAATGCACCTTTAAGAGTTTCGCCGTCGGTTGCAGAATAGTATTCGTCATTGTAGAAGCGGTTGGCATAGATATCCTGGGAAGGTTCGTACATATCTTCCTTGTAAATATTTACATTTACATTGGAGCCGCCGGATATACCTCTGTACTGCACAATAAATGCATCCTTCGCAGCTGTGCTGTAAGTCTGCCAGTATGTTTCCCATGCTTTGTCAGGCTGACCTTCCGGTGCAACATAGTTTGCAGGATCAAGGAAAGAGAAACAGTAGTCGTTATCCACGCCAAGACCAAGTGTGTAGAACAGGGAATCTCTTTCGTAATGTTCTTCAACCTTTGTTTTTGCATATGCTGCAGTAAGCTGGCTTAAGAAAACCATTTCGTAGTTTGTTGTACTGTGCTGGTTTCTGCCGATGTCACGGTTGGTAGCTTCGTCAATTCTGTTTCCGCTGTCATTGAGGAACGTATAGTTTGATGCAGCACAGGTAGGTTCACCGTCAGTCATAAGCAGGAAGATAGGTATACGTTTTGTACCGCCCTGGATAAGACCTGTGTCGATGGTTGTATCTGTGATGTCAAGCAGCATTTCTTTTGCTGCATTGATAGCACCTGATGTGTATGTACCGCCGCTGCCTTCGTTTACAGTGCTGGAAACACTGTTGCCTCTGCTGTTTCTTACATCTGTGTCAACAGAAATTCTTGCACTGTCTTCAGCTCTGTCTTCGTGATTGCGGATGTATCTGCCGTCAGAACCTGTTGTATAACGGTCGATAGGCATCATAACTGTAATGTCACGGTGATATGCCACAACACCAACACGGTTGTATTTGCTTGCCGCATACAATGTGTTGATAGCATCGTTTGCCGCTTTAATCATTGCGTCAATTTCGCTTTTAAGCATACTTCTGGACATATCCAGCATAATAACTGTATCGGTTGGCAGGTTTTCGTAACCCACAATTTCCTTTGTTGAAGAAATTGCTGACAACGAAACAAGGAAATTGTTTTCCTGTGGTGCAAGCACTTCTGCTGCATCACCAAGACTGTCTTTTGTTACATTGAAGCCTGTGTGTGCCGCATTGGCTGCCGCCAGAGTTTCGTCTGTAAAAACAGATTTGTCTGTCCACACAGCACCTGCATACTCGGTAGTGTCGCCAAAATATTCCTGCCAGTTATGGATTGTACCAAAGTCTGCAACCTGATTTTCAAAATCAAGATTTGCAGCGGATGCCTGGAATGCATACCAGGGCACATAGGTTACAATCAATGCTGCCGCAAGAAATGCCGATAAAATTTTCTTTAATTTCATCAATTTGCCTCCTTTATTGTTCTTTATGGAAAATTGCTTTTAAAAGAAGCAGTTTCCTTCATTTTAATATCCAAGTCTGCGTCCAAATGTATGTTTTGTAAATCTTTAAAAAACACATAATTGGTCAGCATATATTTTCAGTATTACAATTATACAACCATAAAAAAACAATTTCAACATTAATACATAACTATTATTGTAAAAATTTTTTCACCAAAAATGTCTGTTTAAACAAAAATTTAAATTTCAGACATTTAATATTATTACATATAGTATAAATTAGCTTATATAAGTTTTTAGCATCTCATTTTTCCTGTTGACCCATATTAAAACCACAGTAATACAAAATACATCAAGCAACAAAAATATATTTTTTTGCAATATATATTCACGCAGTATTTATCCAAAAAAAATACAAATAAATATCAAATGCCGTTACATCAGGTTAATAATGCAAGCGGCAAATCAGCATAATAAATCAAAATGTCATCCTGATCGCAGCGAAGAATCCCCCTTACTCATCAAACCGGGAGTTTCTTCGGCATACACGCCTCAGAATGACATATTTTTGTTAACTTGAGGACATTTGCATAAATGTCCTCAAGTTTCATCTCATTGCTGTTTCTGACTGTAAAAAACTTCAATCCTCTATCTTTTCAAAACGTTTAAAGGTTTTGCCGTCACGGGTTATGGTTTCGTCCCACATATGTGCAGGGCGCACCCACACACCC
>JAFSAW010000055.1 GCA_017442085.1 Oscillospiraceae bacterium | reverse complement strand
GACGGTTTCCGTACATCTCACGAAATCCAGAAAATCGAAGTTTGGGACAACGAAGACCTTGCTGAAATGGTAAACTGGGATGCTATCGAAGCATTCAGAAGAAAAGCTCTCAACCCAGAACATCCAGTTCTCCGCGGTACAGCACAGAACGGCGATATCTTCTTCCAGGCAAGAGAAGCTTGCAACCCATACTACGACGCATTCCCAGCAGTTGTAGAAAAATACATGGACAAAGTTAACGCAAAACTTGGTACAGACTACAAACTCTTCAACTACTACGGTGCACCAGATGCAGAACGCGTAATCATTGCTATGGGCTCTGTATGTGACACAATCGAAGAAGTTATCGACTACATGCTTGCAGCAGGCGAAAAAGTTGGTCTTATCAAAGTTAGACTTTACCGTCCATTCTGCGCTAAAAAACTTGTTGAAGCTATCCCAGCTACAGCAACAAAAATCGCAGTTCTTGACAGAACAAAAGAACCAGGTTCCCTTGGCGAACCACTTTACCTTGACGTTGTTGCAGCTCTTGCTGTTGAAGGCGCACTCGCTGGCAAAACAGTTGTAGGCGGCCGTTACGGTCTTGGTTCCAAAGACACAACACCTGCTTGTGTATTTGCAGTATACAACAACCTTGCTCTTGAAACACCAAAAGCAAACTTCTCCGTTGGTATCGAAGACGACGTTACAAACCTCTCTCTCCCAAGACCAACAGAAGTTCCAGCAACAGCAAACGAATCCATCGTTTCCTGCAAATTCTGGGGTCTCGGCGGCGACGGTACAGTTGGTGCTAACAAAAACTCCATCAAAATCATCGGTGACAACACAGAAAAATATGTACAGGCTTACTTTGAATACGACTCCAAGAAAACAAACGGCCTGACAATTTCTCACCTCCGCTTTGGCGATACACGTATCAAATCCACATACTACATCAACAAAGCAGACTTCGTTGCTTGCCATAACCCATCTTACATCATCAAAGGCTTCAAGATGGTTCAGGACGTTAAACCAGGCGGTATCTTCCTTATCAACTGCCAGTGGACACCTGAAGAACTCAGCGAACATATGCCTGCAGAAAGCAAACGCTACATCGCTGAAAACAACATTCAGGTTTACACAATCAATGCTATCGACCTTGCAAAAGAAATCGGCATGGGCAAACGTACAAACACAATTCTCCAGTCCGCATTCTTTGCACTTGCTAACATTCTCCCAGTAGAAGAAGCAGTTGAACACATGAAGAAAGCTGCTTACAAATCCTACAGCAAAAAAGGTGAAGACATCGTTAAGATGAACTACACAGCAATCGACACAGGTAAAGACAAACTTGTTAAGATTGAAGTTCCAGCTGAATGGGCTACAGCAGTTGATGCAGAAAAAGCAGCTGATACAACAGTATACACAAGCGACCTTCAGAAACACTTCAACGAAAACGTTGTTGTTCCTGTTAACCTCCACAACGGTGAAAGCCTGCCAGTTTCCACATTCAAAGGCGTTGAAGACGGTACATTCCCACTTGGCCTCTCCGCATTTGAAAAACGTGGTGTAGCAGTTGACGTTCCAGAATGGAAACCAGAAAACTGTATCCAGTGTAACCAGTGTTCTATCGTTTGTCCACACGCAGCTATCAGACCATTTGTTATGAACAAAGAAGAAGTTGCTGCTGCTCCTGAACAGCTTAAAAAAGCACCAAAAATGATTGGTAAAGGCTGTGAAGAATACGTATTTACAATGTCTGTTTCCCCACTTGACTGTATGGGTTGCGGCGTTTGTGTAAACGTATGTCCAGCTAAAGAAAAAGCTCTTGTTATGGTTAGCCAGGAATCCCAGCTTCCACAGCAGGAAGTATTCGATTACACAGTTGCTAAAGTTGCTGACAAAGAACTTCCATTCAAAGCTGACAGCGTAAAAGGCAGCCAGTTCAAACAGCCAATGCTTGAATTCTCCGGCGCTTGCGCAGGTTGTGTAGAAACAGCTTATGCTAAACTTGTTACACAGCTCTTCGGTGACAGAATGTACGTTGCAAACGCAACAGGCTGTTCCTCTATCTGGGGCGGTTCTGCACCATCCACACCATACACAACAAACAAAGAAGGTCATGGTCCAGCTTGGTGTAACTCCCTCTTCGAAGATAACGCAGAATTTGGTCTTGGTCTCTTCCTTGGTCAGAAAGCTATCAGAGAAAGACTTAAAGCTAAACTTGAAGCTATGCTTGAAAAAGCTGAAGGCGAAGTTAAAGACGCTATCAACGAATACCTTGCAACATACACAGACGGCGAAGCAAACAAAGCTGCTACAGCTAAACTTGTTGCTGCTCTTGAAGCTTGCGGCTGTGAAGATGCAAAATATGTTCTTAAAGACAAAGAATTCCTTGCTAAGAAATCCATCTGGATCTTCGGTGGCGACGGTTGGGCATATGATATCGGCTTCGGCGGTCTTGACCATGTAATCGCTTCCGGCGAAGACGTAAACATCTTTGTATTCGATACAGAAGTTTACTCCAACACAGGCGGTCAGGCATCCAAAGCTTCCAAACTTGGTCAGGTTGCCCAGTTTGCTGCAGCTGGTAAAGAAATCGGCAAGAAAGACCTTGCTTCCATCGCAATGAGCTACGGTTATGTATACGTTGCACAGGTTGGTATGGGCGCTGATATGAACCAGACAGTTAAAGCTATCACAGAAGCTGAAGCTTACAACGGTCCATCCATCATCATCGGTTACGCTCCATGTGAAATGCACTCCATCAAAGGCGGCATGACAAACAGCCAGAACGAAATCAAGAAAGCTGTTGCAACTGGTTACTGGAACCTCTTCCGTTACAACCCAGCACTCAAAGCTGAAGGCAAAAACCCATTCACACTTGACAGCAAAGCTCCACAGGGCGGCTATCAGGAATTCCTTATGAACGAAGCTCGTTATGCACGTCTTAAAGCTTCCTTCCCAGAAAAAGCTGAAAGACTCTTCGTTGCTAACGAAAAAGCAGCTAACGAAAGATACGACTACCTTACAAGACTTGTTGAACTCTACAAGTAAGAACCTGCTGGTTTGCTGACGCAAATTGATGCTTCGCATCATCTGAAATCACAGATTTCAGCCAACAGAACCTTGTTGCCTTCGGCAATAATAACTTGTTTATGAGTTTACAGTTTAAGTGATAGGGCTTATCCATGGAAAACTAAACAAAACAATAAGGGCTTGTCCGCACGGACAAGCCCTTTGTTTATATCTGACAGGCGAACACAGGCCGCACCTACAGTGATATTTGCTGTTTATGAATTTTAAAGGGGCGAACTATGTTCGCCCCTTTTGTTTTTATGTTCATTTATTCCATACCTGCCTGCTGTTTCATTCTTTCCCATTTGATTTCACGGTAGAATGCAGCGCCTGCAGCTTCTACATAAGGGCGCAGGAACAGAAAACCTATGCCAAGTGTAATTGCACTGAGCAAACTCCAGCCAAAAAAGCTGAAATCAAGGCAGAACAGTCTCCATTTGTTGCCTTTCATAAGTTCTTTGGACGCCGCCAGTGCTTCGCTGCCTGTCATATCAGGGTTTTCGTAAAGTATGTACGGCGCCATTGCATAGGAAAAGCTTGCGACAATACCCGGAATGATAAAACAGAATGTCCACAAAAGAACGTATAAACCTTTGAGAAAGCGCATAACAAATGCTTTTTTAAAATATTTGAACTGGCTGAACACATCTTCCACACTTGGATTGCTGCGGTTTACAAGATTAAGGTTAAACTTTGCATAGCCCATGGAAACCGCACCGCCGATTATGGTCATAACCAATGCATACACTATGGCAATAACAGATACAGTTGCCAGTGCCATAAGCAGAAATGCTGCAAGGCCCGGTTCTGCCGCAAGGCCCGAAGCTGCCTGCTCTGCTGTTTCACTGTTTATGGAAGCACTGCCACCGCCGCCCACAGTCATAATGCTGCCCCCAAGCAGATAGGCAATAAAACCTGTGCCAACTGCAAGCAGCCATTTGCCTTTAAGGCTTTCTCTTGCAATCTGTCTGAAATCTGCTGCTTTCAACATAAAATCACTCCTTTTTACCTTTTCTGATTTATAAATACAATAAAAATATTATGAAATTGTGAAAATTACAACCCGCTGCCCTTTTTCTTTTTCAGCGCACTCCACACTGCACAGCCTGCCAGCGAAACTGCTGACACTGCCAGTGACGGATAAAAGCCTTTTGGTGTGTAAACCATTTCGATTGCATTTTCTCCGCTGTGCACATAAAAGCCCGTAAGATTGTTAAGCACACGGTGCTTTACAGTTTTTTTGCCGTTGACCTTTACTGTCCAGCCGTCGTCGTAAATTATACTTGTAGCAACAAACTGATTGTCGGCATCGCTGCTTATTGTGGCAGTAACTTTGTTGCGGTTTTGCACAATATTCTCTGCCCCGTTTTCAACTGCTGTCTGTGCCGCTTTTTCAAGCGCACTGTAATTTACACTGCCGTCTGCGGCAAAAACATTTACACCAACAGCATCGGCAATATACTGTGCCATATCATAGCTGTAGCTTTCAGGCTTGTCTGCGGTTTTGTATATAAGCGGAAAGGCTGTTGTGGCTGATTTTTCAAGCACTTGATGCTTAAGTGTATATTTTGCCCCAAGTACAGAGGCAAGCACATCGTTGTCCACAGGGCGCAGCACGTTTTCCTTAAAGCTTTCAAACTCGTTTTCGGTGAGGGATGTAAAAGCACGGTACATCTCGTTGTACCCGTGCTGAAACACAGTGTTTTCGGTGTAGTCAACACCCTCAAACTCATTTTTTATATTGAAAATGCGGTAAAAGCCGTCTTTTTCTGCTTTTGCCAGCTGCTGTGCATTGATATTATACTGCTTTGTAAAATTGTCTGCAGGCTGTTTTGCCAGCATCTCGTAGTTTTTGCCGATAAGCAGATAAGCATTAAGCGCCATATCTCCTGCCATAACAAAAGCCATAAGCAACACAAAAACTTTTTTGCCGCAGATTTTATATATAAGCACCAGCAGCACGGTTACTGAAGCAGCTGCAAAGGTTACAGCAATCTTAATATTGCTTACAGCCGTAAATTTTGCCCCGAAGATGCACACAACAGTCAAAACCGCACCTGCAAAGGCGGCAAAGTTTCTGCGCTCTGTCTTTTCCTTTATATCACAGCAGCCTTCAAAGGCTTTCCAAAGCAGAAAGAATGCAAAAATATATGTAAATCTGTATGGAAAAGCATTTGGCGCCGCAAACATATGCCACACCTTGTTAAGCGGCACAAGCCACATACTTAACCCAAGCACCGCCGCAACAAAAAGGTCGGCGATTTTTTCTTTAAGCGGAACATTTTTAACAAACCATTTTGCACAGAACAGCACAAAGGCCGCGCTGCCGCAGTAGATAAACGGCGCACTGATGTTGCCCACACTGTCATAGCTGCCGATAAACATTTTGCTGATAACATCACCGATGCCAAAGGCAAACAGTCTCTGGTCGGGTATTGTAAACTTGCCCTGAAGCAGTGCAAATATTGTTGGCACCAGCAGCCAGGCAGTAAACGCCACCGACAATACCGCTGCTTTTGCAAGTGACACAAAGCTGTTTACACACTGTTTTTTGTCTTTGGTTACTATGCAGTGGTGCACAAACATCAATGCGCAGAATATGCCAACCATATACGCCATATAATAGTTGGATATTATCATAAATGTAAATGCAATTATAAAATTGCGTGGGGATTTGCCGTCAAAAATATCCAGCAGAAAACCCATAATCAGCGGCAGCATAAAATAAGCATCGCCCCAAAGCAGATGATAGCACAGCACCACCATATAGGAGGACAGGGCATACACAATGCCAAAGGCGGTTGCCATTATTCTGTCACAGCCGGGTTTTGCTTTCTGCACAAACCAGCTGAATGCCATTGATGCAAAGCCAAAGCGCAGCAAAATCATAACTGCTATGGGTATCTCTATCTTATCTGACGGAAACAGAAACACCAGCAGATTAAGGGGGCTTGTAAGATAGTATGTAAAAATGCCGAAAAAGTTGCCGCCCAATGCTTTGGAAAAGCTGTAGAATATGCCGTTTTCCAGCATTGAATTGCGGTAGTACAGCAAAAATGCACTGTACTGGCTGGAAAGGTCATTTATCAGTATGCTCCACTGTGTAAAGATTCCGTTGGCAAGATATGCGCAAAGCATAGCCGCCACGGGCACAGCAAAACTTATTCCGTACAGCAGTATATTGTTCAGTTTTAAAGAAGATTTTTCTTTAATTTTAACCATAAAATTCCTTAAAAGTCTTTTAGTATTTTTCAACATTATTCATTATCCGTGTTGAAAGTTTATATTGTTTATTATGGATTAATGCTCCAGTCAATCGGAGCAAGGCCATTTCTTTCAAGATAATCATTGGCCTTTTTAAAGTGACCGCAGCCAAAAAAGCCTCTGTAAGCAGAAAGCGGGCTTGGGTGAACAGTCTGCAGTATAAGATGTTTTGGGTTTGTTATCAGCTTCGCCTTGCTTTTTGCATTGCTGCCCCAAAGCAGAAACACACATGGTTCTTCCTTCCGGTTAAGCGATGCTATAACATTGTCGGTAAAGGTCTCCCAACCGCAGCTTTTGTGGCTCTGTGGCTGATTTTGTCTTACTGTAAGCACAGTGTTAAGCAGCAGCACACCCTGGTCTGCCCAGCTTTGCAGATATCCGTAGTTTTTAGGCATAACAATGCCAAACTCGTCTTCAATTTCCTTGTACATATTTACAAGGCTTGGCGGCGGCATAACCCCCGGTTTAACCGAAAAGCTCATCCCGTGTGCCTGCCCCGGATTGTGATAAGGGTCCTGCCCGAGAATTACCACCTTTGTGTTTTTAAAGCTTGTGGCTTTAAGGGCATTGAAGATATCATACATATTGGGATAAACAATCTGCGTGGAATATTCCTTTTTGAGAAATTCACGGATTGCAAGATAGTAAGGCTTTTCAAATTCGCCCTTTAAAACAATATCCCAGTCGTTGCCTAAATTAACCATATAATCACCTTTGAATATAAATATCTTAAATTTTATTATACTATACAATATATATACATATCAACAAAAACCGCCTTTGGCCTTATACAAACAAAAATGTCATTCTGAGCAACAGCGAAGAATCTCACGACACAATAACAGGATTGTTAACTGCCAAACTGCATAAACAGCGGGATTCTTCGGGCGTTAAACGCCCTCAGAATGACATACTTTTTATTTTTTAAATTTTCAACTAATCAAACATATCCTTGATTTTCTTGAAGAAACCTTTTCGCTGTTCGTAGTTGTCGTCTTTAAGGGTTGCCTCAAAGGCTTCCAGTGCCTTGCGCTGTTCGCGGGTTACCTTTTTAGGAATTTCCACGTTAACGGTTACATACTGGTCTCCACGGCCGATGCCGTTGAGATATTTGATACCTTTCTGTCTCAGGCGGAACACTGTGCCGCTCTGTGTACCTTCCGGCACCTTGTACTGCACCTTGCCGTCAATGGTAGGCACCACAATTTCGTCACCCAGTACAGCCTGGCTGTAGGTGATTGGCACCTCTACAAATACATTGTATTTTTCACGTTTGAACACTGCATCAGGTTTAACGGAAACAACGATAATTACATCGCCCTGTGCGCCGCCGTTTGTGCCCATATCGCCCTCACCGCGCAAAGCAAGGCTCTGTTCGTCATCGATACCTGCAGGAATGTTAACTTCCTTTTTAACCTGCACGCTTACACGGCCGTTGCCGCGGCATTTTGCGCAAGGTTCCTTGATAATTTTGCCCTTGCCGCCGCACTTTGTACAAGGTCTTGCATTCTGGATAACACCAAAAGGTGTTCTCTGCTGCTGCATAACCTGGCCTGTGCCGTGACAGTCTGGACAGGTTTCCGGCTGTGTGCCGTTTTTTGCACCTGTGCCGTGACAGTCAGGGCAGGTTTCCTGACGGTTGATGGAAACAGTCTTTTTGCAGCCGTGTGCAGCCTCCATAAAGCTGATGGTAAGGCCGATGTGCACATCGCCGCCGCGGCGTGGTGCATTTGGATTTCTGCGCTGGCTTGTGCCGCCGAAACCGCCAAAGCCGCCGCCGAAGAAGCTGCCGAATATATCGTCAAGGTCAATGCCCGCACCGCCAAAACCGCCGTTGAAGCCGCCGCCAAAGCCGCCTGCACCAAAGTTAGGGTCTACACCTGCGTGACCGTAAGTATCATATTTCTGTTTTTTGTCAGCATCAGAAAGCACTTCGTAGGCTTCGTTTACCTCTTTAAAGTTTCTTTCTGCTTCTGCATCGCCCGGGTTTAAGTCCGGGTGATATTTTTTTGCTTTTTTTCTGTATGCAGATTTTATTTCGGCATCACTTGCGGATTTTTCAATCCCAAGCACCTCGTAGTAATCTCTTTTTTCTGCCACTTTTCTGCCCTCACAATTATTGATATGTGTGTTTTCTTCTGATTTACAGCAGCACAAACTGCCGCTGCATACCTGCTTATAATCGGCAATTGGGCGGAATGGTATATTCCGCCCTTGCCGAGTTAGCATTTAACATTTTTAAGATATTTTATAAGGTGTATCCTTGTTTGTCAATTAGTTTACGTCTTTGTAGTCTGCATCTACAACGCCGTCATCTGCAGGGCCCTGCTGTGCGCCGCCCTGTGCACCCTGCTGTGCCTGAGCTGCCTGAGCCTGCTGATAGAGTTTTTCGCTCATAGCGTGGAGAGAAGATTCAAGAGCGCTCATTTTTGCTTTGATATCTTCAATGTTGCCGCCTTCGATTGCTTTTTTAAGGTCATCTTTTTTAGCTTCTGCTTCAGCTTTTTCGCTGTCGGAGATTTTGCCGTCAAGGTCTTTCAGCATTTTTTCTGTCTGGTAAACCATGCTGTCAGCCTGGTTTTTTGTTTCGATTTCTTCGCGGCGTTTTTTGTCTTCTTCTGCAAACTGTTCAGCTTCTTTAACAGCTTTTTCGATGTCTTCTTTGGACATATTTGTGGAAGAAGTGATTGTGATGGACTGCTGTTTGCCTGTGCCAAGGTCTTTTGCAGAAACAGAAACGATACCGTTTGCGTCGATGTCGAATGTTACTTCAATCTGTGGGATACCTCTTGGAGCCGGAGCAATACCGTCAAGGTGGAAGATACCAAGGGATTTGTTGTCGCGTGCCATTTCTCTTTCGCCCTGAAGAACGTTAACTTCTACAGATGGCTGGTTGTCAGCAGCTGTGGAGAAAATCTGGCTTTTCTTTGTTGGGATTGTTGTGTTTCTTTCGATGATTTTTGTGGAAACACCGCCATATGTTTCGATACCAAGGGACAGTGGAGTTACATCAAGGAGGAGGATGCCTTTAACATCGCCGCCGAGAACGCCGCCCTGAATTGCAGCACCGAGAGCAACACATTCGTCAGGGTTGATGCCTTTGAATGGTTCTTTGCCGATAAGTTTTTTAACAGCTTCCTGAACAGCTGGGATACGGGAAGAACCGCCAACCATAAGAACTTTGTTGAGTTCGCCTGTGGACAGACCGCTGTCTGCAAGTGCCTGACGTACAGGACCCATTGTTGCTTCAACAAGGTCTGCTGTAAGTTCGTCAAATTTAGCACGTGTAAGTGTCATGTCAAGGTGTTTTGGACCTGTTGCATCAACTGTGATAAATGGCAGGTTGATAGCTGTCTGCATAACACCGGAAAGTTCGATTTTTGCTTTTTCTGCAGCTTCTTTAAGACGCTGTGCAGCCATTTTGTCGTTGAGAAGGTCGATGCCGTTGTCTTTTTTGAATTCTGCAGCAAGGTATTTGATGATTCTGTCGTCAAAGTCATCGCCGCCAAGACGGTTGTTACCTGCTGTTGCAAGAACTTCCTGAACACCGTCGCCCATTTCGATGATGGAAACGTCAAATGTACCGCCGCCAAGGTCGTAAACCATAATTTTCTGGTCCTGTTCTTTGTCAACGCCGTAAGCAAGTGCAGCTGCTGTTGGTTCGTTGATGATACGTCTTACGTTGAGACCTGCGATAGCACCTGCGTCTTTTGTTGCCTGACGCTGGCTGTCGTTGAAGTAAGCAGGAACTGTGATAACAGCTTCTGTAACTTTTTCGCCAAGGTAAGCTTCCGCATCTGCTTTAAGTTTTGCAAGAATCATTGCAGAAATTTCCTGTGGTGTGTATGCTTTGCCGTTGATGTTTGCTTTGTAGTTTGTACCCATTTCTCTCTTGATGGAGGAAACTGTGCCTTCAGGGTTTGTGATAGCCTGACGTTTTGCAACCTGGCCT
>JAFSAW010000054.1 GCA_017442085.1 Oscillospiraceae bacterium | reverse complement strand
GTTTGATAACGCCTGCAATAACAGGACCGCGCCATACAACAGGGTCTGTTTCTTCTTTAAGCATAAAGTTTGCACTCATAAGCTGAATGCCTGTTTTGCTTACGTTTGGCAGAATGCCAACTTCGTTGCCAAGCACTTTTTTGTGCACGCCGAATGTCTGGCCGATGGATGGACCAGTAACGTCAGCGTCCAGCACAGCTGTGTTGTAGCCGTTTCTCTGGCTGAGCACAGCAAGCATGCTTGTTACAAGGCTTTTGCCAACGCCGCCTTTGCCGCTGATAACACCGATAACCTTTTTAACGCTGGAAAGCTGGTTGAGCGGGTCTTTCTGAATTTCTGTTCTGGAAGAACAGTCTGCACTGCAGCTGCTGCAGTCATGTGTACATTCACTCATATATATAACTCCTTAAATTAATAATCAAAATGATGTAGCCATCTTTATTTATTATATACCTTTTAAAATAATTTTCAACAGCCTTGTGGTTGAATGATTTATTTGTGCATATTTTCGGGGGATAAAAACCGCAAAAAATGCCGCTTTTTGCGGCTGCATTTACACGCTGTAAAGTTTTAAACACAGTTTTCAACAGTCTGTTGAAAACTCAAAAATGCCCGAAATGCCCCAAAATAAAGGTTTTTCACACAAAGTTCACATAAAGGCTGTGGAAAAGCGGTAAAGCGCTTTTTACAGAGAGTAATAATGCCTTTCAAAAAGCACTTTTCAACATTTTCAACAGAGTTTTCAACAAAACCGTTAGTTGTTAACATTTTAAACGGGTTTTAACCCTGAAATGTTGAAAACTCTGTTGAAACCGTGGAAAACTTGCAATTCTGTCAAGAAAAAATTGCAATTTCAGCTGTTTTGCCAAAATTTTCCGCAAAAAAGTATATCTTTTTACAGATAAATTGTGTATTATATAAACAAACTTTACTAAATAAAGGGGGAGTACAGGTTGAAAAATCTGCTTGCAAAGTACAAAACCGCCGATTTTTCGGTGGTAAGTTTTCAACATTTAAACACTTTTGATGTGCGTTCAAAGCAGAGAATTCCCCCAAATGCAGCCAGTGTAATAGTTATGATTTTTCCATATTATAACAAAAGTACATCTGTGGGAAACATCAGTGCATACTGTGCGGTCACCGACTATCACACAGTGGTTATGGAGCAACTAAAATCCATATGTGCAGACCTTGCGGAAAGATACCCGCAGCACAGCTTTGTGCCTTTTGTGGATTCTTCGCCAATAGACGAGGTTGATGCGGCGGTAAAGGCGGGCCTTGGGGCAAAGGGCAGAAACAGCCTGCTTATCACAGAAAAATGGGGCAGCTTTGTGTTTATCGGCGAAATTGTCACGGATATGGAAATTCCGTCACAGCTGCATACAGACAAAGGCTGTTTAAACTGCGGCCTGTGCGAAAACAAATGCCCGGGCGGTGCGGTCTGCGGCGGTATTGTCGACAAGGAAAAATGCGCCTCATTTATCAGCCAGAAAAAGCAGGAACTCACCGGTGAGCAGCACGATATTTTAAAACGTGCAAAAACCGTGTTTGGCTGTGACATCTGCCAGAAGGTGTGCCCCCACAACCGTAAGGTGCTGGCAGGGGACAGCGAGGCACAAAAGGGCAATACCCTGTTCTGCGACGATGTCTTTGCCGTTGTTACAAAAGAGAACGTTGAGGCGGTTTACAAGCAGCGCGCCTTTGGCTTCCGCGGTTTGAAGGTGCTGCAGAGAAATCTGGAAATATACGAAGAAAATTTTAAGGAATAATCAGCAGTTTTAAAAGTGCAGTCAACAATGTCATTTTGAGGCATTTATGCCGAAGAATCTCCCGGTAAGCACAGTGTGATGGCTGTCGGCAGACCGAATGAACCGAGAGATGCTTCACATACGTACAGCATGACAAAGTCTCCCTTGTGTAAACAATGTCATTAAGTAAACAAAAATATGTCATTCTGAGGAACGCAAGTGACGAAAAATCTCCCGGTTTAATCAGACAAAGAGATTCTTCGCTGCCCTCAGAATGGCATTTTGCTTTGTCATATTAAGTTGATATTTTTAGTTTCGTTTAACTAAATTACATTGGTGGGGTAACCCACCGTTTTTTGTGAAAAATTTTCGCCTATTTTGTAAACATCTGCCTATTTAATTGATTTTTTGCAGGATTATATGTATAATAAAATATTATATTATGGGCATTTGCGCCCAAAGGTATCAGAATGGCTTTATTATGCAAAAATATGGGCCAAAAAACCTTTGAAAAGTCAGTTTTAACATCAGTTTTTACATACGAGAGGTAAGAAAAATGACAAAAGTTTCACCTTCAATTCTTTCTGCAGATTTTGCAAATCTTGAACGCGACTGCAAAATGGTTATGGACAAAGGTGCAGATATGCTGCACATCGACGTTATGGACGGCGTTTTTGTGCCAAATATCTCCATCGGCATCCCTGTGGTTAAATCCCTGCGCAAAAAATCCGATGCATTTTTTGACGTGCATCTTATGATAATAAAACCGCACCTTTATGCAGAACAGTTCTGCAAGGCAGGTGCAGACCTGGTTTCTTTCCACATCGAAAGCGAAAGCGATGTGCAGGAAACAATTGATATTATTAAAAAATGCGGCAAAAAGGCAGGCATTGTTATCAAGCCTGCAACTCCTGCCGAAGCAGTGTTCCCATATCTTGACCAGCTGGACCTTGTGCTTGTTATGAGTGTTGAACCTGGCTTTGGCGGCCAGAGCTTTATGGAAAGCGCACTGCCAAAACTTAAAGCTATCAGCGAAGAAGCTGCAAAACGCGGCCTCAATGACCTTTACATCGAGGTTGACGGCGGCATCAACGAAACAACAGGCAGCCTTTGTGCACAGGCAGGCGCAAACCTGCTGGTTGCAGGCAGCTATGTGTTTGGTGCACAGGATGTTGCTGCAGCAATTGAAAGCCTTAAAATCTAAAAGGGAACGAGAGTTAACTTATGACAAATATTCACAGAAAAAATCACGATAAGTATATGCTTTTTGCAACTTTGCCGCTTATTCTCTGCGGCACGGTGCTTTACAGCGCAAGGGTGCTTTTGCTGTGTGCAGTTGCAATGATAACGGCAAAGGCTGTGGACGTTGCGGTTTCCATGCTGCGACACGAACAGTTTGACAGCACCGACCATTCCAGCGAGCTTGGGGCGGTTATCTTCTGCCTTATGCTGCCGGTAAATATCCCTGTTTATATTGTGGTGGTCAGCGTTCTGCTTACTGTCCTTGTGGGCAAACACTTTTTTGGCGGCAAGGACGTTTATCCCTTCAACCTTGCAGCCCTTGCAATGTGCTGTGCTGCTGTAAACTGGCAGGACAAGGTTTTTGTGGCGGTTACACCTTTCAGCAAAGTTGATTTCTGGAGCGGCTACACCACAGGTGCAACGGTTACAACTTCGGGCGTTGTAAAAAGCGGCGGTGTACCTGTACACGATACACTCAATCTGCTGCTGGGCAACCACCCTGGCAGCATGGGCAGCGACTTTGTGCTGGTTATTGCTGCAATAGGTATTTACCTTATACTGACCAAAAAGATAACATGGCACATTCCTGTGTCTTTCCTTGCAACCTGTGCGGCAATTGCCCTTGCATTCCCAAGGGTTTACGGTTTTCCGCGCATTGAAAGTCTGCAGATGGAGCTGCTCAACGGTATAGTGCTGTTTACAGCATTGTTTATGCTCAACGAGCCTACAACAACACCAAGCAATCCAAAGGCAAAAATTATCTACGGCATTATGGCGGGTGTGCTGGGCATGGCTTTCCGCTATTTCGGCGGTTTTGAATACGGCAGCTGCTTTGCAGTGCTGCTGGTAAACACAATGGACGGCGCTATCGAACGTTTTGCAAACGGCGAAGCAAAGGCAGAAAAGGCTGCAAAGAAACAGCGCGGAAAAATGCCTGAAAAACATGCCGGGCCAAAGGAAGAAAAGAAAGTTTACACAGCCGACCACAAGGCTAAAAAGGATACAATGGATATCATCAGAGAAGCGGAAGACAATATCGACGAAGTGCTGTATTCCACAAGAACAATCAGTCTGGAAGAAATCCGCAAAGCTGAAGAAGCTATGAAAAATCAGGGAAAGGACGGGAAATAATAAATGAAACAGAAAAATTATTCTCTCCTTTATAAAAACTGGGACGAAACCGTGCGTCGCCGCAAAGTGTTTCTCTCCAACCCTGTTTTTATCAAGGGCCTTGCCCTTGCACCGCTGGTGGTTGCGGCAACAACCGTAAAAAACGGCCTGCTGCTGTCGATTGCAGTGCTTTGCCTGCTTACACCAACACGTCTGGTCACAGGCATCATCACACGCCGTATGAGTATGCCGCTCAAAACATTTTTCTATCCTTTTGTGTCGGCAATCGTATTTGCGTTTGTATATTACTTTATGTACAGATATCTTGGCACCCAGGTGCTTATGCTGGGTGTATACCTGCCAATACTCATCGTTGACCCGCTGGTTGTAAAGAACTTTGAAAAGACAAGAAAAGAAGAGGCTCTTTATTCTATCATCAATGGTCTGCGAAACACCGCAGGTTTTGTCGTTGCCTGCCTTATCATCAGTGCGGTAAGAGAATTTCTGGCATTCGGCACAGTTGCAGGCATCACAATCACAAAGGTGGGGCTGCTTCCAATGGCACAGAACAGTTTTGGCGGCTTTCTCATCATCGGCATTCTGTGTGCAGTGTGGACACAGTTTGTAAACAACTACAAATACAAGGTAGAAGTGGAGGCAATGCATAATGAACGATTTGCTGACAACGATAATTAGTTATTTCAACCTTGCAATTCTTGCGGTTGGCGCACAGAACGCCATCTTCACACGCAGTCTGGGCATCAGCCCCGGCATCAAAATGCTGCGTGACCCCCGTAAAAACACATTTTATTTCTGCAGTGCCCTGACAGTGTTTCAGCTTATGACCAGCGTTATTGTATACTTTGCTGCACCGCTGGTTGACACACTTGGCTTTGGTGCATACCGCCGTTTTGTACTGCCTACAATCATTGTTGTGGCCTGTGCAGTCAGCTATGTTATTGTTATTCTGCTGCTCAGCATCATTCTCAGCGGCGGCAAATTCCGCGAGATTGTGCAGTCGGTAACAGGCGCAAGCATCAACAGTGCCATCGTGGGCACAGTTATCCTTACACAGAACTACGGCCTCAACCTTGCCGAAAGCATTGTTTTCGGCCTTGGCAGCAGTATAGGCTATCTTATTGCAATGCTGCTTATCAGCGAAGCAGACAAAAAAATCTGTCACGAACGTGTACCACAGGCATTCAAAGGCCTGCCTATAACACTTATCTACATCTCCGTGCTTGCACTGGCAGTGTACGGGCTTACAGGCCACGCAGTGGCACTTTAAACGCTGTTTACAACTTTACAAAAACAGCATAAAAATCTGAAAAGAGGATTTGTATGGCCAACAGACCAATCAAAATAAAACGAAACAACAGCATATCGGGCAAGCGCCGTCAGCGCAACACCGTTATCAAAAAGGTGCTCAGCCTTGTGTTTGCGCTGGGTGCACTGCTGGCTATCGGGTTTTTTGGTGCCCCTGCAGTTATGGAAATGGCAGACAATATGTCAAAGCCAAAGCCGCAGAACACACCAAGCCCAACCCCTGCGGTTACCGCACCGGTGGAAAACCAGCCAACAGCCAATCCATCCGATGTGCAGGTTGACATAACAAAGGAAAAATTTGTCTACGGTGCTCTGGAACAAAGCGCACTTTACAGCGAAGAAACCTTTAAAACAGCAGTTGCTGCCCTTAAGGCAAAGGGTGTGGACAATGTGGTGGCAACCCTTAAAGACCCACAGGGCCTTGTGTGGTTTGACACAAAAACCGAAATCGGCAGCGGGGCAAAGGCTTCCACATTGGCAGATGTTGAACGCCTTGTAAAAATCTGCGAAGAAAACGGCGTTGAATTTACAGCACAGCTGTATGCTTTCCACGACCGCATTGCACCGACAATCAACCGTGAGACAGCGGTAAAATATAAAGGCACAGATATGAACTGGCTGGATACCTCCAAAGAGCTTGGGGGCAAGCCCTGGGCAAACCCTGCAAGCAGTGTTATGCAGCAGTATATTTATGACCTTGCAAAAGAGCTGGGCGATATGGGCGTTGAGCACTTTATCTTCAGCGGCGTGCAGCTGCCTACAGGCTACAGCCTTGAAATGCGTGACTTCGGCGTGAACGATGCACAGCTTCAGGCACAGATGCAGGGCTTTATCAATACTCTCACCAGCAAGGTGGATGCAGTTGGCGGCGAAGCATACTTTGCTTTTGATGTTGCGGCAATCAGCGGCAGCGATGTGGCAAAATACATTGTTGCACCGCAGCGCTACGGCACAGCCAACATAGTTGCGGCAGGCACAGCGGAAGAATTTGCACTGCACGGCGAAACAGCGGTTGCATCACTGACAAAGGACGAAAACGTAGAGCGCATTGTGGTGTGGAACACAGACGGCAAAACCGAAACCGACCCACAGGCACCAAACGGATATTTTGTAAAATAAAACAGCAAAAGGGGGCATATGCCCCCTTTTTTGATGCAGAAAATATGTTTTGTCGTTCTGAATGCCCTTTACTGTCATTCTGAGCGCCCTTTACTGTCATTCTGAGCGCAGCGAAGAATCTCTCTGTTTTTACATAATAGCAGGTGACGGCAGACTGATTAAACAAGAGATGTTTCACATACGTTCAGCATGACATAATCTCTTTGTCCGCACAGCACAGCGGTTAAAACCGGTCTGATAAATTAACCCGACAACTGCAATTTCCACTTGACTATGCACGTTTTTGTGATATAATAAATTGAAATGCCAAAACGGCAGAAATAATATAGCGCACTGTCGTACAGACGGTGCGTTATTTTTGAGAAAAAGCATAAAAATTATTCTGAAATTTATATGTTTTTTGCCCTAAAAGGATATGGCATTTTTCAAGTGTATATAGTATAATAAAATATGATATGTATACTGTGCCGTTTTGGCGGCAAAAGCAAGGATTTTTAAAATTTAAAAAGGAGAAAATTATGCTGAACGTATTAATCAAGAATGCAAAAGTGTACTACGAAAACGAAATCGTGCAGGCTGATATGCTTGTTTGTGACGGTACAGTTGCTTCTGTTGGCGTTGGCATTGCTGTTTCTGAAAATACTCCTGTTGTTGACGGACAGGGTTTGTTTATATTTCCAGGTTTCGCAGATGTTCATGTACATTTGCGTGAGCCTGGTTTTTTTTATAAAGAAACCATCGAAACAGGCACACAGTCCGCTGCAAAGGGCGGCTTTACGCTGGTGTGCAGCATGCCAAACTTAAATCCTGTACCTGACAGTGCAGAAAATCTAAAAGCTCAGCAGGATATTATAGATAAAGACGCTGTGATAAAGGTGCTGCCTTACGCGGCAATCACAGTGGGGGAAAAGGGCAAAGAGCTGGTGAATTTTGAAGAAATCGGCGATAAATGCTTTGCATTTTCCGATGACGGCAAGGGCGTGCAGAGCCCTGATATGATGAAAGAAGCTATGCTGCGTGCAAAGGCGGTGGGCAAACCTATTGTGGCACACTGCGAAGACGAAAGCCTGCTGTTTGGCGGATATATCCACGACGGCGAATATGCCCGTCTGCACGGACACCGCGGCATCTGCAGCGAAAGCGAATGGGGCCCTGTGGCGCGTGACGTAGAAATGGTGCGGGAAACCGGCACACAGTATCACGTATGCCACATCTCCACAAAGGAAACTGTGGACATAGTGAGAAAAGCAAAGGCCGACGGCTTACCGGTAAGCTGCGAAACAGCACCGCATTACCTTGCATTCTGCGATATGGAACTGCAGGAGCACGGTATGTGGAAGATGAACCCGCCAATCCGTTCCGCCGCTGACCGCGATGCACTTATCAAAGGCGTGCAGGACGGCACAATCGAAGTGATTGCAACCGACCACGCACCACACAGCGACGAAGAAAAGGAAAAAGGCCTTGAAAAAAGCAATATGGGCGTTATCGGGCTGGAGACAAGCTTTGCAGCAATGAACACCTATATGGTTAAACGTGGCTACATTACAATGGAAAAACTGGTGGAACTGATGAGCATCAATCCAAGAAAGCTTTTCGGTATGCCTGCAGGCATCAAGGTTGGCGAAAAGGCTGACTTTGTGCTGATAGACCCTGACAAAGAATGGGTGGTGGGCGAAAAGCCTTTTGCAACAAAGGGCAGATACACACCGTTTTTAAACAAAACACTTTATGGCGATGTACTGCTTACCGTGTATAACGGCAAAGTGGTTTACAATAATATTGAGGATATAAAGTAAGGAGGAAGACGCAGACAAAAGCGTTGTAAAAATTATGCCAAAGAGAACAGACATTAAAAAAGTATTGGTAATCGGCTCCGGCCCTATCGTTATCGGCCAGGCAGCTGAATTTGACTACGCAGGCACTCAGGCATGCCTTGCTTTGAAAGAAGAAGGTTACGAAGTTGTGCTTATCAACTCAAACCCTGCAACAATCATGACAGACACAAAGATGGCTGACAAAGTGTATATGGAACCACTTACACTTGAATATGTTGCAAGAATTATCCGCTACGAAAGACCTGATGCTATCGTTCCTGGTCTTGGCGGCCAGACAGGCCTTAACCTCTGTGTACAGCTTGGCGAAAAGGGTATCCTTGATGAATGTCAGGTAGAAGTTCTCGGTACATCCATCGAGTCCATCAAAAAAGCTGAAGACCGCGAAATGTTCAAAAACATGTGCGAAGAAATCGGCGAACCTATCATTCCGTCCGACATCGTGCATACAGTTGAAGACGGTCTGCGTGCAGCAAAAGAAATCGGCTTCCCTGTAGTTCTCCGCCCTGCATTCACACTTGGCGGCACAGGCGGCGGCTTTGCTGACAACGAAGAAGAATTCCTTACAAAATGCGAATATGCGCTTACACTTTCCCCTGTACATCAGGTGTTGGTAGAAAAATCCGTTAAAGGCTATCAGGAAATCGAATTTGAAGTTATGCGCGATGCAACAGACAAGGCTATCGCAATCTGCGATATGGAAAACTTTGACCCTGTTGGTATCCACACAGGCGACTCCATTGTTTTTGCACCTTGCCAGACAATCAGCGACGAACAGAGAGCAATGCTCAAGGCATCTGCACTTAAAATTCTCAAATACCTTAAAATCGCAGGCGGCTGCAACGTTCAGTTTGCACTTAAGCCTGACACAATGGAATACTACCTTATCGAAATCAACCCTCGTGTATCCCGCTCCTCTGCTCTGGCTTCCAAGGCAACAGCTTACCCAATTGCACGCGTAACAGCAAAAATTGCAGTTGGTCTTACACTTGACGAAATCGATATCAGCGGTATCCCTGCAAGCTGCGAACCTGCAATCGACTACAAGGTTGCAAAGGTTGCACGTTTCCCATTTGACAAATTTACATCTGCTTCCAAAGAGCTTTCCACACAGATGAAAGCTACAGGCGAAGTTATGAGCCTTGGCCAGACTGTTGAAGAAATTATGCTCAAGGCAGTGCGCGGCCTTGAAATCGGCGTTGACCACTTTGAAATGAAAAAATTCAAAGACTGGGACAAAGAAGCACTCCTCAAAGAAATTGCAACACCTACAGACGAAAGACTGTTTGCACTCTGCGAAGCTATCCGCAAAGGCGCAACAAACCACGAAATCTGGGAACAGACAAAGATTGTTGAACCATTTATCCAGATTCTCCGCGAAACAATCGAATACGAAGCAGTTATCGCTGCAAATGTAAAAGATGCAGAAGTTCTCAGAAAAGCAAAAGATATGGGCTTCTCCGACAGCTACGTTGCAAAACTCTGGGGTATGAACAAGCTGGATGTATTCCGCTTCCGCAAGGAAAACGGCATTCTGCCAATCTACCGCATTGTTGACAACATCGAACATCAGCAGGACTATGTGCCTTACTTCTACAGCTGCTATCACGGCGAAAACGAAAGCATCGTAACAGACAAAAAGAAAATCCTTGTGCTCGGTTCCGGCCCAATCCGTATCGGCCAGGGTGTAGAATTTGACTACTCCACAGTACACGCTGTATGGGCAATCAAGGAAGCAGGCTACGAAGCTATCATCATCAACAACAACCCTGAAACAGTTTCCACAGACTACACAACTGCAGACAAACTCTACTTTGAACCTCTCACAGTGGAAGATGTTATGAACGTAATCGAAATGGAAAAACCTGACGGTGTTATCGTTTCCCTTGGTGGTCAGACAGCTATCAACCTTGCAAACGACCTTAAAGAACTTGGTGTAAACATTGTTGGCACAGACGTTGATGCTATCGAACGTGCAGAAAACCGTGACAGCTTTGAAAAAATCATGCACACACTTGGCATTCCTGAACCTGAAGGACAGGCTGTTACAAACATCCCTGACGGCATCACAGTTGCAAACCGCATCGGTTACCCTGTGCTTGTTCGTCCGTCCTACGTTCTCGGCGGCCGTGCAATGCAGATTGTAAACAGCGACGAAGACCTTAAAAAATACCTGCAGACAGCAGTTCTCGTAGACGAAGACCAGCCTGTTCTGGTTGACAAATACATCATCGGTAAAGAGCTTGAAACAGACGCAATCTGCGACGGCACAGATGTATTTATCCCTGGTATTATGGAACACATCGAAGAAACAGGCGTTCACAGCGGTGACTCCATCAGCGTTTACCCTGCATACACAATCAGCCAGAAGGTTAAAGACACAATCATCGACTACACAGTTCGTCTTGGTCTTGGCATCGGCATCAAGGGCCTGTTCAACATTCAGTTTATCGTTGACGAATTTGACAACGTATACGTAATCGAAGTTAACCCACGTTCTTCCCGTACAGTACCGTTCCTCTCCAAATCCACAGGTGTGCCAATGGCAAACATCGCCACAAAGGTTATGCTTGGTCACACACTTAAAGAACTTGGCTACGGCACAATGCTGCAGAAAGAAAGCAAACGCTTCTATGTAAAAGCACCAACATTCTCCTTTGCAAAAATCAAAGGTCTTGATGCTTATCTCTCACCTGAAATGAAATCCACAGGGGAAGCAATCGGCTACGACAGACAGCTCAACCGTGCAATTTACAAAGCACTGCAGGCAAGCGGCATCAAAATCCAGAACTACGGCACAGTATTTGTAACACTTGCAGACAAAGACAAAGAACGTGCACTTCCACTGGTTAGACGTTTCTACAACCTTGGTTTCAACATCGAAGCTACAGAAGGTACAGCTAAATTCCTTAAGGCACACGGCATCAAAACAAGAATGAAACAGAAAATCAGCGAAGGCGGCAACGACGTTATCGAAAGCCTTACAAAAGGCTATGTAACTTACGTTCTCAACACACAGGACGTAGGCGCAGACACAGCACACGACGGCTCCATCATCCGCCGCTATGCAACAGAAAACAACGTTGCTCTGTTTACAAGCCTTTCCACAGTAAATGCTCTGCTCAACGTGCTTGAAGATATGACAATGAAAGTATCTACAATCGACGACGACAACGCAAAATAAAAAGTCTTTTATTGCCTCTTTCAGGTGAAGGAGGTGCCGGCAAAGCCGGCGGAGGGAGAAACAGCCTTTCGCCCGGCCGATGCTGAAGCTCTGATGACAGACGGAGCATTGAATACACATAATACAGGGACGGTACACCGCCGTCCCTTAATGTGAAAAGAATTTGATAAAAAATTAACGACCGTGGTGCTGCAAGGGCAGTCTTCCCGCTCTCAACCTGCTTTGCAATTTGTTTACAACAAATTTATGCTTTTGCAGCTTCATATACAGGCAAAAACAAATCTGCGAAAGGAGTGCTTTCCTATGTACAAAAGAGATATTTATACAATAGGTGAAAACACAAAAATTGCAAAAGATGTTTACTATATGACATTGTTTGGTGACACATCTTTTATCACAGCTCCTGGCCAGTTTATCAACATTGAACTGGAGGGCTTCTATCTCCGCCGCCCAATTTCCATCTGCGACTGGGATAAGGAAAAAATTGACATTATCTACAAGGTTGTTGGTGCAGGCACAGAAAAAATGGCTGCTATGCAGGCAGGCGAAAAGCTTGACATTCTTACAGGTCTGGGCAACGGCTTTACAATCAATAACGAAACAAAAGCTCCGCTGGTTATCGGCGGCGGTGTTGGCACACCTCCAATGTACAACCTTGCAAAACAGCTTATCCAGCAGGGTCAGAAACCAACAGTTATCCTTGGTTTCACAAGCAAGGACGACGTTTTCTACGAAGAAGAATTCAAGGCACTGGGCTGCGATGTATATGTAACAACAAACGACGGCAGCTACGGCACAAAAGGCTTTGTAACAGACGTTATCAAAAACCTCAGCGGTTATGACTATTTCTACACCTGCGGTCCTGAACCAATGCTCAAGGCTATCAGCAATGCAACAGAATGCAGCGGCCAGCTTTCTTTTGAAGAAAGAATGGGCTGCGGTTTCGGCGGCTGTATGGGCTGCAGCTGCAAAACACTCACAGGCTACAAACGCATCTGCAAGGAAGGCCCTATTATGCTTAAGGAGGAAATTATATGGTAAACACAAAGGTTACACTTTCCGGCTGGACTTTGGACAACCCTGTAATTCCTGCCAGCGGTACATTCAACTTCGGTAAAGAATTTGCCGAATTCTACGATATCAACATTCTTGGTACATTCAGCTTTAAAGGCACAACACGTGTTGGCCAGTTTGGCAACCCTACACCACGTATTGCCGAAACACCAATGGGTATGATTAACTCTGTTGGTCTGCAGAACCCTGGCATCGATGCAGTTATCAACAAGGAATTGCCTGACCTTAAAAAGATTTTCAACAAAAAGGTTATTGCAAATATCAGCGGCTATGCAATTGACGACTATGTATACTGCTGCAACCTTATCGACAAAGAAGACCAGGTTGGCATTATCGAAGTAAACGTATCCTGCCCTAACGTACATGGCGGCGGTATGGCTTTCGGCACAGACCCTAAAAACGTTTACGAAGTTACAAAGCGAGTTAAAGAGGTTACAACAAAACCTGTTTACATCAAGCTTTCTCCAAACGTAACAGACATCGTTTCCATTGCAAAAGCTGCCGAAGATGCAGGCGCAGACGGCATCAGTATGATTAACACTCTGCTGGGTATGCGCATTAACCTTAAAACAGGCAAGCCAATCATTGCAAACACAATGGGCGGTTTCAGCGGCCCTGCAATCTTCCCTGTAGCACTGCGCATGGTGCATCAGGTGGCAAAGGCTGTTAACATCCCAATTATGGGTCAGGGCGGCGTTTCCAGCGCAGAAGACGTTATCGAAATGATGATGGCAGGTGCAACAGCTGTTCAGGTTGGCGCAGCAAACCTTAAAAACCCATATGCCTGCAAGGAAATCATCGAAGCACTGCCTGCAACAATGGAAAAATACGGCATCAAAGACCTTAACGATATTATCGGTGCTTCATTTAAATAACAACCTGGCTTCACAGCTTGCGCTGTGACGTGCTGACGCACTAACGAAAATCGAAGATTTCCGCAGCCAGAACGTTGAAACCGCAGGTTAAAAGGAGAGTAACAATAAAACTTTCCGTGCGGTTATAGTAAAAAATGTCACTCTGAGTGAAACGAAGAGTCTCCCGGGCAGAACATATTATATGCGTGCAAACAGAGAGATTCTTCACACCTTGCGGTGTTCAGAATGACAGAGAAACATTATATTAAAGTATTAAATATAAGGAGAACTCTACCAATGAAAAGAGATGTAATTATTGCACTTGACTTTAAAGATGCAGAAACAGCACTTGCTTTCCTGGATAAATTTACAGACGAAAAGCCATTTGTAAAAATCGGTATGGAACTTTTCTATGCAGCAGGTCCATCCATCGTTAAAGAAATCAAGGCAAGAGGCCACAAAGTGTTCCTCGACCTTAAACTCCACGACATTCCAAACACAGTTAAAGGCGGTATGAGAAGCCTCAGCGGCCTTGGTGCAGATATCGTTAATGTACACGCAGCAGGCACAATCGATATGATGAAAGCGGCCCTCGAAGGCGTTGTACGCGAAGACGGCACACGTCCGCTGGTTATCGCTGTAACACAGCTTACATCCACAAGCGAAGAAAGAATGCAGAACGAACTTCTCATCAACGCTTCCATCAACGATACAATCATTCACTATGCTAAAAACACAAAAGCAGCAGGTCTCGACGGCATTGTTTGTTCCCCACTGGAAGCAGGCATGGTAAAAGAAGCTGTTGGCCAGGACTTCCTTACAGTTACACCTGGTGTTCGTTTTGCTGACGGCGATGTTGGCGACCAGGTGCGTGTAACAACACCTGCAAAAGCAAAAGAAATCGGCACAGACTACATTGTTGTTGGCCGTCCAATCACAAAAGCAGAAGACCCTGTTGCAGCATACAGAAGATGTATGGCAGATTTTGCAGATTAATCGAAATAATTACAGATATATAGTCCACGGAGGAATCTAACAATGGAACAGTATAAAAAAGAGTTTATCGACTTTATGGTAGAAAGCAAAGTGCTTAAATTTGGCAGCTTTACACTTAAAAGCGGCCGTCAGTCTCCATTCTTTATGAATGCAGGCGGCTACGTAACAGGCAGCCAGCTTAAAAAACTTGGCGAATACTATGCAAAAGCAATCCACAATACATACGGCGACGATTTTGATGTATTGTTTGGACCGGCTTACAAAGGTATTCCTCTTGCAGTTGTAACAGCTATGGCTTACAGCGAACTTTACGGCAAAGAAGTGCGTTACTGCTCTGACCGCAAAGAAGAAAAAGACCACGGCGCAGACAAAGGCAGCTTCCTTGGCAGCAAACTTCAGGACGGCGACAGAGTTATTATGATTGAAGACGTTACAACTTCCGGCAAATCCATGGAAGAAACAGTGCCAAAGGTAAGAGGCGCAGCAGATGTTACAATCGTTGGCCTTATGGTTTCCCTCAACCGTATGGAAGTTGGCAAAGGCGGCGAAAAGGTTGCTCTTGACGAAGTTAAAGACCTTTACGGCTTTGACACAGCAGCTATCGTTGATATGAACGATGTTGTTGAAGCTCTCTGGAACAAAGAAGTTAACGGCGAAGTTGTTATCGATGACACAATCAAAGCTGCAATCGATGCATACTACGAACAGTACGGCGTTAAATAACATATAGTTATTTAAAAACTTAAAGCCACCGCATTAGCGGTGGCTTTTTATTGCGTTTTTGCAAAATTTATCTGTTATTTTCGTTTTTATATACTTCAAAATTTTTAATGTTTTCTTCTTCGCTTTTTACATAAAGCTCTTCACATCTCTGCTGTATTTCCTGCAACTCATTTATTACATCGGTAACTTTGTTGAACAATTCGCAGTACATTTTTTTATAATCTGCCATAATTAATCACCTCTGTAATGAATTATGCCACGATTCTTGCCAAAAATCAATGGCAAGAATTTTGCCAAGTATAATTTTATTAGGTGATATATTTGATTTTTAAAAGATTAAAGGATTTGCGGGAAGACAATGATTATACTCAGCAGCAAATAGCAGATATGCTATATATAAATCGCCGTACTTATTCATCTTATGAAACAGGTATGGCTGGTTTACCTGTGGAAATTTTGATAAAACTTGCTGACATTTATAATACAAGTACAGATTATATTCTGGAGAGAACAGATGAAAAATAATTGTATTTGAACCCTGCACTGTAAAAAACATAAACATCCGCCACATCAGACCGATGTGACGGATGTTTTTTATTTACACGGAAAATGTATAAATGAAGGCTCCCTTGTGTAAAGGGAGCTGTCAGCAAAGCTGACTGAGGGATTGTTTTACTTCAAGGTCTATAAACTGACAAACTCCGGTAAAATTGCGATTGATTTCATTGTTGGGAATGCGAATGATTTTTAAACCATAACTTTGCAGAAAAGCCGTGCGTTCATCGTCTTTTTTGATATTTTCAGTTTTAAAATGCTGTGAACCATCAAGTTCAATTATAAGTCTGGCCTGCGCACAATAAAAGTCGGCAATATATTTCCCCAATACTTTTTGTCTCGAAAACCGGACAGGATAACTGCGCAGAAAATCATACCAAAGGTGCCGTTCTTCCTTTGTCATTCCCTTGCGAAGCTGCTTTGCTAAAGGAACCAATTGCTTATTATGTTTTGACTGCATGTCAATCCCTCCGCCACGGCATATGCCGCGGCACCTCCCTTTACACAAGGGAGGCTTTGCTGAATTTTGTGTTCAATAATTTGCCCGGCGTTTATTCTGTGTCTGCCTTTTTATCAGTATACAGCACGCCGCACACAAAGCTGGTCAGCGGTATGGTCATCATCATGCCAAAGCTGCCTGCAATTGCCTGCAGCAGTTCCACAACAATCATCTCGGTGTTAAACAGATACAGCAGCGACGGATTGCCTGCCACCAGCAGCAAAGTTACCGAAAGGGAAGACCCGATATATGCAAGGATAAGGGTGTTTGCCATTGTGCCGATAATGTCACGGCCTATGGCAAAGCCGCTTTTAACCATCTGCATTGTGGAGATATCAGGCACCTGTGCCCTGATTTCGCTGAGCGCAGAAGCAATGTCCATGGCCACGTCCATAACCGCACCCACGGCACCAATGATAATTGCGGCAAAAACAACCGCCTTTATGCTTATAGGGTGCTCTGGGTCAAGCATAAGCAGATAAAGCGCATCTTCGTCCACAAGGCCTGTAAGATGCAGGGAAATATCGCAGATAAGCACAATTATGCCACAGGTGAGCACACCGCTTATACAGCCGATTATGGCGGCTGCGCTTTTGCGTGTCCAGCCGATAACAATCAGCAAAGTCATAAAAATGATGTATATGCAGGTGATTATCGACCACACATACACGTTGCCGTGCCGCAGCACCGCAGGGATAAACACCAGAAAAATTGACGCTATGGTAAGCACAAGGGATACAAGGGTTTTAAAACCCTGCCATCTGCCGAAAATAAGCAGAAACAGCGCAAACAGGCCTGCAAAAACAAACAGTATCGGCACGCGGTTGAACTCGGCAAACATATAGTCAACATCTATCTGCGGGTCAGGATTGCGGTAAACCACAACCTTGTCGCCAACCTCCACCTGACGCATCTCTATGGCATAAAGGCTGTCCACGCGCTGTACGGCTGTTTCCACAGTGCCTTTTTTGTAGCCCTTTGTAAATTCGCCCTCAAAAAGCACAATGCTTTCGCTGCGGGCATCGGGATATTCGGCATACAAAGTATCTTCATAGGCAGGGTCGATAATGCTGACAACCTTCATTTCTTCCGAAACTGTGGTTGCCCCCGCGTTCTGCAGCGGGGTGCCCAGCGATGCAATTCTGTTGCCGAACACCAGCAGCATAACACAAAGTGCCACGGTGAGAATATTTAAAAGCTTTTTACTTTTCACAATAAAACCTCTTTAAACAAATTACACAGCAGTACCGTTATTATGGGACACTGCTGTGCTTTTTAGTTGAATTATGTAATTTGAGTGCCGCTTATATTGTTTCCAATTTACCTTTAAGGGAAGCACCTTCGTTGATGCGGATTGTTTTGCAGGTAATATCGCCAACAGTTTTGCTGCTGTTTGCAAGTGTAACGCTGTCTGCATCGATATTGCCGTTGATTGTGCCTTCGCTTACAATCATGCCTGCTTTAACATCGCCGTTGATAACAGAGTTAGGGGAGATAAGAATTTCGCTTGTTGCTGTAACAGTGTCGTTGATTTCGCACTGGCTAAGCTTGATTTTGCTGCCCTGAATGGAGCCGCCAACCTTGCCTGTGATAACCAGGTCTGCTGTGGAGATAACGTTGCCTGTAACTTCACCTTTGATTGTCAGCTTGCTTGTTGTGCGCACGTTACCTTCGATAACAACACTTTTGCTGATAACAGTTTCTTCTGTAGGGTCAACAGGTGCAGCAGGTTCGCTGAAAATGTCGGACTGAATCTGGTTTACAATATCCTGAGCGCTTTCTTCTTTGAAGATGCTGGAAGTAACAGGTTCTGTTTTTGGTGCTTCTGCTTTTGGAGCTTCTGTTTTTGCTTCTTCTGCTTTTGGTTTTTCGTTTACAGGTTCATCTGTTGTAATTTTGCCTGCAAGAAGCTCGTTGAGCGCCTGTTTAAAGTTGCTTGTTTCTCTATTTGCCATGGGGGATTTCCTCCTGTGAAAAAGTTCTTGATAAAATATATGTAAATGGATTTTTGCTCAAAATTTACTGTGCAACGCCGTTGTCCTTATAGGTGAACACTGCAGGCTGCACGGTGTTGTCAAGGGCGCGGAATTCGTGGGTGTCTTTAAGGGCATCTATAATATTCTGCAGTGCGCCCACGGTTGCCTGCTTGGTGGAAGAATCGTGCATCAGCACAATGCTTTTGCTTTTGCTGCCGATGCCGCTTAAAACGGCGTTTTCTATTGCACTGCTGCTGTAGGTCACACCTGCGTCACCGCTGGAAACATTCCAGTCGTAATAAACAAACCCACGGCGCAGCATCTCTGCAATAAGTTCAACATACATATGCTGGTTATAGGTGTTTATACTGCCGCCGGGGAAACGGAATATGGTTGGTCTGACACCGGTAAGGCTGTACACCTTTTCGTACAGTTCGTTAAAGTCGGCAAGGTATGCGTCCACCGAGCTGTATATGGTGTTGTACTGATGTGTATAGGTGTGTATGCCAAGGGTGTGCCCTTCGTCCACAATTCTTTTGTAAAGATGCTGATGTTCTTCAATGTCGTTGTTTACAACAAAAAAGGTTGCCTTGATGTTGTTGGCTTTAAGTATGTCCAGCACTGTCGCTGTGTTGGCAGAAGGCCCGTCGTCAAAGGTCAGATACACCACAGGCTTTTCACTTTCCACAGCAACAAAACCATCGGGCTTTTCAACGTACAGGTCGGGATAATCTTCCTGATAGCTGTAGGTCGGCACAGTTATAACCTCGCTGTAATCAACACCCGTAAGATACTCCATCTGCGGCAAAACGTCGGTGGCAAGATGATTTTCATACTCCTGCACAAGAGCTTTGTTTCTGTGATTCTGCACACCAAAAACAATTGCCAGCACTGTAGGCACAATAATCATAAGCGCAACAGTGGACAATATCAGGTGTTTAAAAAATCTTACACTGCCCCAATACAAAACCTTGTCCTCGTTTCTCTTTCAGCATTTTAAATCCGGCGTGTGCGGTTGTGCCAGGGTGTGTTCCGCGTAAAATATCGCCTTAAAAATTGTATTTATATTATATATATAAATGTACAGTTTGTCAAATTATATTAGTCATAACTAATAAATTGAGCGAAACCGTATGCAAAAAACAGTTGAAACAGAAAATATAAAAAGCCAAAAAACCGCATAAACAGTGGGTTTGCTTGTGTTAGTTATAACTAATAAAATGTTTTTTGCAAAAAATAGACGACCGTTTAAATAAGCTGCAGTTTATTTAAACGGTCGTGTTACTTTAAATATCAATATCTTTAAATCTTACATATTCAGCATGGCAAGTGCAACCATAATCATACCCAAAGCGGTGCCCTGACGCTTTGAAAGTTTTTCTTTAAATGCCAGCACACCCACAAGTGTAACCACAACAATGCAGCCCACACTGAAGGTTGGAAACACAACAACGGCGGGCAGGCTTTTTAAAGCTATCAGCACAAACTTGCTGGAGTAGTAGTTTGGTATGCCGATAATCAGACCAAAGAAAATTTCCCACAGGCCAATCTTCTGTTTTTTGTATGCTGTTACACCAAGGCACAGGGTGCAGGCTGTCAGGAAGATGAAGAACAAAAATCCTTCGGTCAGGTCGTGGCTGCCCCATTCTTCGTGGAACTTGCTCATAACATCGCCAAGGCCTGCAAGGATAAGCAGCAGCACCAGCAGACCGATTTTCAGCTCTTTGCGGTTGTCGTCCTTTTTGCCGCTGTTGATAAGTATAATTGCGGCAATGGCAAGCACAAAACCTGCAATCTGCACAATGCCCGGTCTTTCACGGAATATAATAACCGAAGATATTGTCGGCACCAGCAGACCCAGCTTCATAAATGTGGCAGGCAGCACAACGCCATTTTCCTTGATGTTGTACTGCAGCAGCAGAAAGCTGCCAAGGTAGGCAAAGCCGCCGATAATACCAAGGATAACTGCAATATCAAGGTCTGCATGAGGTGCAAACACCTTTAATGCACCCGCGTCAAAAAAAGCAACAACTGTGCAGCACACATAGTTCATTGCAAGGGTGGCGGTGTCGCCCTTTACATATTTTTCGCTTATGCGAAGCAGAATGGAAAGCATACTGCTGAAAAGAATACCGATTAAAAGATAAATCATATTTTACTCCCGTAATAATATTTATATATTGAGCATTACAATGGCAGACATTATCATGGCAAGGGACAGAAACTGACGGCTGGAAAGTTTTTCTCCAAAAAAGAAAATTCCTGCAATGGCAACAACAAAAATGCAGCCTACGCTGAATGTTGGAAATACAATCATTGCATCCATATGCGAAAGCGCACGCAGAACAAGGCTGGAGGAAAAATAGTTTGGCACGCCCATAATGATGCCAAGCAAAATTTCTTTTTTGCCGATATGCTGTTTGTAATAAAGCATTACAAACCAACACAGCAAGCCTGCTGTCATAAATGTGGTGATCAGATAATGATTGCTAAGCTGAGGCGGGCAGGTTTCTTCGTAAAGTTTGCTCATGGTATCTCCAAGCCCTGTGGAAACCATAAGAAGTATCAGCCCAAGTATAAAGTTTGCCTTTGTACCGGAAGCTTTTTCACTGTTGATAAGGATAATCGCGGTGATGGCGACAGCAAAACCTGCAAGCTGTATTATGTTGGGTCTTTCGCCAAAAAATACAATTGAGCATCCTGTGGAAACAAGCAGGCTGAGCTTGTTAAAAGTGGACGGCAGTACAACACCGTTTTTGGTGATGTTGAACTGCAGCATTACAAACCCTGCAAGGTAAAATGCACCACCCATAAAACCATAAAGCAAGGTTTTGCCCAGTCCCGCGGTGTTTACAGCAAATCCGCCGGGACCAATGGAAAAAGCGGTGATTACAGCGCATACAATATAGTTTACAACGAGAATAGCTACGTTGTTGTTTGTGTATTTTTCGCTTATGCGCATAAGTATGCTCAATGTGCTGCTGAACAGTATCGCTATTATCAGAAAAAGCATATAAAACTCCGTTTATATTATAATTAAAAAGTATGGGCGAACTGTGTTTGCCCGTCAGCTGATTGCCGGCCGGACAGGCGAACACAGTCCGCCCCTACAGAAATTCAGGGGTTATATTAATAATGTAAAATTAAACGTTGAAGCGGAACAGTGTAACGTCGCCGTCTTTCATCACATATTCCTTGCCTTCGCTGCGCACAAGGCCTTTTTCCTTTGCAGCAACCATTGTGCCGCAGGCCATAAGGTCGTCAAATGCAATAATTTCTGCACGGATAAAGCCGCGTTCAAAGTCGCTGTGGATTTTGCCTGCTGCCTGTGGTGCCTTTGTGCCGCGTGTAATTGTCCATGCGCGCACTTCTTCAGGGCCTGCTGTCAGATAGCTGATAAGGCCAAGGAGAGTGTAGCTTTCTTTGATAAGGTTGTCCAGACCGCTTGTTGTAAGGCCAAACTCTGCAAGAAACTCTTTCTTTTCTTCCTTTTCCATATCTGCAACGTCTTCCTCGATTTTAGCGCAGATTGGCATACAGCCGCTTTTGTCTGCCTTTGCCTTTTCCACAACCAGCGGATAGTATGTGTTGTTTTCAATGCCGTCCATAACGTCTTCTTCGCTAAGGTTGCAGGCATAGATAACAGGTTTTGCACTGAGCAGCGGCATTTCGTAGAACCATTCTTTTTCGTTGTCGCTGTTAAGTTCAAAGCCGCGGGCATTTTTGCCTTCGCCCAGCCATTCAGCCAGACGTTCAAGCATTTCAAGGCAGTCGCCCAGTTTTTTATCGCCCTTCATTGCTTTTTTTGTTCTGTCGATACGTCTTTCAACAATTTCAAGGTCGGACAGAACAAGCTCAAGGTCAATGGTTTCAATATCACGGATAGGGTCAACACTGCCTTCAACGTGGATGATGTCTGTGCTGTCAAAGCAGCGCACCATATGGATGATTGCATCAACTTCACGGATGTGGCTTAAGAATTTGTTGCCCAGACCTTCGCCGTGGCTTGCGCCTTTTACAAGACCTGCAATATCAACAAATTCGATGATGGCAGGTGTGTATTTTTTAGGGTTGTACATCTCTGCAAGTTTATCCAGTCTTTCGTCAGGCACGGCAACCACGCCAACGTTTGGCTCGATTGTGCAGAAAGGGAAGTTTGCACTGGCTGCACCTGCATTTGTGATAGCGTTGAAAAGTGTGCTTTTGCCAACGTTTGGCAAACCTACGATACCTAATTTCATATTTTCAAGTCCATACCGAAAAATCCCACTGTTTACAGGGATTTTCCGCCTTTCTATAATTTTGGGGTAACAATTCGGGTAACATCTCTAAAAGCAAGTAATTATCCCGAACACATACTTATCTATCTTGATATAATACACTATTTTTTGCGAAAAGTCCACTGATTGCAGCAGAAAACAGCACACATAAATATACTTTGTCTTATTACTGTGTATATGTTTTGAATAACAGTATCAGCAGTGAAAGCGGACGGTATTGCGGCACTGTTATTTAACCGGCACTGCCACCTGTGTGATATAGTCCGCACTGTTTTCGCCGCGGCTTGGCGGACCTTCCAGATATATGGAACGGAATGGCCCGGTGGTTTCGATACTGTTTGCCTTTACATATTCCGTCAGCGCACTGATGGCTTCTCCTATGCCTTCATAAGACCCGCGGTAATAGATGCAAAGTGCCTTGGTTTCTGAAAAATCAATACGTTCAGGTCCGTCAAAGCTGTCCTCCACAGGGATGCAGCACATCAAATCCAGACTGTCGGCATTCTGCGGCATACGCATGGTGAACATGCGCGAAGCCATAGACATTTTATTGGTGCGGGCTGCGGCAATGTAAGTGTCACGCAGTTTTATTGCGGCATCGGCAACATCGGCACACTGATACTGGCGGCAGAAGCACACCTGACGGGGCAGCACAGTTTTGTGCACTGTCATATCGCCCTGCTTTGCCGCGCGAATCTGCATCAGATGAATATTTTTATCCAGTGCTGCACGCAGTTCTATAAGACGTGCCAGGTGGGCATCTATATTTTCGGTGTCGTAGTAATACTCGGCCACTTCTTTAAGGGACAGCCCAAGTGCCTGCAGGGAACGTATGGAGCGTATCTGTGTCATATTGTCTGCCGAATAATAGCGGTATCCGCTTTCTTCGTCCTTTACAGCAGGGGTCAGCAGACCCATATTTTCATAAACCAGCAGTGTTTTGCGGGTTACACCCAGTATCTTTGTTACTTCGCCTATCTGAAATAATTCTTTTCCGTGTTTTTTCATCTGCTATTCACCTTAAAATAAAATTTTATGTACGGTGTGGCGGTAAAATGCTTTTGCTCTACATTCTTTTAAAAATCTTCTGCCACAGGGTTTTGCCTGTGCCGGCGGAATTTTCGCCCTTTTGCTCTGCGTTTTCGGCAGCTGGTATGGAGGTTTCGTCAGTATTTCTGGCAGGCTGCACTGCAAGGGTAAAATCCAGCACAGGCGTGTTGTAAATGTCAAAATCCTTTTCAGTGTGGCTGCTGTTGTAATAGCTTTTTGCAGCTTTGCACATACGCAGGCAGAACTGTTCTATATCAATGCGGATATCCAGCAGGTCGGCATCGGGTTTTTCTCCGCCGCTGTCACACACCGAGCAGCCGCAGTTTACACCCAGGTGAAAGCGCACGCTGTCAATGTCATCTTCGTTGTTGAAGCCTTTGTTCTGATGCAGATATTCGCATCTCAGCTGCCAGCAGCGCTCGCCGCAGATATATGGTTTTTCGTCTGCTTCATCAAGCTTGAAATAAGGTGCGGCAAAGCTGTCAAACCAGCGGATATACTGGCCGCCAACATCGCGGGTGGGGCGTTTCTGCCTGTCCAGCATAATGCGGCCGTCACGGTATTTTTTTACAATTTCGGGAAATGCAATGCCGCCGCAGATGTCGGGCAAAGTGAGTGCAAGGGCAAGGGCAGACTGCCAGCGCTTGTCGGCAATATTAAGTTCAATTTCTTCTATACGGCTTAAAAATGTAAAACTTGCGTCAATATGGCTCATAGTTTTCCTCCGCAGATAGGGTGTAATGTATATTTAAATTATAAAGCGGCATTTTTTTGCTGTCAACAAGAGCATAAATGTGATTTTATTACAGAAAATTCACACAGAATGTAATATATTAAAACCATAAGATATAAAGATAAACGGGGGGCAGTTTTATGAGACTTAAAGACAAGGTTGCTATCATCACAGGCGGAAGCCGCGGCATAGGTTTTGCAACAGCAGACAGATTTCTTGCCGAGGGCGCAAAGGTTATCATCACAGCTTCAAGCCAGCAGTCAGCAGACAGGGCTGTGGCAAAGCTTAAGGAAAAATATCCTGACAGTATAATTGACGGCATCAGCCCAAATCTTGCAAGCCTTGAAAGTGTAAAGGAAGCCTTTATGCTTACAAGTATAAAGTACGGCTGTGTGGACATTCTTGTAAACAACGCAGGTGTGTCCGAAAGCACACCTTTTACACAGTACACCGAAGAAACCTTTGACAAGGTTATGGACCTTAACGTAAAGGGCGTTTTCAACACCACAAGGGCAGCGGTGACTGTATGGTGGCAAAGGGCGGCGGGGTTATCCTGTCCACATCATCAATGGTAAGCATCAGCGGCCAGCCAAGCGGCTTTGCCTATCCCGCCAGCAAATTTGCGGTTAACGGCCTTACAGTTTCCCTTGCCAGAGAGCTTGGGCCAAAGGGTATCCGTGTAAATGCGGTGGCACCGGGCATTATCGAAACAGATATGATGAAGCAGGTGCCAAAAGAGGTTATCGAACCTTTGATAAACCAGATTCCGCTGCGCCGTATCGGCAAACCGGAGGATATTGCAAATGCCTTTGTGTTCCTTGCCAGTGACGAAGCAAGCTACATCACAGGTGTGGTGCTCAGCGTTGACGGCATGGCAAGAACTTAGGTGACAAACTCACTTAAAAGAAAATTTTTCCATTGTATAATATAATCAGAAAAAACAGAAAGGGGCTACAGATATGGCAGCTTTGAATATAGACAGAAATAAATTTGAACAGCTTATAAACGGGGACAAACCTGTACTGGTGGATTTCTGGGCACCGTGGTGCGGATACTGCCGCAGAATATCCCCTGCATATGACAAAATTGCACAGCAGTACGCCGGTGAAATTGAAGTTGTAAAAATCAACATCGACGAGGAAGAAGCACTGTCCGACCAGCAGGGTATCGACATCATCCCGTCCCTTATCCTTTACAAAAACGGCAAGGCGGTTGCATCGGTGGTTAATCCGCCGTCCAAGGCAGCAATCGACAGCTTTATTGCAGAAAATCTGTAGGATTATCTGCACATACTCAACATAAAAGGGGGCACGCCCCGCACTGTTACACAGCCACACAGGTGGCGGAATTATTTTAAATCTGCATTCAGGAGGCGGAAAATATGACAAAGGTTTACGATATGCTTATAATCGGCGGCGGCCCGGGTGGCTACACAGCAGCCCTTTATGCCGCAAGGGCAGGCCTGAGCGTGCTGGTGCTGGAAAAACTTTCCGCAGGGGGCCAGATGGCGCTGACACACCAGATAGACAACTACCCGGGTTTTGAAGACGGCGTTGACGGCTTTGAACTTGCAGAAAAGATGCAGGCACAGGCACAGCGCTTTGGCGCACAGACCGAATATGCCGAAGTTTACAGCCTTGACCTTGATGCAAGACCTAAAAAAGCAGATACCAGCGAAGGTGAGCTTTACGGCAGAACAGTGGTTATTGCCACAGGTGCAAGCCCAAGAGAGCTTGGCCTGCCGGAAGAAAACAGCCTTATTGGCCGTGGTGTTGCCTACTGTGCAGCCTGTGACGGAATGTTCTACAAGGGCAAAACCGTTGTGGTGGTTGGCGGCGGCAACAGCGCAGCAGCAGACGCTTTGCTGTTAAGCCGTGTGGCAGAAAAGGTTATCATTGTCCATCGCCGTGACACTCTGCGTGCCACAAAGATATATCATCAGCCGCTGATGAACGCCGAAAACGTGGAATTTGTGTGGAACAGCACAGTTAAAGAAATTCTCCACAGCGGCAAGGTAAGAGGTGTTGTGGTTAAAGATGTAAACAGCGGGCAGGAAAAACAGATTGACTGCGACGGCGTGTTTATAAGCATAGGCAGAAAACCTGCAACAGAGCTGGTTAAAGACAGCCTGCAGCTTGACAAGGGCGGTTATATTGTTGCCGATGAAAGCACAAAGACAAATATCGGCGGCGTGTTTGCAGTGGGCGATGTGCGCACAAAGCAGCTGCGCCAGGTGGTTACAGCAGTTGCTGACGGTGCAGTGGCAGCCCATATGGCAGAAGAATATCTGGCAGAGAATTAAAAAGGTACTCCATAAAAACGGCATACAGATAAGAAAACATAAATATCCGCCATATCATATAACAATGGTATGGCGGATACATTTTGTCTGTTTTTACAGAAAAAGAGGTGCTGGAAGGAGAAAACACGCAGCGCTACTTTGTGTAATGCAAGTGCTTTCGACGCTGCAGCAACCTTTTTGTGTTAAAAATCAGGTTTGTGTTTTCTTGTCTGGAGGCCGTTGAATATACCCTCATATATACAAAAGCAGCGGAAAACAGCACACAATATGCCGTTTTCCGTTGCTTTTGTATGTAATTGCTGATTGAAATATTTTATTTGACAAAATAAAAAGTGTGCGGAACACCTTTTATCCGCACACCCTTTGTTTTGAATGTATTTTTATATTTTGTGGACTTATATATTAATGCAGAATATTATTCTTCGCTGAACATATCCTTGCCAACGCCGCACAGCGGGCATTCAAAATCTTCAGGAACATCTTCCCATTTTGTGCCTGGTGCAATACCGCCTTCAGGATAACCTACAGCTTCGTCATATTCCCAACCGCATACATCACATTTATATTTCATAATTATAACCTCCGTTAATTTGTTTTGTTTATCTTTTATGATTATAGTATAGCAGTAAAAACCGGTTTATTCAGTGACAAGGTCACAAAATATGATAATGCCGGACTGCATATAAAATGTTATCTATTCAATTATCTCCTTAAGCACCGCATCAGCCATTGCCTTGTAGCCCATTGGGCTTGGGTGCAGGTGGTCGCCGCTGTCATAATAAGGCAGAAAAGCCGTCGGGTTATTGGGGTCGCACAAAGCCTTGTCAAAATCCACATAGCCGTCAATAAGGTCGGTGGTGCGTATCCAGTTGTTGAAAGCGGTGCGCATCTCCTCACGGAAAGGGGCATAGGTGCGCCAGCCCTCAATTGGCAGCAGGGTGCCCACATAAACCTTCATGCCATAGCTGCGGGCAAGGTTTATATAATATTTCATTCCGTCAATCAGCTCTTCCACTGTGGGCAGGTCGCTCATAGGGCGGTAGGGGTTAACCTCGGTGCCTACAGGGTGAATAATGTCGTTTATGCCCTGCTGTATAAGCACTGTGTCTGCACCGTCGGTGCCGGGGATTTCGTGGCCAAAACGGTTTTCGCCCTTAAGCCCGTAGGATTCGTAAACAATACAGTCATACTGGCGCAGAATGCGGCTGCCGCTGGTTGCACGGCGTATAATGGCGGTGTTTTTGTGTCCCTCGTCAATACAGCGCATGGCAAGATAGTCGGGCCAGTCCTGTGCGGTTATGCTGTCGCCATAGCAGATAACTGTGCGGTTTTTCTGCTGTGTATAAACCGAAACGTTGCTTAAAAAGTAAAAATAATGGGTGGTGCGGCTTTTGTTCATATCAAACAGAATGGTTTCACTCTGGTCGCCAAGGGCATAGCTGCCCACAGACAGCGGCCCTTTTGTAAACACTACCGAGCGCATCTGTGTAAAATCTTTAAGATAAAAGCTTACATTAAAGGTGCGCTGCGCTTTTATGTGGCATTCCAGCGGGTCACTAACGGCGTTTTCTCCCGCAGGTATGGTCACACTTTCGCCGCCGTTAAAGGTGACGGTGTAAAAATCGTTGTCTATCATAACTGTGGTTTTTGCAATAGTTATTGCATCGGTGCCGCAGTAGTTGTCAAAGGTCAGGCGCACTGCTTCGCCTTCAAAATGAGAATAAATAGGATAGCGCAGGGTAATGTTTCTGGAGTAGGTTTCGGGTCTGTTTTCAGCAACAGAAACAGCGTTGCCCCACACAGAAGCCCAGTGCATGGAAGGATTGTTCACTTTTAAAACTCCTTTTATTGTTATACATATACTATATATTAAAACAGAAAAAATTTCCAGCGGTTTAAAAAGGTTGGAAAATAAGTATATATTCAGTTGCAAAAATACAAAAAATCCCCTTTTCGAAAAAAGAGGATTTTTCTTGGGTTTAAACTCAACTGCTTACAGACAGTCTTCCGCCTTTTTGTCCAGCGGTGTTTCCAGCACAGCAGGATTTTTCATAAATTTACGCAGCATACGCAGACTGTTTGCAAAGTACAATCCGTCGCAGAAGCGTTCGTCACTTACAAGGCCAAAGCCCATGTGTTTTTCCTGCACAATTTCTCCGTTTTTAACAACGGGTATGCGCTTTTCCTTGCCCATGGCAAAAAACAGCCCTGTTGTGCCAAAGTTGTAGGTGTGGTGGTAGATGTGGTTTATGCCAAGAGACTTAAGGTTGGTGATAAAGAAAGAGGTGTGAAATGGGCTCAGCTCTATAACCGCCTTTGGCATAATGCTGTGTTTGTCCATCCACATAAGTGTATTGATAACAAACTTGATAAGAAAACCCGGTATTTTGTGCATCAAAGTGCGCATCAGCTTGTCGGTGTCGTTTTCGCCGGTGCGGTTAACAGTTTCCTTTGCCACGCGCTCGTTTATCATCTGTGCAATTTCGGTTATGGTTTCGGTGCCCTCAAAGCACATTTTTATGGTGGTGCCCACGCTTTCGTCGCGCAGTGTCGGGTGCACAACAAAGCTCACCCAGATTTTAGGGCGTGCATAGATTTTTCCGTTCATACAAAAACGGTTAAGCTGTGGGCGCAGTGCAATTAGGCGCACGATTGCCGCAATAAGAATGTGCATATAGCCTATTTTAAGGCCTTCGGCTTCCTTTTCCTTTATGTATTTGTCCCACGGCTCGCACTGAAATGTATCTTCGTACATATTCATACTGTCGTGGCGGTCTTTCATAATATACGGCATAATCATCTGCATAGGCTCAAGGCTTTTAAGCTGTCTGCCGTCAGGTCTTTTTCCAAACATATAAATTCTCCCCAAAATGTAAAGTGCAGTGTTTCACAAATATTACACAAATTATACACAATTCTGCAGAATAAGGCAATAGCGGCAGATTGGCAAAAACTGTGGCAGAACGCAGGCTGTTTTGGAGACCTTGTCACATAAGTATAGACAGCTGTGTGCTGTAAAAATATAATATAAGTAAAAGAATACATAATAAATACAGTTTTAAAGGAGATATATACCATGCTGGAAAAAGGAACAAAAGCCCCCGGCTTTGCACTGCCCGACAAGGACGGAAACATTGTGAATCTGTCTGATTTTTCAGGCAGAAAGGTTGTGCTTTATTTTTATCCAAAGGACAACACCCCGGGCTGCACCCGTCAGGCCTGTGCCTTTGCATCGGCTTATGACAGGTTCAGGCAGCTTGATGCGGTGGTTATCGGCATAAGCAAAGACTCTGCTGCAAGCCATATAAAGTTTGCCGAAAAACACAGCCTGCCGTTTATACTGCTTTCCGACACAGAGCTTGATGCAATACAGAAATACGATGTGTGGAAAGAAAAGAAGCTGTACGGCAAAACAAGCATGGGCGTGGTGCGCACAACCTATGTAATTGACGAAAACGGCATTATCGAAATGGTTATGCCAAAGGTTAAGCCCGACACAAATGCGGCGGAAATTCTGGAATATCTGACAAAAGGAGAATAGTATGAAAGGTACATATATTATACTGGCGGTTATCCTTGCGGCTGTGCTTTTTTCCTTAAAGGGCAAAGGCGGCTACAAAAGCATTTCTCAAAGCGAAGCAAAATCAATGATGGACAATGGCGGCGTTGTTGTACTTGATGTAAGGGAGCAAAGCGAGTTTGCAGCAGGGCATATAAAGGGTGCTGTGCTGCTGCCTGTGGGCACAATAAGCGAAACAACAGCAGCGGCGGTTATTCCGTCAAAGGACAGCACTGTGCTGGTGTACTGCCGCAGCGGCAACCGCAGCAGAACAGCGTCTGCGGCCCTTGCAAAGCTGGGTTATACCAACATTTACGAAATGGGCGGCATAAACAGCTGGAAATACGGGGTTGAATACTGATGAGAATTATAATTTCTCCTGCAAAAAAGATGAACGAAGACTGTGACAGCCTGCCCTGCAGCAGCCTGCCGCAGTTTTTGCCCCGCACTGAAATTCTGTTTGAAAAGCTGAAAGGTATGGACTGCGACAGCCTTAAAAAGCTGTGGAAATGCAACGACAGCATTCTGCAGCAGAATGTGGAAAGGCTGCAGCGTGTAAATCTGCGCCGCAACCTTACCCCTGCGGTGTTAAGCTATGAGGGCATACAGTATCAGTATATGGCACCAAACGTGTTCACAGACAGCGAGTTGGAATATATACAGGCTCACCTGCGCATACTGTCGGGCTTTTACGGCATTCTGCGCCCCTTTGACGGGGTTGTGCCCTACCGCCTTGAGATGCAGGCGAAGCTGAAAACCGAAAATGCAGCGGATTTATACGGCTATTGGGGCGACAGCCTTGCACAGCAGCTTTTTGCCGAAACCGACTGCATAATAAACCTTGCTTCAAAGGAATACAGCATCTGCGTGTCAAAATATCTGCCGCAGAATGTACGGTTTGTCACCTGCGTATTCGGCGAAGAAAAGGACGGCAGAATAATCGAAAAAGGCACAGCCTGCAAGATGGCAAGGGGCGAGATGGTGCGGTTTATGGCAGAAAATGCCATAACAGACCCGGACGGGATAAAAGCCTTTGACCGCCAGGGATACAGGTACAGCGAAAAGCACTCTGAAAAGGATACTTTTGTATTTATCAAAGAAAAAACGGTTTAATATATTAACTGTAAAAATGTCACAGGCGGATATTGTTGAGACACACAGTTGAATTGCTATATTGTGACTGATATAATAATGAACATACATATAAACAATTGCTTATATAAAGGAGAATATCAATGACGCTGCGACATATGGAAATATTCTATGCCCTTTGTCAGAATGATTACAACACCACAAGGGCTGCCCATGCACTTAATATGACACAGCCTGCAGTAAGTCTTGCGGTAAAAGAGCTGGAAGGCTATTATAATGTTTCTCTGTTTGACCGCATAGGCAGAAAACTGGTTATTACCCAGGCGGGCAAGCGTTTTGAAGAATATGTAAAATCCATCGAAGGACTTTTTGCGGATATGGAAACCGAAATGCGCAACTGGGACAAGCACGGCACCATACGTGTCGGTGCCACCTTTACAATAGGTGCAAGGTTTCTGCCACGGTATGTAAAAGCTTTTCAGCAGGTGTATAAAAACACCGATGTAAAGGGTTTTTGCGGCCCTGCATATGTACTTGTGGAAAAGCTGCTTAACAACGAGCTGGATTTTGCATTCAGCGAAGGTGTAATAAACGACCCGATGATAACAAGCAGTGAATATATGAATGACAGGCTGATGGTTTTTGCTGCCAATGACGGCAGATACACCGATGGGCAGACAATAACTGCTGACGAGTTTGTGAAAAACAGGTTTGTGCTGAGAGAAGCAGACAGCGGAACAAGAAAAGTGTTTGATGCTGCCTGCAAAAAGGCGGGTTTTCTGGT
>JAFSAW010000003.1 GCA_017442085.1 Oscillospiraceae bacterium | reverse complement strand
TGAATGGAGAATTTTAGCTATGAAATGGCGTGGAGTAAACGAACTCAGAGAAATGTATCTTTCATTTTTTGAAAGCAAGATGCACACAAGAATGGCAAGTGCATCACTTATCCCACAGGGTGACAACAGTCTGCTTCTGATAAACTCAGGTATGGCACCTCTCAAGAAATTTTTCCTTGGACAGGCTGTTCCACCGAACAAGAGAGTGACAACTTGTCAGAAATGTATCAGAACTCCTGATATTGAACGTGTTGGCATCACAGCACGTCATGGTACATTCTTCGAAATGCTGGGTAACTTCTCTTTTGGAGACTACTTCAAAGAAGAAGCAACAACATGGGCATGGGAATTTTTGACAGAAGAACTTCAGATTCCAAAAGAACTTCTCTACATCACAGTTTACGAAGATGACGACGAAGCATGGGATATCTGGGTAAACCGCCGTGGTATCGACCCAAGCCATATGAAACGTATGGGCAAAGAAGACAACTTCTGGGAAATCGGTTCCGGTCCTTGCGGTCCTTGTTCTGAACTTTACTTTGACCGTGGCGAAAAATACGGCTGCGGCAGCCCTGACTGCGGTGTAGGCTGTGAATGTGACAGATTTATCGAAATCTGGAACCTTGTATTTACACAGTTTGTTTCTGACGGCAAAGGCAACTACGAAAGAATGCCAAAAGGCAACATCGACACAGGTATGGGTCTTGAAAGACTTGCTTGTGTAATGCAGGGTGTTGACAATATGTTCGAAGTTGACTCCATCGCAAACGTTATTAAAGAAGTTGAAAAAATCAGCGGTGTAAAATATAAAGAAGATGCAAAAACAGACATCTCTGTTCGTGTTATCACAGACCACATCAGAAGTACAGTGTTTATGATTTCTGACGGTGTTATCCCATCCAACGAAGGTCGTGGCTATGTTCTGCGCCGTCTTCTCCGTCGTGCTGCACGTCACGGCAGAATGATTGGCATCAAAGGTCTGTTCCTCAACGAACTCTGCGATACAGTTATCAACGAAAGCAAAGCTGCATATCCTGAACTTGAAGAAAACCGTGACTATATCAAAAAGATTATTCTTACAGAAGAAGAACGTTTCAACAAGACAATTGACCAGGGTATGAATATCCTCAGCGGTCTTATCGATAACATCGAAAAAACAGCAACTTCTGCAAAAGAAAAAATCCTTTCCGGTATCGAAGCATTCAAACTTAACGATACATTCGGTTTCCCATTTGACCTTACAAAAGAAATTCTTGCAGAACGCGGCATCGGCATTGACGAAGAAGGCTTCCGCAAACATCTTAAAGAACAGGCAGACCGTGCACGTGAAGCACGCAAAAAGAACAACAACGTAAGCTGGGCAGATGACCTTTTCAAAGCTCTCGATGTTAACGAAACAGAATTTGTTGGTTACACAGATATGAAAGCCGATGCAAAAGTGCTTGCACTTGCATACGACGGCGAATTCTGCGATGTTGTTTCTGTTGACGAAGATGCAAAAGAAGATGTTCTTGTTGTTCTTGACAGAACACCATTCTATGCAGAAAGCGGCGGACAGGTTGCAGACACAGGTGTTATCACAACAGATACAGCTACACTTAAAGTTCTCGACTGCCGTAAAACAGGCAAAGGTTTCTATGTACACACATGTACACTTGAAAACGGCTTTGTAAAAGCAGGCGATATGGCTGTTGCAGCAGTTGATGAAGAAACAAGAAAAGCAACAATGCGCAACCACACATCTGCACATCTGCTTCAGGCTGCACTCCGTATGGTTCTCGGCAACCACGTTCACCAGTCCGGTTCTTATGTTGACAGCGAAAGAATGCGTTTTGACTTTACACACTTCAACGCTGTAACAAAAGAAGAACTTGAACAGGTTGAAGCTCTTGTAAACAAAGCTGTTCTTGCTGCACTTTGTGTAACAGTAAGCGAAATGTCCATTGAAGATGCTAAAAAATCCGGTGCTATGGCACTCTTTGGCGAAAAATACGGTGACAAAGTTCGCGTTGTTAAAATGGGTGACTTCTCCACAGAACTCTGCGGCGGTACACACGTTTCCAACACAGCACACCTTGGTCTCTTTAAAATCGTTTCCGAATCCAGCGTAGCTGCAGGTATCAGACGTATTGAAGCTGTAACAGGTGCAGGCGTTCTCAAACTTATGGACGAAAAACAGAAACTTATCGACGATTCTGCAAAAGCACTCAAACTTACAAACTCTTCCGAACTTGCTGTTAAAGTTAACGCTATGGTTGGCGAAACAAAAGCAATGCAGGGCGAAATTGAACACCTTAAAGCAGAAATTGCAAAATCTCAGCTTGACGGTCTCTTTGCAAACCCTGTTGAAGTTGAAGGCTTCAAAGTTTACACAGCACTTCTCGGCGGCACAACAGGTGATGCGCTTAAACAGATGTGTGCTATGTCCAACGACAAAGGTGACAACGGCATTATGGTTCTTTGCGGCGAAAGCGACGGCAAATACACACTTGCAGTAGGCTGCGGCAAAGCAGTTGTTGCAAAAGGTGTTAAAGCAGGCGCACTTGTAAAAGCAGTTGCAATGCTTACAGGAGGCAACGGCGGCGGCAAGCCTGACGTTGCTATGGCTGGTGTTAAAGATGCAACAAAAGTTGATGAAGCTCTTGCAGCAGTACCACAGCTTGTTAAAGAAATGCTGTAATATATAATTTAATAATTGCTTTAATAAATAAGCTGTCGTATAATATATCTATACGGCAGCTTTTTATTTTAAGCTGTACAGATACGTTATTATTAAGAAAGAGAGGATAAATTATGGATTGTTTATTCTGCAAAATAGTTAACCGTGAAATCCCGTCCAATGTTGTTTACGAAACAGACGACGTGCTTGCTTTTTATGATATTGCTCCGCAGGCACCTGTACACGTTGTCATTATTCCAAAACAGCATATTGCTTCACCTGCACATATTACAGAAGAAAATTGTGATATAGCAGGCAAAATGTTCCTCGCAGCAGCAGAAATTGCAAAAAAACTGGACCTTGAAAAAGGTTACCGTGTAGTTTCCAACTGTGGCGAAGACGGCGGCCAGACTGTTGGTCATCTGCATTTCCACGTTCTTGCAAAACGCAATCTTGCATGGCCTCCTGGCTGATCTGACATAAAACACATTACAGGTTTACAATGCTGAAAATTAAAAGACCTCTTGCGGTTACAGGTTTTACATTTTTTATTACAGGGACTATAGTACTTTCAATGCCAAAGGAATACACTGCTGTTCTTTTGGCATTGTTTGCGCTGTTTGTATTTATACATTATCGAACAAGAAATATATACACAAAGCATCTGATTGTTATGCTTGTTTCGGCAGTTGTTTCGGTTATATACATAAATACATATACCAATTTTTATCAGAAATATGTGGACAGTATTCCAAAAGAAACGCAGACATTTACAGCATATGTAAAGGAAATCAACAATAACGAAAACACAAGTTATACACTTGCACGGTTAGACGAAAAAGGCAGGGAAATGTACAATGTTAGTGTATACTACGCCAACTGGATGGATGTAGGTGATGTGGTTTATGTTACAGGCAAATTCAAACCTGCAAAGAGTGATAAATACATATATTCAAATTACGCTCAGAATATTATAGGCAGTATATCGGCAGACAAAATATCACTGTCAGATGCAAAAATCAACACTGTAAAGCATAGTGCCTTGTCAGTTAAAACAAAACTGCTTAAAAGTGCAAAAGAACTTTACAGCAACGAATATCTGGCAATAGTAGATGCCATAGCGTACAACGACAATCATCTGCTTAACAGTCAGCTTAAAAATATGTTCAGAACAGCAGGCATGTCTCATACACTTGTGGTTTCCGGGCTTCATGTGGGTATAGTGGTGGCGGCTGTTCAGTCTTTGCTGAAATATATTCCTGTCAATAAAAAGTATAAAAATATTGCTGCTGCAGTGTTTACACTGGCATATATGTATATTGTGGGGCTGTCAGCATCGGTTATAAGGGCGGGTTTTCTTGCATTAATTGTATTGTTGACCAGAAATTTCAATAAGGAACAGGATCATTTTACATCTCTGGCACTTATAGGCTTTGTATCGATTATCATAAATCCATATGTAACCCGCGATATAGGTGCAATGCTTTCCTATACAGCCTGTATTGGTGTAATAACTGCAAATAAATGGTGCAGGCGCAGAAAAATCGAAGGAAATAGAAACAAACTTATATGTGCAGCAGCTGCAATTGTGTTTACAGTGCCGGTGCTTACATTGGCACATATGTATGTGACAATACTGTCTCCGGTATACAATGTTTGTCTTGCTGTGTTTGTAACGGCTATATGTGTGCTGTCAGTTTTTACGCCTGTTTTAAATATGATTCCTGTTTTATGTGTGATAAATCCATTATTAGTTATTACTAATAAGTTGTTGATTTCATCGCTGCTTAATGTGCTGATGTTTATATATCAGTATATGGATTTTACAACTGTAAGATTGCATAGCGATGTTTTCAATACAGTTGTATTTTCGGCACTTGCAGCGGCTTTTATTGCATATTTTCAGTTTGAAAAAAATAAAAGTAAAAAAATTTTTGTAATATCCGTATCAATTATTGCATTTGTATGCTATAATTTATTGAATTATAATGTGCTTACCATAACAGCCTTTGATTCCGGCAGGGAAGGTTCTTTTCATATACAGAAAGGCGGCAGGGAATATCTTGTTGTCACAGAAGATATAACGGCAGACGAGGCAAGACAAAAACTTGTATCAGTTACAGGCAGTAAGTACGAAACAGTGTACTTTTGTCCAAAAGAATTCAAAACGGATATCAATATGGACACCGTTACTGACAGAGTTGTTGAAGTGCATAAATCTGATACTTATGCCGAAAAGGATTTTACTTTAATCAGCAGTATAGATGGCGGCAAAAAGCTGTTTACAATCAGTGCGGCAGGGTGTGATATTTCCTTTGGTCACGGGAAGGTTACAAGAAATGGAAGCGAATATTATTTCCTTGGAAATGATAAGCCAAAAGAAATTTCGGCTGATGAAATATATATTTTCGGCAACACTCCGTCATGGATGAATGTTGATAATATTAACAATATAAATTCTGACCTGATAATCAGGATTAATCTGAAAAACGGAAAATACAAAACTGTAAAGGATGTGCTTAACTTTGGCTACAGGCTATAAAATTGAAGATATGAAAATGCAGAAACTGTGGCTTATTCTGTCCGCTGACAGTTTTGTATGTGCAGACAATCTCAAAATTATCACAAAAATTGCAGAAGAAAATTATATCGATTCCGACAGTATATCGGTTTTTGACAGCCCTAAATTTGATATCGATGAAATGGCTGACCTTGCACAGACTGTAAGCTTTTTCGGCGACAGACTTATTATTGTCAAGGATTTTGATATATCTGAATTAAGCGAAGAATATACAGAAAAGCTTTGTGATATCATAAAAGACAGCGAGGGCACACATTTTGCCATAGCACTGACCTGTGATGACGAGAAAACCATTTCGGGCAAAAAATATTCGCAGCTTACAGACCTTGCGAAAAAGCAGGGGATGCTGCATTTTGTAAAAGAAATAAATGATAAATACCTTGCTGAGCTGGCGCAGGAAAAGGCAAAAAGTCTCGGTGCATCCCTGGATAAAGATACTGCAAATTATATTGTGCAGAATGTTGGCAAAAATATTTCGCTTATTATGTGTGAAGTGGAAAAATATGCTGCTGCATCAAATTATGAAAAAATAACCAAAGAAATTGTGGACTTGGTTGGGGTAAAAACCCTTGAAGCAAGAATTTTTGATGTTATAGACCTTATATGTGCAAAAAAACCGGTAAAAGCACTGGAAACACTTAACACGTTGTATGCCCAGGGCACAGACGAAATTGCTGTGCTTGGTGCACTGGCAACCAGTTTTATCGATATACACCGCTGTAAGCTTGCAAAGAAAAACGGCATTTCATACCAGACTGTACATTCTGATTTTGAAAAAAGGTCAAATGTATACCGTTATCAGAAAGCTATGAACAACGCCAACAGATTTTCGGAAAAAGGGCTGGAAGAAATCATACAGCTTATGCTTAAAACAGATATATCCCTTAAAAGCACATCAATAGAAAAACGTCATCTTATAGATATTCTTGTGACGCAGATTATAGTAAAAGGGATGGCAGGCTGATGGAAAAAATTAAAATTGGTCAGGTTATTGTTGTAGAGGGAAAATATGATGCAATAAAACTGGACAGTTTTGTTGACGGACTTATAATTCCCGTAAATGGTTTTTCAATATTCAAAGATGATGAAAAAAAGCAGCTTTTAAAAGAACTGGGGCAGAAGAACGGAATAATTCTGCTTACGGATTCAGATGCGGCAGGTTTTAAAATACGCAACTATGTCAGCAACATCTGCAAAAAAGCCAGCATAACAAATGTATATATCCCACAGATTGCCGGCAAAGAGTCACGTAAAGCAGTGCCGTCAAAAGAAGGCACTCTGGGTGTTGAAGGGATAAACAAGGATATACTTTTAAAATGCTTTGCCGATGCAGGCATAACAGCCGCAGGCATGGCTGATGTAAAAAAATCGGATATGACATATCTTGATTTGTACGAACTTGGTTTGTCGGGCACAGACAATGCGGTGCAAAACCGTGAGAAAGTGTGCAGAGCACTGGCAATACCGACAAAGCTTTCAAAAAAATCTTTTCTGGAGGTACTTAACAGAATGACGGACAAACAGCAGTTACAGGAGATGTTAAATGATAAACCAACTCTTTTCTGGGATTTTCACGGCACTTTAACTTTGCATCTTCATCAGTGGACAGACTGTGCCTATCAGCTTATCAAAGACAATTTTCCGCAGTACGATGTTTCTATGGAAAAAGTGTGTGACGAACTCGACGGCCAGTGTCTGCCGTGGTATACCTATGCAGACAGAGACAGCCGCGAGCTTTTGCAGATAGAAGACGGCTGGTGGAAAAGTTGCAATGCAGAACTTTTAAAGATGTTTATGCGCTGTGGTCTTACACAGCAGGAGGCAGAAAGCATCTATCTCAAAGTGCGCGAATACCTTATTGCACCGGAAAACAACCCGCTTTATGATGATACCAAAATGGTGCTGCAGACCCTTAAAGACCGCGGCTATAAACACTATCTTGTTTCCAACAACTATCCTGAACTTGATGTGCTTATGGACCAGCTGGGGCTTACAGAATATTTTGAAGCACAGGTTATCAGCGGCAAAATAGGTTTTGACAAGCCTCGCAGGGAAATTTACGAATATGCACTGGAGCTTGCAGGCAATCCTGAAAACAGATTTATGATAGGTGACAACCTTAAAGATGATATCCATGGCAGCAAAGCCTGTGGTTTCAAGACCATTTTCTTTGATTTGCGCGGCAATAGAGCTGATGACAAATGTGACTATGCAGTTCACGAAATAAAAGAAATTCTGGATATTTTAAAATAAATTGTTGACTTTGAAATTTAAATAACTATAATTGTTGTGGGCGGTTTCTGACCGCCCACAAATTTTGTTTATTATTAATATGGTATATTAATAAAAGGATATAATATGAAAAAGGCTTTGTATTTTATAAAAAAGAATGTGGTGCTGTGTGTAGCGGCTGTAGCGGCATTTATTACCTGTTTTTTTGTACCGCCGTCAGCTGAATATTTCTCTTATTTTGACTATCGTACACTGGCCTGTCTTTTTATTACCCTTGCTGTTGTATGTGCACTCAGACAAATCCGTTTCTTTGCAATTCTGGCAAGACGCATTGTGCAGATGACAGGCAGTCTGCGCATTATGGTATTGGCGCTTATATATATTACATTTATAGGCTCTATGATTATCGCAAACGATATGGCGCTTATCACTTTTCTGCCCCTTGGCTATTATGCGCTGTCTGTAACAAACAACGATAAATATGCAGCACCGCTTTTTATTCTGCAGAATATTTCGGCAAACCTTGGCGGTATGCTTACACCTTTCGGCAATCCGCAGAACCTGTATCTTTACAGCTATTTCAGCATTCCTACAGGTGAGTTTACGGCAATAATGCTTCCGCCTTTTGTGCTTGCAGTTGTTATGCTTACAGTATGCTGTATGTTTTTTCCAAAAACACCGCTTTCTGTAAATGCAGAGCTGGGTGTAAAACTTAACATTAAAAAAACAGTGCTGTATCTTGCACTGTTTGCGGTTTCTATCCTTATTGTATTCCGCCTTGTACCATGGCAGATTGGTCTCGTAGTTATTCCGGTTGTGCTTTTCTTTGTGGAAAGAGACTCACTTTATATGGTTGACTATCCGCTGCTTGGCACATTTGTTATGTTTTTTATTTTCTCAGGCAATCTTTCGCGCATACCTGCAGTAAACGAATTTGTGGGTTCATTGCTGCAGAAAAGCACTTTGCTGGTAACAACAGCCTGCTGCCAGTTTATCAGCAATGTTCCGTCAGCAATTTTACTTTCACATTTTACAGACAACTATCACGAGCTGCTGCTTGGTGTTAATATCGGCGGTGCAGGCACACCTATCGCTTCACTTGCCAGCCTTATAACCCTCAGCGAATTCCGTCTGCTGTATCCCGAAAAAACGGGCCATTACATCAAACTGTTTTTAGCTTTAAATGCATTTTTTCTTGTTGTGCTTACAACAGCAGCATACTTTTTCTTCATATAAAAAGTAAACAGACATCTGAATTTAAAATCAGATGTCTGTTTTTATGTTTAAAGATATCAGACATTTTCAGGCTTTGTCTTGTCAGCACCCATATAAAATTCCTTTATCATATCAAGGAAAATCTGGCAGCTTTTGCTCATATAGGCATCTTTTTTGTAAACAACAGCCAAAGTTATTTTGGTGCAGGGCTGCCCAAATGAGAAAACCTTTGCTTTAACACTGGAAGAAGAGTTGTTGACATATGTTTCCGGTATAAATGTTATGCCATATCCGTTTGCGGCAAGTCTGTAACCGGTGTTGATGTTACCTGTTTCGATAACACTTTTGGGGTTGAAATTGATTGTATTAAGTATAGCGTTTATTATCTGTCTTGACTTGAAATGAGGCTTAAGCAGAACATAAGAATCGTTTTCAAAATGTTTTATGTCAATCCATGGATATTTACAGCCTTCTTTTTCAATACCAAATTTGATTTTGGGATGGTCTGCCGGAACAGCCAGAACTATTTCTTCCTCAAGAATTGGCTGATATTCAAGGTTAGGCTGTGACAGAGGAATATTCATAATTGCAATATCCAATTCTCCGCGGCTGAGCATCTGTTCAAGATTTTCGGCACTTTCCTCTGTAACATTAAGGTCGATATCAGGATATTCCCTATGAAATTTTGCTATAACCTTTGGCAGCAGATAAGGGCCGCGATAGGTTGCTATGCCCAGACGGATTCTGCCTTTTGCAGCGTTCTGTACATCACTCAGTTCACTTTCAAGGTGTTCAAATATTTCCAGCATCTTTGTTGCAGCCGAAACATACTGTTCACCTGCAAAAGTAAGTGTAAGTCTGCCGTTGTTTCGGTGAAACAATTCTACGTTGAGAGTGTCCTCAAGATTCTGTATATATTTGCTCAGTGCCGGCTGGGATATATATAAATGCTGGCTTGCCTTTGCCATTGTGCCGTATGTGTGTATGGCAAGTACATATCGCAATTCTTTCAGTAACATAAAATAACTCCTGCTGATATTATTACTCACTTAACAGTGATAACTTTATTTCATACATTAAATGAACTATATGTATTAGACATATATAATTTTTTGTTATATTATATAATTAAAGTATAGTATAAATCAATAATAAAACTTAGTAAAAAATAAGTCAATTTTAATTTTACGGAGGTAGATTATGAAAATCGTGAAAAATGCCGTTGCAGGCACATTGGAATCCAGTGATGCATACGTACAGGTAGAACCAAACGAAGCAGGCATCGAAATCGTGCTTGAATCCGTTGTTCTCACACAGTTCGGTGATGACATCAAAGCTTCTGTTATGGAAGTTCTGGCAGAAAATGAAGTTACAAATGCAAAAGTGTCTGTTAACGACAGAGGCGCTATCGACTGCACAATCCGTGCAAGAGTAGAAACTGCATTAAAAAGAGCACAGGGGGATTTATAATTTATGAGACGTTCAATGCTTTTTATTCCTGGTAACACACCAAGCCTTATCGTTAATGGCGACATCCTTGGTGCAGACAGCATCATTCTCGACCTTGAAGACGCTGTTTCTCCTGCAGAAAAAGACTCTGCAAGAATTCTTGTTAGAAATACTCTTAAACATCTTGGCCTCAAAGGTTGCGAAATCGTTATCCGTATCAACCCTGTTGACACAGATTTCTGGTACAAAGACCTTGATGAAATCGTACCACACAAACCAGATATGATTATGCTGCCAAAAGTTAACGGTCCTGAAGACGTTAAAAAGGTTAGCGAATACATAGCAGGCATCGAAGAAAAATGCGGTATGGAAAAAAATACTGTTAAAATCATCACTCTTATCGAAACAACAATGGGTGTAGAAAACGCATTCCTTATCGCTGGCTGTGACGAACGTGTAACAGCAATGTTCCTTGGTGCAGAAGACCTTACAGCTGACCTTCGCTGCGTAAGAACAAAAGAAGGCGCAGAAATCCTTTACTGCCGTCAGAGACTTGTTACAGCAGCAAGAGCTTGCGGCGTAGACGTATACGACACACCATTTACAGACGTTGAAGATATCGAAGGCCTTTACAAAGATGCACGTTTTGCAAAAGCTCTCGGCTTTACAGGCAAAGTTTCCATCTCTCCACGTCACGTTGAAGGTATCAACGAAGTATTCAGCCCAACAAAAGCTGAAATCGAATATGCACACGAAGTTCTCGACATCATCGAAGAAGCAAAACGTATGGGCCGCGGCGTTGTTTCCCTCAGAGGCAAAATGATTGACGCACCTATCGTTAACAGAGCAAAACAGGTTATCGAAATGGAAAAAGCAATTTACGGAGGTACAGACCATGAGTAAGTTAATCGGCTCTATCAGAGAAGCTATTGAAGCATGCGGTCTTAAAGACGGTATGACAATTTCTTTCCATCACCATATGAGAAACGGTGACTACGTTCTCAACATGGTTCTTGACGAAATTGCAAAAATGGGCATCAAAAACATCACAGTTAACGCATCCAGCGTTTTCGATACACATGCACCAATTATCGACCACATCAAAAACGGCGTAGTTACAGGTCTTGAATGTAACTATATGGGCGCTAAAGTTGGTAAAGCTATCAGCGAAGGCGTTATGGAAAATCCTGTTATCTTCCGCAGCCACGGCGGCCGTCCATCCGATATGGAAAAGGGTACAAGCCACATCGACGTTGCTTTTGTTGCAGCACCAACAGCTGACAACCGCGGTAATATGACAGGTAAATACGGCAAATCTGCTTGCGGTTCCATGGGTTATGCTTTTGCAGACGCTTACAATGCAGACAAAGTTGTATGTATCACAGATAACCTTGTTGAATATCCTGTAGTTGGTTTCTCCATTCCTGAAGTTTATGTTGACCACGTTGTTGTAGTTGACAAAATCGGCGAACCAAGCGGTATCGTTTCCGGTACAACAAAAATCACAAAAGACCCTGTAGGTCTTAAAATGGCTCAGTATGCAGCTAAAGTTGTTAAAGCTTCCGGCCTTCTCAAAGACGGCTTCTCCTTCCAGACAGGTGCAGGCGGTGCAACACTTGCAGCAGCTAAATACATCAAAGAAATGATGCTTGAAGACAATATCAAAGGCAGCTTTGGTATGGGCGGTATCACAAAATATATGGTAGAAATGCTTAACGAAGGCTGCTTCAAAGCTCTTATCGACGTTCAGTGCTTCGACCTTGACGCTGTAGAATCCATCAAAAACAACCCTAACCACATGGAAGTTTCCGCAAGCCAGTACGCAGGCGTAAACGGCTCTGCTGTTAACAGCCTTGACGTTGTTCTTCTTGGTGCAACACAGGTTGACCTTGACTTCAACGTAAACGTACATACAGACTCCAACGGTTACATCATGGGCGGTTCAGGCGGCCACGCTGACACAGCAGCAGGTTCCAAACTTGCAATCATCATCGCTCCGCTGGTTCGTGCACGTCTTCCACTTATCGTTGACCGTGTAACATGCATCACAACACCGGGCCACACTGTAGACGTTGTTGTAACACAGAGAGGTATCGCTGTTAACCCTAACAGACCGGAACTTAAAGAAAAACTTGTTAAAGCAGGTCTTCCTGTAGTTGAAATTGACGAACTCAAAGCAATTGCAGAAAAAATCACAGGTGTTCCAAAACCAATCAAACTTGATGATTCCAAAGTTGTTGCTAAAGTTCTTTACAGAGACGGCACAGTTATCGACACAATCAAAAAAGTTGTAACAGAATAATTATTGTAACAGATATATAATTGAGTTATAATATAAATAGCGGAAACCCTATCACTTAGGTGGTAGGGTTTCTGTTAAAATAAAAAATCGGAGGAGTAAAATGGAATATACCAATTTCTACGAGGAGTTTGGCTCACCTTTAAATCCGCGCAAGCGCAAAAAACTGGAAGAATTTCTGGCAAAACAGGATTTGAGATATGACCAGCAGATAGAAGAAACAGTTAACCTTGTGGACGGTGACGGAAATATTGCCGCAACCTGCTCGCTCCATGCAAATGTCCTCAAATGTATTGCTGTATCTGAAAACTATCAGGGATACGGCCTTTCTCCAAGGGTTGTTACCCTTATGATTAACCGTGCAAACGAAAAAGGGATAAAACATCTTTTTCTTTTCACAAAACCAAAAAACTATCAGATGTTCAGCGATATGGGCTTTTATCCTATCACACATACAGAAGATATTCTGCTTATGGAAAATGACCGCAACGGTATCGACAGATATATCGACAGTCTGCCAAAAGGTGACAGCGGTGAAAATATCGGCGCCATTGTTATGAACTGTAACCCGTTTACAAACGGTCACCGCTATCTCGTGGAAACAGCGGCAAGCCAGTGTGATACACTGCATCTGTTTGTACTCAGTGAAGATAAAAGCGAATTTCCTGCGGCGGTGCGTTATGACCTTGTAAAAAAAGGTGTAGCAGATATACCAAATGTCATTGTACACCAGACAAGTGACTATCTCATTTCTTCTGCAGTGTTCCCGACATATTTTATCAAGGATATTTCCAAAGCAGAGGATGCAAACTGTATTCTTGACCTTAAAATTTTCTGCGAACATTTTGCAAAGAAGATGAATATCACCAAGCGATTTGTTGGCACCGAGCCAACCTGTCAGGTTACAAATGCCTACAATCAGCAGATGAAAGCTGTGCTGTCTTCTTATGGTATTGAAGTGGTGGAAATTCAGCGCAAGGAATGTGACGGCAGGGCAATCAGTGCTTCTGTTGTGCGCGATTATCTGCACAAAGGCGATATTGAAGGCACAAAAAATCTTGTGCCGCCAACAACTTATGAATATTTAGAAAAAGAAGGTTACCGTTATAAAAAGTAGCGTTGAAATAGAAAAATTAAAAAATCAGGAAAATTATGTCGACCTGCCAATGATGCTGCAGGCAAGAGAAACAAGGGTGGCACGGCAGGAAGCGCTGCTGAAAGAATGCAGCTGTCTTATCTGTTTTACAATGAATATTGCAGGTCCGTATAAAATTTCTGATTGCATAGAAAAAGCATATTCCGAGGGTGTATCAAAAATACTCCTTATGCTTCAGCAATATGGCATAGAAGGCATAAAAACAGAACAGTATATTGAAAAAACAGGTGTGGAAAGTTATATAGCTTTACAGAGGAATCCGCTTGAAATCAAACGCCTGATGGTTCAGATAGAGGATAATTTTGAGCTTGGCAGACTGTTTGATATTGATGTTATAAAACCTGACGGTGAAAAGGTAAGCCGTGCTGATATCGGTATGGACGGCAGAAGCTGTATGATTTGCGGCAGTGACGGCAGCGGATGTGCACGTTCCCGCAGACACAGCGTGGAAGAACTTCAGCAGAATTTTATTGCCCGTATATGTAACTATTTTAATAATCAGTATGCAGACCGATTGGCACAAAGTGCAGTAAAGGCTTTGATGTATGAAGTGTCGGTTACCCCAAAACCGGGGCTTGTGGACAGGGAAAATAATGGCTCACACAAGGATATGGATTTTTACACCTTTATCAACAGTTCCGCAGCACTGTACGATTATTTTAAAAAGTGCGCTTTAAAAGCTGTTGAACTTAGTGACAAAACACCGCAGCATATTTTTAATAATCTGCGCTATCTTGGCCTTGAAGCTGAAAACAAAATGTATCAGTATACTTGTGGTATCAACACACACAAAGGTGCAATTTTTTCCTTTGGGCTTATTGTTGCGGCAGCAGCATATCTTGCTGAAAACGGCAAAAAGGCAACTGCTGATAATATTATGAAAATCTGCTCACAGATGGCACAGCTTTCTCTTGCGGATTTTGAAGATAAGAATGCACACAAATCTTTCGGCAAACAGCTTTTTGAGCAGCAGAAAATCAAAGGTATACGCGGGCAGGCGGCAGCAGGATATCCCGCAGTAAAGCCTGCATTTGAACTGCTTAAAGAGTGTCTGAATAAAGGTGATGGTGTTGACACAGCAGGAGCAAAAACACTGTGTCTGCTTATGTCACAGCTGGAAGATACAAATGTTATCAAGCGTTCAGACACTGATACATTAAAAAAAGTGCAGCAAAAAACTGCACAGATACTTGAAAGCGATAATTTTGCAGAAGAATTTGCAGCATTGAATGACGAATTTGTAAAACTCAACATCAGTCACGGCGGCTGTGCAGATTTGCTTGCGATTTGTTTTTTATTGTATTTTATTTGTGAAGAATAATTCTTTTGATATAAAGGAGAATGATTATGAAAGGTTTAATCCATATTTACTGCGGTGACGGCAAAGGTAAAACAACAGCTTCAATGGGCCTTACAGTGCGTGCTCTTGGCAGCGGTATGAAGGTTGTGCTTACACAGTTTATGAAAGGTGATTATTCCAGCGAACTTAAAATTCTGCGTGAAATTCCAAATCTTCAGCTTGTTTTCTGCGAAAAGAACTTTGGTTTTGTGTGGAATATGACAGAAGAAGAAAAGGCAGAAGCAAAAGCTGCATACACACGTCAGTTTGAAACAGCCGTTCAGCTTGCAGTTGAAAGTGATGCAGATATGCTGGTAATGGATGAATTTATGTCCTGTTATGAGCTGCAGTTTATAGACAACGAAAAAGCACTTGAGTTTCTTAAAAACAAACCTGAGAAACTGGAGATTGTTCTCACAGGCCGCAATCCTGGTCCTGAACTTTGCGAAATTGCAGACTATATTTCTGAAGTTAAAAAAATCAAACATCCATACGATAAAGGTATCAATTCTAGAAAAGGTATTGAGAACTAGAATAATATGAAAGTTTTATTAGGTACAACAAATCCATCAAAAGTAAAACGTTTTGCCGATTTGTTGTCAGGTTATAATGTTAATTTATATACACTTAAAGATTTGAACATAACTGCAGAGCCTGAAGAAAAAGGAAAAACACCAGAAGAAAATGCTATAATTAAGGCGAAGTTTTATTCGGATTATTTCGATGTTGTTATATGTAATGATTCGGGGCTGTATTTTGAGGAATTACATTTAACTGACAGCAGGCAACCGGGATTGAATATCAGAATGCCATATGGTAATAAACGATTGAATGATGATGAAATGATAGAATATTATTCAAATCTGATTTCATCTTTAGGTGGAAAGGTAACTGCTTTTTATCTGGATGGTATAGCAGTGTACAACAAAGGAAAAATTATTTCATTTATGGATAATGGGGAAATTACAAGAACAGATTCTTTCTTTATGATAAGTAAGGCGTCATCAAAACGCCACGAGGGCTGGCCATTGGATTCGTTATCAATAAGAAAAAGTACAAATAAATATTTTGTTGATTCGGACGTAAGTGAGTCAAAGGACAATATTTTTATTGATGACTACCGAAACAGAATTATAGATTTTCTTGTTAATTCCCTTGGTTTGTAAAAATAATAAAAACAGCTGTTTCTTATTCAAAGAAACAGCTGTTTTTTTATATAATTACATTTATTAAATTACAGATAGAACAGCAAATCTGTATAGCTTGGTGTTGGCCACTCGTCTTTAGGCATATACATTTCAAGAGTATCAACAGCTTTTCTCAAAGCACCAAGGTCATCGCGCAAAGCAAAGTATAAACCTTTTGCCTGTTCCATTTTGTCGCTGTGTGCAAGCGCCTCATCAAAGGAAGCTGTAAGCTTCTGGGTATATTCCGAAATCTCATCAACCAGTTTTGCAATCTGTTTCTGATGTCTGATTGCAGCCTGGCACAAAACTCCTGTTTTGTAGCCGAAATGGTTGCCTTCTGCCAGCTTTCCAAGATATTTTGCACCTGCAGGCAGATACATTCTGTTTACCATTTCAAGTGCTGTGTTAAGTTCTACAGTAATGGTTTTAACATAGTTTTCCATCAGAATTTCGTATCTTGCGTGACACTCAGCTTCGCTGTATGTATGTGCTTTTGCAAAGAACTCGATGTTTTCCGGTTTTATCATCATTGGGATAGCATCTATTGTGCAGTTAATATTTGGCAAACCGCGTTTTTCTGCTTCCTTAACCCATTCTTGTGAATAACCGTTGCCGTTAAAGATAACTCTGCCGTGTTTTTTATAAACATCACCAACAATTTCATATGCCTTTGCAATTCTGTCATCAGCTTTTTCAAGCTCTGCAGCAAATTCTTTCATACTTACTGCAACCAGCGCATTGATAACAGTGTTTACAAAACCTATAGGTTGGGAAGAACCAACCATACGGAATTCAAATTTTGAACCGGTAAAAGCAAACGGGCTTGTACGGTTGCGGTCGTTTTCATCCAGTTCAAAGGAGGAAAGCACCTTTGCACCAAGATTCATCTGTTTGTGGTGTTCTTCGGTATGAGCATCTTCGCCCAAAGAAATCTTGTTAAGAATACCCTGCAGATAATCACCAAGATAAATTGAGATTATTGCAGGCGGTGCTTCGTGTGCGCCAAGGCGGTAATCGTTGCCGCTTACAGCAGCAGAAAGGCGCAGCAGGTCAGCGTGTTCATCAACGCCTTTGATAAATGCTGCAAGGGTAATGAGAAATTTTATATTTTCTTCAGGATTTTCACCGGGGTTTAAAAGATTTTCACCTGTATTGGTTGCAAGGGAATAGTTGTCGTGTTTGCCGCTGCCGTTAATACCTACAAATGGTTTTTCGTGCAGCAGGCAGGCAAGATTGTGTTTAACACTGGTTTTTCGCAGAATGTTCATAACAATCTGGTTGTGGTCGCAGGCAATATTTGCGTCACTGTAAACGCAGGCAACCTCAAACTGTCCCGGGGCAGCTTCGTTGTGTTCTGTTTTGCTTGGCACACCAAGTTCCCACAGCTGACGGTCAACATCACGCATATAGTCTCTTACACGGTCTTTTGTGCTGCCATAGTAATGGTTGCACATTTCCTGACCTTTTGGCGGTTTTGCGCCAAAAATTGTGCGGCCGGTAATTTTTATATCAAGACGTTTGGAATAGTACTCTTTGTCAACAAGAAAATATTCCTGCTCTGCGCCAACAGTTGGCATTACAGATTTTATGTCATCAAAGCCCAGCAGATTCATAACCTTTACAACCTGCTTGTTAACAGCCTGAGTTGAGCGAAGAAGTGGTGTTTTCTGGTCAAGAGCTTCGCCGGTAAAAGCAGCAAAAGCTGTTGGAATGTAAAGTGTTGTGCCCATAACATAGCAAGGGCTAGTCACATCCCACACAGTGTATCCGCGTGCTTCAAAGGTGGAACGCAAACCGCCTGACGGAAAGCTGGAGGCATCACTTTCGCCTTTGGAAAGCAGTTTGCCTGAAAATTTAATGATAGGCTTGCCGTCTTTGCTGCCATCAAGAAAGCTGTCATGTCTGCCGCTGTTTGTGCCGGTAAGCGGGGAAAACCAATGCACAAAATGTGTTGCACCAAGTTCCATTGCCCAGTTTTTCATAGCTTCGGCAACCTCGTCTGCAACTGCAGGGTCCCAGGCCATACCTTCATCGCGTATTTTTCTTACAGCTTCGTAAATTTCAGGTCTTAAACGCTGTTTCATAACAGTGTCACTGAAAAGCTTGCTGCCAAAATCTTTATCGAAATCAAACATAAAATATCTCCTTATTTACAAGAGAAATACAAATTTTCCTAACTTATATATTATCACTTTTTCAGGTCAATATCAACGAAAAACAAAACTTTGTAAACTTATATAAATAAAGAAAAATTATTTTTCGGCATTTTGACAGCTTTTATCTAAACACTTGATATAATTTGTATAAAAGAATATAATATATTAGATATAGAAATATGTTTTACAGAGGTGACTGTATGAATATCAAAGCAGAAAAATTCTATAACGGATTAAAAGGCAAAAAGGTTGCATTTATCGGCGCAGGTGTAAGCCACAAACAGCTTATCGAAATCTTTGCCAAAAAAGGTGCAGTTGTAACCCTTTGCGACAAAAAAGAACTTGGCGGTTTCGGTGACTATGCCGAAACATTAAAAGAATTAAATATAAATCTTTCTTTGGGAGAAAACTATCTCGACGGTCTTAAAAATCAGGATTTGATTATGAGAACTCCGGGTTTTGAATTTTTTACAAAGGAACTTCAGGACGAACTTAACAACGGAACAGAAGTTTCCAGTGAAATGGAACTGTTTTTCCGCCTTTGCCCATGCAAAATGTATGCGGTGACAGGCTCTGACGGTAAGACAACCACAACAAGCCTTATTGCAAAAATGCTGGAAGAAAGCGGCAGAAAGGTTTATCTTGGAGGCAATATCGGTCGTGCACTTCTGCCAATCGCAGAAGAAGTTGAAGAGACCGATGTAGCAGTTGTAGAACTTTCCAGTTTTCAGCTTATCAGCATGAAACAGTCTCCTGATGTTGCAGTTGTTACAAACGTTACACCTAACCATCTTGACCATCACAAGGATATGCAGGAATATATCGATGCAAAACGCAATATCCTGCTTTATCAGAACGAAAATTCCAAGGCAGTTCTCGGCTTTGAAAACGATGTTTCAAAAGGTATGGAAGCAGATGTAAAAGGGACAGTACGCTTCTTTACACGTCTTTCAAAAATCGACAACGGCGGTTTTATTGATGATGAAGGTTACCTTACAATAGACGGCAGACGCATTGTTCACCAGAGTGAAGTTGCATTGCGCGGGCTGCACAACCTTGAAAATCTGCTTGCTGCATTTACAGCGGTGGAAGGTGATGTTTCTGACGAAATTATGGCAAAGGTTGCAAGAGAGTTCAAAGGCGTTGAACACCGCATTGAACCTGTGCGCACCCTTAATGGCGTTCAGTGGTTTAACGACTCAATCGCTTCCAGCCCAACAAGAACAATTGCAGGCCTTAAAGCATTTCCGCAGAAAATCTGTATTATCGCCGGCGGTTATGATAAAAACATTCCTTACGAACCACTGGCAAAACCAATTCTTGACCATGTAAAACTTCTTGTGGTTATGGGACAGACTGGCCCTAAAATTGAAAAAGTTGTACGTGAACACGCTGATTTTGAAAACAGTGATATAAAAATTCTTCACGCAGACAGTATGGAACAGGCTGTTCAGCTTATGTATGAAAACACAGCTGAAGGCGATGTTGTAAGCCTTTCTCCTGCATCTGCAAGCTTTGACTTGTATCCAAACTTTGAAGTTCGCGGCAGACATTATAAAGAACTGGTAAATAAATTATGATAGTTAACGCAACAGAAAATCCACAGAAGTTTCTGCAGATAATCAATAATTCAGGTTTTCTGGGGCAGAAGATATATGCTGACTATGTAAGCGGACAGATAAAGGAAACAAACAGCTTCTATATTTCAGAAAACTGTGCATTTATGCTTTCGGGGGTCAATCTTACACTGTGCGGCAAACCCACAGCAGATGAGCTGGAAGAACTGCTTACATTCTGCAATTTCTGCGGTGTAAGTTCCATTGAAAGTCAGATAAAAAATCTGCCTATGACGGTGGACAGAAAACTGCATATTATGGAATATGCAGGCAAGGGTGCACAGAAAGACGAAGCAGTCATTACAAATGAAAATATGTATTCGTTTATAAAATTCTGCTGTACAAATTTTCACAATCTGTGTTTTGATATTGTATATTCCAATTTTACCCGCAAAATGAACAAGGGAATAGCGGACATATACTATGTTAAAAAAGACGGCAGAATTGCCAGCGGTGCAATAGCAACAGCTTATGGAGAAGACAGTGTTTATATAACATTTGTTTCAACCTTGCCGGAATATCGCAGACAGGGTCTTGCAGAAAGTGTTTTAAACCATATTATTTATAAACACAGTGATAAAAGAATAATTTTAAAGTGCGAAGATGTCCTGAAACCGTTTTATGAAAAAATGGGTTTTAAAGCAGTGGACGCAATAACAGTATACAAAGAGTAGGTAAAAGTAAAATGATAGGACAGTTTTTTGATATAGACAAAGAACTTCTTGCAATAGATAAAGAAGTTATGGCACTTTGTAAGCCATATTTTGAAAAGGTGGAAGAAGTTCAGCAGTACAACCAGCTTAAAGTGCTTAAAGCTTTTAAAGAAAACCGCATTTCAGCACAGCATCTGGTCGGTACAACAGGCTACGGCTATGATGATATGGGCCGTGACGGGCTGGACAGACTTTGGGCGGATATTGTAGGTGCAGAAGATGCACTTTGCCGCCATAACTTTATGTCAGGCACACACACACTTACAGTTGCACTGTTTGGTGTTCTCCGTGCAGGTGATACACTTATGTGCGCAACAGGCAAACCATACGACACTCTGCTTGGTGTTATCGGCGTGGACGGAAGCGACGAAAATTATGGTTCACTTAAGGATTACGGTATTAATTATCAGCAGGTGGATTTGCTTCCGGACAGCGAACCTGACCTTGAAGGCATCAGAGAAATGGCAAAAACATCAAATGTATGCCATATTCAGCGCAGCCGTGGCTATGCAACCCGCAAAGCACTTACTCTTGAACAGATTGGTGCAATCTGCAAAGCAGCAAAAGAAGGCAATCCTGATATCATTGTTACAGTTGACAACTGCTATGGCGAGTTTACTCACACAGAAGAACCTTGTGCATACGGGGCAGACCTTATTATAGGTTCCCTTATCAAAAACCCTGGCGGCGGTATTGCACCAACCGGCGGTTACATAGCAGGCCGTGCAGACCTTGTTGAAAAATGCGGTCACCGTCTTACAGCACCTGGCACAGGCCGTGAAATCGGCTGCACACTGGAAGTTATGCGCAGTATGTATCTTGGTGTTTACTTTGCACCAATGGTAACAGCAAATGCAATCAAAACAAGCATCTATGCTTCCTGTCTTTACAACAAAATCGGTTTTGCAACCGATCCGCACTACAGCGAGGACAGAAACGATATCATCACATCCATCGCTGCAGAAAATGCCGAAAATCTTATTGCAATCTGTCAGGCTATCCAGCATATGAGCCCTATTGACAGCTTTGCAACACCATATCCAAGCCCAATGCCTGGTTATGACAGCGATATTATTATGGCAAGCGGCTCTTTCACAATGGGTTCGTCCATTGAATTAAGCTGTGATGCACCTGTGCGTGCACCGTACACAACCTTTATGCAGGGCGGCACAACCTTTGATGCTTCCCGTGCAGCAGTGCTTTATTCCGCACAGAAGGTGAGAGAACTTAATAAATAAACAAAATATTAATAAAAAATATGTCATTCTGAGGAGTTTTAACTCCGAAGAATCTCTCGGTTTGATTAAATATAGAGATTCTTCGCTGTGCTCAGAATGACATTTTAGTTTATTATATTAAGTTGATACTTTTCAATTTCGATTAACTTAATGATATTGGATAATTAAATCGGTGAGTTTTTTATTTTACCTGAGTGGTGTTGTGGATGTAACAAATCTGTACACCACCACACAAGCTTGTTCAGGGTTTGTATGGTCTGCATAAATGGCACCATTGTCATCGGTGGCAAGGGAGACAGCAAGCAAATCAAAGCTGTCGTTGGAAAGCAGTTTAAAACTTCCTATATCGGTGTTAAATGCAGGTTTTATACCCATAGAAGCATATTCTTCATCAGGCAAAGCTATCTTTCTGCTTGATGTAACATAATTGTTGTGAGTATACTGAAAAGTTAAATCATCTATGCTGTTGGCAATGGAAATTCTCATGCCGCGATGCTCTTTTATTGATACACCACCAATATTATGTTCGGTGGTGCCGTCATCTTCGGCAGAATAATATACAACAGGGGCAGAAACCACAAGTTCACCTTTTTTGTAAATATCTTCGTATATTCCGTACCATATCACATCATCAGCAAGGTTGATTGTATAGTCAATACTCCAGCCGTATGTGGTGTCCCAGCCATCGCTGTAAACTGGGTCAATCCAGCTTTCTGTATTTGCATATTCCATTGACGGTGCAGTAAAAGGCACCCAGCCGTCACCTGTGGTTAAAAATATGGTTTCGGGGGTTTCTTCATTTATAAATATCGGCAGGTTAAGATTTATATTGTCTATATTTTTGCCGCTTAATTCTGCAGTCAGCGGTGCATTTTTATCAACGATTTCACCCAGAACGCCTATGTTTTTGCTGCGCTCACCCGGTATTGTTATAAGAGGTGAACCACTTTGCTGATAAATCATACCGTTATACAAAATCTGACCTTTGGAGGTGTCGGGGTTAAGCATAAGCTGAGAAGCCAGTATAACAGCGATAATAACAATAAATGCAGTGTTGATAATGGTTGGTTTTTCGCTTAAATAAAGGTTGTTTATGCGTGTTTTTACATCACCTTCGCCAAAGGCAAGGGGAGCACCTGCAAAAATATGCTTGCCTGTAGCAAAGTTAAGCAGAGATTGTGAATAACTGCTGCGTATATCATCACCCAGTTTTTTGATAACCGCTTCATCACAGCTCATTTCCATGTCACGCATTGCAAATTCAAAGGCAAACCATACAAAAGGATTAAACCAATGCAAGGTCAATGCTATAAAAGCCAGCAGTTTGAATATATGGTCAAAACGTTTTATATGATATTTTTCGTGGGCGATAACATATTCTGTTTCTTTTTCACTTAAGGTAGAGGGCAGATAGATTCTGGGTCTGATAACTCCGGTGACAAATGGTGAAGTTATGTAATCGCAAAGATAAATATTATCCTTTAATCTCAATGCGCCCACAAGCTTTTTCTTAAGTGCAAGATAGCTGTGCAGGCCATACATTGCCATGGCGAATATACCGGTAAACCATATGTTTGTTGCAATGGCAACAGGCGCTTCCAATGGGTCAGCACGCAGCTGTTCTTCTCCCTGGGGCAGATAATGGTTTACAATATGGTTTACAAAACCTGCAGGTGAATTTATGGTTGGGTATTCAGTGTGAACAATATCGGTAGGTACATATTCCATAACCGATACATTATCACTTGTGCGGGAAATCGGGCTGTCGTACTGTGTAAAAAACGACCTTTCGGATGTTATGGAAAACGGGCACAGCAAGCGGAACAATACCACAAGCCATAGTGCATAAAATACACCGGCAGGTACTTTTTTACGGCTTAAAGTATGGGTAGAACGCAATACAGCTCTAAAAGCAACTATTGTTAAAACAGCAACCGTTGCGGTTATGCTCATATTTAAAACAGAAGGGAATAGTTTATAGGATAAAAAAGAGAATTTTGCCATAACATTACCCCCTCATTTTGTTTATCATATCCTGAAGCTGATTTATTTCTTCATAGCTCAGCTTTTTGCGGCTGCTGAATGCTGCCACAAAAGCAGGCAGACTGCCGCTGAAGCTGTCGTTGACAACTTCTTCGCTTTGAAGGGCATAAAATTCTGTTCTGCTTATCAAAGCTTTTACAGTGCCGTTTTCGTTTGCAAATATACCGCGGTCGCAAAGGCGTTTAAGCACAGTATAGGTGGTGGATTTTTTCCACTCAAGTTTATCAAAAGCCAGTTTTGCCAGCTCACTGGAAGCCAGCGGCTCATTTTGCCATATAATATCTGCAAATCTGCTTTCTACAATACCAAGTTTATATTCACTCATACAATCACCTCATTCTACAATAAGTAGACCGATCTATGATTTTATTCTACACAATGTAG